>NZ_CP014224.1:2055000-2397500 GCF_001697185.1 Wenyingzhuangia fucanilytica | reverse complement strand
GGTAATTTATCTACTTGGATTGCAGATGATTTACAATCAAAAGGACCAACAATATCACATTCTATTACTTGTTCCACAGGTTTACATGCCGTGTTAAATGGTATTGCTTGGATAAATTCAGGAATGTCTGATAAGTTTATGGTAGGAGCAACAGAGGCTCCCAATACTGCTTTTACTATTGCCCAAATGAAAGCTATTAAAATTTATGCAGATAATAATGGAGCATATCCTTGTAAGGCTTTAGATTTAGATAAAAACAGAAATACTATGTGTTTAGGCGAGGGGGCTGCTATTTTTTGCTTAGAAAAAGGGATGAAAGAAAACGCAGTTGCTTTTATTGAGTCTATTGGTTTTGCTACAGAAAAGTTAAAGCATAACATATCTATAACAGATGAAGCAGAATGTTTTCAGGATTCTATGAAAATGGCTTTAAAAGGCTTAAACGGTAATGTTGATGTTATTGTGATGCACGCACCTGGTACTATTAAGGGAGATTTGTCTGAAATAAAAGCTATAAAAAAAGTTTTTACTGATGAAATTCCGGCTATTACCTCAAATAAATGGAAAATAGGTCATACTTTAGGAGCGTCAGGTTCTTTAAGTATGGAGTTGGCTTTGTTGATGTTAGACAAACAAGAGTTTATAGGAATACCATATTTACCTGATTTAAAACAACCTAAAAAAATTGAACGTATTATGATTAATGCAGTAGGCTTTGGCGGGAATGCCGTGAGTATTGTTTTAAAGAGAAATTAGTTTTAAAGAAGCATTTTTTAGTACTTTTACCGAATCAATAAATGAAACTTATGAGTGAAGTAAGACACAATTGGACAAAGGAAGAAATCCTTGAGATTTATAATAAACCATTAATGGAGCTTTTATACGAAGCTGCAACAATACATAGGTTACACCACGAAGCAAATGAAGTTCAAGTATCAACTTTATTATCTATAAAAACAGGAGGTTGTTCAGAAGATTGTGGATATTGTCCACAAGCAGCTCGTTATCATACAGATATTGAAGGAAATGATTTGATGCCAGTACAGCAAGTAAAAGCACAAGCTTTAAGAGCAAAAGCATCTGGTTCTTCTAGAGTTTGTATGGGAGCATCATGGAGAAATGTAAAGGATGGTCCTGAGTTTGATGAAGTTTTAGAAATGGTTAGGACGATTAATAAACTTGATATGGAAGTTTGCTGTACTTTAGGTATGGTGACAGAAAATCAAGCAAAACGTTTGGCTGAAGCAGGTTTGTATGCCTATAATCATAATTTAGATTCCTCAGAAGAATATTATAAAGAAGTTATTTCTACTAGAGGATATCAAGATAGATTAGATACTATTGATAATGTTCGTAAAACAAATGTTACAGTTTGTTCTGGAGGAATTATTGGTATGGGAGAATCTGTTGAAGATAGAGCAGGAATGTTAGTAGCTTTATCATCTTTGAATCCACAACCAGAATCTACACCGATTAATGCCTTAGTTGCTGTTGAAGGAACACCATTAGAAGATCAAAAACCAGTAGAAATTTGGGATATGATTCGTATGGTTGCAACTACTAGAATTGTATTACCAGAAACACAAGTTAGATTATCAGCAGGTAGAACACAAATGAGTCAAGAAGGACAAGCATTTTGTTTCTTTGCTGGGGCTAATTCTATTTTTGCTGGAGATAAATTATTAACAACTCCAAATCCTGATGTAAATGAGGATATGAAATTGTTTGAAAAATTAGGATTAAAAGCCATGAAACCTTTTACCAAAAAGGTTCAGCCTAAATCTGTTTCTGCAGAAGAATCTGAATATAAACCATTAGGAGAAAATCCTAAATGGACAAGGCCAGATCATAAAATTGAAAGAAACGAAGAAGCAAAGCAAAAAGCTAAGGAAATTAGAGCTGCTGAAAAAGCAGAATAATTTTAGATATTTTTTAAAACTCGTAGAATTTCTACGAGTTTTTTATTTCAATAAATATTGCTGTGCTAGTTTTTTAAACTCTGATATTTGATTCTGTATCCAAGCATTACTTTGTTTTAACTCTACAGACATTATATTAGCAACCATTTCAGATGCTTCTATGGTCGCCTTGGCATCTAAAAATAACAAACGAATTCTTCTAGCTAAAAAATCTTCAATAGTTTTAGCATCTTCATTCTGTACAGCCCAAACAATTTGTGCCTTTATATAAGGATGATTAGGGTGAATTTTTTCTTTTAATTCAGGATTAGAAGTAAACAGCTTTTTTATTTGTTTTTCATCAGTTCCATAAATAGCCAAAGGATTGGTTTCTGATTTTAATTTTCTATGTCCATGAATATTTAAGAATTCGGTTTCAGATTTAACAAAAGGCAATATCGCGACCATTGTTGCTTTGTCAACAACATCCTCAGCCATTTTTCTATAAGTAGTCCATTTACCTCCAGCAATACTTATCAATCCACTCTTACTAACTTCTATAACATGTTCTCTAGAAATTTCCGCAGTATCTTCTGCATTTCCACTTTTTACCAAAGGTCGTAAACCTACAAAAATACTTTTGACATCTTTTTTAGTAGGATTTTTAGTTAGGTACTTTGCAGTATGTGTTAATAAAAATTCTATTTCTTGCTCTTTGGCTAAAGGTTCAGAAGAATATTTAGTTACAGGAGTATCAGTTGTTCCAATAAGGATTTTATCATGCCAAGGAACTGCAAATAAAACCCTACCATCATCAGTATGTGGAATCATAATAGCAGTATCTCCAGGAAGAAACTCTTTGTCTAAAACAATGTGAACACCTTGACTACTGGTTATTATTTTATGAATATTTGTTTGATCTTTTTGTCTAATACTATCAGAAAATACACCTGTTGCATTGATGACTGATTTAGCACGAATTGTATATTTTTCTAGGGTATGTATATTCTGAATAATAGCTCCGTCAATCAATTCACCATCATTTTTTGTAAACTCTAAAAACTGAGTATAATTTAAAACTGTAGCTCCTTGTTCTTTGGCAGTTTGCATCATGTTAATGAGTAAACGAGTATCATCAAATTGACCATCGTGATAAATTACTCCGCCACGTAAACCTTCTTGAGTTACTGTGGGAATAAATTGAATAGTTTCTTCTTTAGAAATCAATTCAGAATCTCCAAAACCTTCTTTTCCAGCTAACCAATCATATAATTTTAAACCAATACCATAAAAAGGACTTTCCCACCAATCATATGTTGGTACTACAAATTTTAAATCGTGTACAATATGTGGAGCATTTCTTTTTAAAATGGCACGTTCTTTTAAAGCTTCTAAGACTAACGAAAAGTTTCCTTGTTGTAAATAACGAACACCTCCGTGAACCAATTTAGTACTTTTACTAGAAGTCCCTTTTCCATAATCCTCTTTTTCTACCAGTAAAGTTTTGTATCCTCTAGAAGCAGCATCTATAGCAGTTCCAACTCCTGTAGCGCCACCTCCAATAATTAAGATATCCCATTGTGTGTTTTCTAGTATTTTTTTCATGATTCATTGCAATGCAGATTATATTAAATATAATATAATTTTAAGTTGATAACTATTTTGTTTGGGTACGATATCAATAATTTTTTACGTGATATATTTTGTAATTTTAAACTTTCCCAAAACAAACTAGATGTACTTAATTTTTGATACAGAAACAACAGGTTTACCAAAGAGCTACAAGGCTCCAATGACAGATGTTGAAAACTGGCCTAGGTGTATACAAATAGCTTGGCAGTTACATGATGATATGGGACGTGTGGTAGAACACGATAATTTTATGGTACAACCAGACGGATTTAATATTCCGTTTGATTCTGAAAAAATTCATGGTATTTCTACAGAATTGGCTCAAGAACAAGGAATTTCTTTACAAGAAAGTTTAGAGCGTTTCAATAAAGTTTTAGGGAAAACAAAATTTTTGGTAGGGCAAAATGTTACGTTTGATGTTAACATTATGGGGACTGAATTTATCAGGGCTGGTGTAACTCCTAATTTTAAAGCATTTGAGTTTGATAGTTTTGACTTAGAAGAATATAACTTTACCTCAAAAGTTCCCAAAAATAGACCAATGGCTATTGATGATTTATCGGAGGACGATAAAAATATGTTGGGGATTTTAGATACCTGTACAGAAGTTACAGCAAGCATGTGTCAAATTCCTGGAGGTAGAGGAGGAAAGTTTAAATTACCAACCTTAACAGAACTTCATAATTATTTGTTTGGAGTTGGTTTTGGAGAAGCCCATAATGCAACCGCCGATGTAGAAGCTACAACACGTTGTTTCTTTGAATTGATAAGAAAAGATGGTTTTACAAAGGAACAGTTAGATGTAGATTCTTCTTATTTTACAGAGTTTAAAACGGTAAACCCTAAGCCTTTTGAAGTTATAGGATTAAAGCACTTAAACTTAAAAAAGGAAAGTGATAAAATCAGAAAACGTCAATCTGAACAAGCAGGAGCAAAAGGAAAAGGCGTTAATGTAAAAGAAAGTTTAGCAAAATTAGAAGAAGTTTCTTTTGCACATCTTCACAATCATACACAATATTCTATTTTACAATCTACTATAGAGATTGGTGCTTTGGTTAGCAATGCAGGTAAACATAAAATGTCTGCAGTTGCTATGACAGATACAGGTAACATGATGGCTGCTTTCCACTTTACCAATGCAGTAGCTGGATACAATAGTGGTGTAAAGAGTAGAAAGGCAGAAGCTGAAGAAAAAGGAGAGGCTTTTGATGAAAAAGAATTAGTACCTATTGTAGGATGTGAGTTTTTTGTTTGTGAAAATCATTTAGATAAAACAAAAAAAGATAATGGATATCAAGTAGTAATGCTTGCTAAAAACCGAAAAGGATATCAAAATTTGGCAAAAATGTCTTCTACCGCCTTTGTAGATGGATTTTATTATGTGCCAAGGATTGACAGAAAGGTGATTGAGCAATACAAAGAAGATGTAATTGTTTTAACAGGAAATTTATATGGAGAAGTTCCAAGTAAAATTTTAAATGTTGGAGAAAATCAAGCTGAAGATGCATTAATTTGGTGGAAAGAACAATTCGGTGATGACTTGTATATAGAACTTATGCGACATGGTCAAGAAGATGAAAATGTTGTAAATAAGGTGTTATTAGAGTTTTCTAAAAAACACGATATAAAAGTTGTAGCTACAAACAACACTTTTTACATAGATCAAGAAGATGCCAATGCACACGATATTTTGTTGTGTGTAAAAGATGGAGAAAAACAAGCCACTCCAATAGGAAGAGGAAGAGGATATCGTTATGGTTTGCCAAATGATCAATATTATTTTAAAAGCTCCGAAGAAATGAAGGAACTTTTTGTTGATATTCCTGAGGCAATTAGCAATATTCAAGAATTGGTAGATAAAATTACTCCCTTTACTTTGGCAAGTGATGTATTACTACCTGCTTTTGATATTCCAGAAGAGTTTAAAGATCCTAAAGATTTAGAAGATGGTGGAAAAAGAGGAGAGAATAATTTTTTAGGACACTTAGTTTATGAAGGAGCAAAGAAAAGATATGGAGAAATTACTCCTGAAATTAAAGAACGATTAGACTTAGAGTTAGATGTAATTGCCAAAACAGGATATCCAGGATATTTCTTAATTGTAGAAGATTTTATTAGAGCAGCAAGAGAAATGGGCGTTTCTGTTGGTCCTGGTCGTGGATCTGCAGCTGGTTCTGTTGCAGCTTATTGTTTGTGGATTACAAATATTGACCCTATTAAGTACGATTTACTTTTTGAGAGATTTTTAAATCCGGAACGTGTATCCATGCCCGATATTGATATTGATTTTGATGATGAAGGTCGAGGTAGTGTTATAGATTATGTAATTAAAAAATATGGAGCCAATCAAGTAGCACAAATTATTACTTATGGTACCATGGCGGCTAAATCTTCAATTAGAGATACGGCCAGAGTTTTAGATTTACCATTGTTTGAAGCAGATAGAATTGCCAAGTTGATTCCTGGGATGAAGCTGAAAAAAATCTTTGGATTAGATGATAAAGAACTGTCATCTAAACTACGATCCGAAGAAATGGAAATGGTAAATGAGTTAAAACGAATTTCTGATGGTGTTGGTTTAGAAGCTGAAACTGTTAATAAAGCTAGGGTTTTAGAAGGTTCGGTACGTAATACTGGAATTCATGCTTGTGGAGTAATTATTACTCCTGATGATATTACCAAGTTTGTTCCTGTGTCTTTGGCAAAAGATTCAGACATGTATGTAACGCAGTTTGATAACTCGGTAGTAGAAAGTGCTGGATTATTAAAAATGGACTTCTTGGGTCTGAAGACCCTAACATTGATAAAACATGCATGTAAAATTGTAAAAGCTAGACATGGAGTAGAATTAGATCCAGAATCTTTTCCTATTGACGATGTAAAAACATATGAATTGTTCCAAAGAGGAGAAACCGTAGGTATTTTCCAATACGAATCTCCAGGGATGCAAAAATATATGCGTGAATTAAAACCGACAGTTTTTGCCGATTTAATTGCGATGAACGCATTATATAGACCGGGGCCTTTAGAATATATCCCAAACTTTATTGATCGTAAGCACGGACGAGAAGAAATTGTTTACGATTTACCAGATATGGATGAGTATTTGGCAGAGACTTATGGAATTACAGTCTATCAAGAGCAGGTAATGTTACTTTCTCAAAGTTTGGCAGGCTTTACCAAAGGTCAAGCCGATACCTTACGTAAAGCAATGGGTAAAAAACAGATTGCGGTACTGGCTAAAATGAAACCTCTGTTTATTGAACAAGCTGCAGCAAAAGGGTACGATCCTGTAAAATTAGAAAAGGTATGGAAGGACTGGGAAGCATTTGCCTCTTATGCCTTTAACAAATCTCACTCTACCTGTTATGCTTGGATTGCTTATCAAACAGCATATTTAAAAGCTCATTACCCTGCAGAATATATGGCGTCTGTGTTGTCTAACAACATGAATGATATCAAACAAGTAACCTTTTTTATGGAAGAGTGTAAGCGTATGGGCTTAACTGTTTTGGGACCTGATGTTAACGAATCTTATGCTAAATTTTCTGTAAATGATGAGGGAGCTGTGCGTTTTGGAATGGCTGCCATTAAAGGAGTTGGAGGAATTGCTGTTGATGGAATTATTAGAGAGAGAAAAGAAAACGGGCCATTTACTTCTATTTTTGATGTAGCCAAACGTGTAGATTTAAGGACTTGTAATAAAAAAGCATTCGAAGGTTTGGCCTTGGCAGGAGGATTCGATTCTTTTGGAAATGTTCATAGAGCACAGTTTTTTGCTACTGATGAAAAAGGAATGACTTTTTTAGAAAAAGCAATGAAATTTGGTCATGCTTATCAAGAAAGTATGAACTCTTCTCAAGTTTCTCTTTTTGGAGAAGCTTCTGATGTACAATTACCAGAACCACAGGTACCTCCTTGTGAAACTTGGGGGACTATGGAATTGTTATCTAAGGAAAAAGAAATGGTTGGGATATACATTTCTGCACATCCTTTAGATGATTATAGAAATGAAATGAAATTCACCAATTGTGGGGTGAGTATGTTTAAAGATGATTTAAAAAATCATGTAGGGAAGAACTTTTCTTTTGCTGGAATTTTAACTAGTGCAGAGCATAGAATTGCAAAAAACGGAAATGGATGGGGATCATTTATAATTGAAGATTATAGCGATTCACACGAGTTTAGATTGTTTGGTGAAGATTATATGCGTTTTCAACATTTATTAGTTCCAAATTCATTTTTATATTTAACTGGAACTATTCAAAAAGGATGGATGCAAAAAGATGGTAGTTTAGGGGAACCAAGAATTAAGTTTTCTGATTTTTCTTTACTGTCTGATGTAATGGATAAAAAGTGTAAAAAGATTACATTTAAACTTAGGTTACATGAAATTAGAAAAGAACGAATTGAACAATTAGAAATGTTGCTATCTGGTTATACAGGGGATGGAGCAAAACAAACAGTTGGTTTTAATTTAATTTCGGATAAAGATAAAATAGATATTGAAATGCCTTCAAGAACTTACAAATTAAATGTAAATTCTGAATTGTTTGATTATTTGGACAAAGAAGGTTTTGAGTATAAACTGAATTAAAAAAGGGTTTGCATATTGCAAACCCTTTTTTAGTAAATTATGTTTTAATAAGATATATTAAAAGGAGATCTTCGGTCTTTTTCTTTACCTTCTCCCACTTTGGTTACTACACATCTAAAACCTATGTAATTAGTAGACATATATTCTTCTAAATATCTACGTTGACTTGGGTCTAATAAATAAGCTCTGTCTTTCCAAGAACCTCCTTTGTATACTCTTGAGTAATCAGTGATTAATGTTGTTCTTGTTTTGTCATCATATCTATATTCAACTTTACCAGTTTCCTCATTTATTGTTGGAGGAAGTAAAATAGGAGAATTATACATTCTCTTTCTATTTTCATCATTTTCTGCATAATCTCTGCTTGAAATTCTATCACCATTAGCAAAGTCTCTATTGTCAGCTTTTTGATAATTAGGATTTAAATATAAATCATTATCAGTCACTCTTTCCTTAACAATTTGTCCTGGTAAAACAGAAGGAACAACTTTTCCATTAGGAAGTGTATCGTAAACAATATCATTAAAAGTAGCAACAATTACGTTTCCATTTTCATCTAATTTTGGTTTGCGATAGATATTTCCTCTAGAATAGTTAAAATCATTTAATTCAGCATCGATAGTAGGTCTATAAACATCAAAAACCCATTCAGCTACATTTCCTGCCATATCATATAATCCATATGCATTTGGTGGAAAACTTCTTACAGGAGTAGTTATATCACCATAATCAGAACTCCAACCTGCAATACCGCTATAATCTCCATTACTTTGTTTAAAGTTAGCATGTTGAGTGTAGTATTTGTTTTGCTCATCTCTGGTAGATTCCCCTCTCCAAGCATATTTTTTTCTACCTCTAATGGTATTATAATAACGATTTTCTATATCTGCTTTTGCAGCATATTCCCATTCTACTTCGGTAGGTAATCTAAAATCTGGAGTAGGAGATTGTTGGTTTATATTTAGTTTGTTGTTAGAGTTAACAGGAGTTGTATTAATTATAGAGTCGTTACCTGCATATTCTTCTTCTGGTTGTGTTACGTAATCTGTGTAAATAGATTTATCACCTCCAAATAAAAGATTAGGGTTGGCTTCAAAAACTTCAATATCAAAATGGTTTCTACCTTCTACAGAAACAGTTCCATTATTGTATAAAGGTTTTAGAATCCCTTCTTCCATTAATTTTTTTTCAGCAATTCTATCTGTTCTCCACTTACAATAATCATTTGCTTGTAGCCAACTTACACCAACTACCGGGTAATTTTCGTAGGCTCTGTGCCTTAAATATGTTTTTGGCAAGTTACCATCGTTACCTAAAGGGTTTCTCCATACGGTAGTATCTGGCAATGCAGCAGTATAAATATGTTTGTATTTAGGATTGTTTTTAGGGAATACTTTCGCTAACCAATCTAAATATATTAGATATTCTTTGTTAGAAACTTCAGAATCATCGATATAAAAACTTTGAACATGTATGTTTTTAGGCTTATTATTAACACCTCCCATTACATCTTGTTCAACTTGTCCCATTGTAAACACACCTCCCTCAACGTAAACCATTCCAGGAGGAGTTTCTTGTTTAACTGTATTTGATAATCTAGTTAAGCCACCGTATTCGGGATTGCTAAAATCATATCCAATATTTTCGGAATATCTGTCTGAACCAAAGTCACGTCTTTGATTAAAACAACTTGTCATAATAAGAATTACACCACTGTAAATCAATGATGTTTTTATTATTTTTTTCATATAAATAGCGGTCTCTATCATGTTAAATCATTCGCAAGATATCATATAATACTTAATTACACAATTTAATTATAACAACAAATATCATATAGCTAACAACGTGTAAATTGTTATATTCGTACAATAATTTGCTAAAAATGAAGCTACAATATCTAATCTTTTTTTTTCTTGGTACTTTTTTGATGTTTGGTCAAGAAAATTTATCGTTTTCTATTGATTGGAAACAACAAAATGAACCTACTATTAACGATAATATTTGGACAGGAACTGATGTTTTTCTTCAAAATGAATTTATTCCGTTATATGTAAAACAATGGAAAAAAGAAAAAACTGGAAATCTTAACAATATTAATTTTTCTAATATTATTACTACTAAAATAGCATCAAATGCTTTAGGAGTTTTGAATATAAAGAAGTTGCCTAATAATTTTAATCCTTTATTAACCATAGTAAAAGAGAGAGGTGTTGAGTATTATAGTATTCAAGCCAACGGAATGTATAAAAACTCTAATGGAGAGGTTTTTCAAGTTCAATCATTTAACGTTTCATATGGATTAGGTATAGCAGAGAGAAGTACTACAGCTTTAAAAAGTTTTAAAACAGGGCAAACAAGTGTTGTAACAAGCTCTGTATTAAACACAGGTACTTGGTATAAAATTGCTATTGATAAAACTGGGGTGTTTAAAATAGATGCAGACTTTTTAAATTCCATTGGTATTCAAACATCATCATTAAACCCTAGAAAAATTAGAGTTTTTGGTAATGGAGGAGCCATGTTACCAGAGTTACTTAGTCAACCAAGAAAAGAGGATTTAACAGAAAATGCTATTTATGTAGCTGGTGAGAATGATGGTGTTTTTAACGAAAACGATTATGTTTTGTTTTATGCTCAAGGACCTATTTCATGGAGTCTAAGTGATAGAAATTCAATTAGTCACAAACAAAATATTTATTCTAATTACGGATATTATTTTATCAATGTAGATTCGGGTACAGACGGAAAGAGAATATCAAATCAAGCGGTTATTAATAACTCTAAAACCATTGATGTAACTACTTTTACAGATTACTTATTACATGAAAAAGAACTTTTTAATTATATCCGTGTAGGTAGAAAGTGGTTTGGTGAAAATTTTACAGTTAATAATGAACAAGGTTTTACATTTAATTTTCCAAATATAGTTAATACAACACCTGTGTTGGTTAAAGGAAATTTTAGTGCAAAGTCAGTAAGTACATCATCTTTTTATTCGGTAAACTATAATAATATTAATGTTTTTAATTCTAGTATTACTTCATCAGGTAAGTTAGCATTTAGAGATGTTAAAGGAACAGGTAGTTTCACCCCTGTAAATGATAATATAGTACTAAATGTTCAATGGAATAATAACGGGGATCTTTCTGCATTAGCATATTTAGATTACTTAGAAGTAATAGCAGATAGAAATTTAACAGCTACAGGTAAGCAATTTGGTTTCTTAAATTTTAATTCTAAAACAACTGGAGAAGTATTAGAATATCAAATAAGTAATGACAATGATATTGATTTTATTTGGAATGTAACAGATCATACAAATCCTAAAAGAGTAATTGATACTGATATAAATACTAGTAGTTTTAAGTTTAAAGAACTAACAAATGGAGAGTTAGAAAAGTATCAAGTAGTAAAAATTTCTGATGCATATGCCCCTATAAAATTAAGTAATGGTGCTAATGTGGCAAATCAAAATTTACATGATTTAAAAGATATTCAATACATCATTATTACTAAAAAAGAATTTATTAACGAGGCTAATAGAATAAGAGATTACCATAGAAATAATACCTCAATTTCTGAAACAAATTCAGAAAAGATAAAGGTAGAAGTGATTGATATTGAAAAGATTTATAATGAGTTTGGATCTGGTGCTCCAGATATTACAGCTATTAGAGATTTTGCCAAATTTTTATATGACAATAGTAGTTCCGAAGATACCAGATTAAAATATTTATGTTTGTTTGGTGATGCTTCTTTTGATTATAAAGGTATTATATATAAAGACACACAAATTGTACCTGCTTATTTATCTACAGTTAGTAATAGTTTAACAAGTTCTTATAATTCTGATGATTATTATGGTTATTTAGATGAATTAGATGATACTCAAGATAATGGAGAATTACAGGTAACAGGTAAATTAGATATAGTTACAGGAAGAATTCCTGTAGGAACAATTACAAAAGCAAATCAATATGTTACAAAATTATTAAACTATTATTCATCTAAATCAAATGGAAGTTGGAAAAATAAAATAACCCTTTTAGGAGATGATGGTCAAGAAGGATCAGATCAATCTTTGATTAGATATTTAGAAGATTCGGCATTAAAAATTGAGGTTAACAATCCAAATTTAAATTTAGCAAAACTTTATACTGATGCTTTTAAAGAAGAAATTACTTCAGGAGGTGGAAGATATCCAGAAGTAACAAAAAGATTTCACGAAGCATTTAATACTGGTTCGTTGGTAATCAATTATTTTGGACATGGAAATAATTTTGCATTAGGACAAGAAACTTATTTAGATATTCCAGCTATTAGAAGTTTTAGAAACCTAAATAATCAACCTTTATTTATTACAGTAACTTGTGATTTTTCTAGGTTTGATGATCCTATAATTTTATCAGGAGGAGAGGAATTAATAGAAGGGGCTTATGGAGGAGCTGTAGCAATGATTACTACAACTAGAGAAATCTCAATTTTTGCAGGAAATACAATTAATAGATATTTGGCAGATTATTTATATGCTTTTGATGGTCAAACAAGAACTGCAGCAGAGGCTCTTAAAGATGTTAAAAATAACGTTGGATTAAGCAATGAGTTTTTTGTTTACTTTTTTGGTGATCCAGCTATGAAACTTTCTTTACCTAAAGAAGGTGTTGAAATTAGTAAAATTGAAAAATATACCACAGACCCAGTTTCAGGAAATGTTTCGTTACAAGAAATAACAGAATTAAATGCTTTGTCTAAAGTAAAAGTTACGGGATCTATTAAGGAAAATGGAAGTGTGTTGTCAAATTTTAACGGAACATTGTCTGTAACCTTATTTGATAAAGAAATTGATAGAAAAACATTGTTAAATGAAGGTTCTGGAACAGTGGTAAACTTTAAATCGTTAGAAAGTAAAGTTTTTGTTGGAGAAGCTTCTGTAAACAACGGAAATTTTTCTTTTGATTTTATTTTATCAAAAGATGTTAGTGTGTCACCCGAAAATGCAAAGTTTAGTTTTTATGCTGAATCGGAATCAACAGAAAGAATAGGGAGTGATTTTGATTTTAAGGTTGGAGGAATTGATGTTGATGCTCCAGATGATGATACTCCTCCTGTGATTCAGTTATTTATGGATGATGAAACGTTTACAGATGGAGGAAATACCAGTACATCACCAAAGTTAATTGCTAAAATTCAGGATGATAGTGGAGTAAATACTTCTTTAAACTCAATAGGTCATAATATTACTGTTGTAATTGATGGTGATTTGGCAAATCCTATTTCTTTAAATGAGTTTTATACCACAGAAAAAGACGATTTTACCAAAGGGATTGTTACTTATAAATTACCAGAATTAACCCCAGGAAATCATACAATAACATTTAAAGCTTGGGATACATACAATAATTCATCAACTCAAACGTTAAGCTTCTATGCTCAAGAAGATAAGGGGTTTAAGTTAAGTAGAGTGTTAAATTATCCTAACCCATTTATCAATCATACCGAATTTTGGTTTAAAAATAATAGACAAGGAGATCCTGTAGAAATTACGGTTCAGATATATACCTTATCAGGAAAATTAATAAAAACAATTTATGCTTCTGACCCTAATCTTGATGAGATTTCAAGAGTGGTTACTTGGGATGGAAAGGATGATTTTGGAAACAAATTAGGAAAGGGAGTATATGTTTATAAATTAACGGTAAAAGAAATAATCACAGGTCAATCAGATGAAAAGATTGAAAAATTAGTAATATTGTAAAAAACTAGACAAACTATATGAATTTTATGAAGTTAAAGAATCACTTTACCTTGCTGTTAGCCGTTTTAGGGCTTCAAGCTTATGCTCAAAATAACACCATTACAACTGTAGCACCATTTTTAAATATTGTTACAGATGCAAGAGCAGCAGGTATGGGAGATGTAGGAGTTGCATCTACGGCTGATGGAAATGCAATATACCATAACGCAGCAAAAATGGTATTTCACAAAAAAGAAGTAACTGCCTCTGTAAACTATACCCCTTGGTTAAGAAACTTAACCGACGATATTTATGTTGGAAATATAAGTTACCAACAAAGAATAGATGAAAGAAGTGCTTTTGGAGGTGGAATTAAATATTTTAATTACGGAGAAGTACAAATAACACAAGATGGTAATTCTGCATCTACAACTGCATCACCTTACGAGTTGGCGATTGATGGAGCTTATTCTTTAAAGTTAAGTAATAATTATTCTATGGCTGTTGCCTTAAGATATGTCCGTTCTGATTTAACTATTTCGGGAACAAATCTTAATGATAATGAACCTACAAATGCATTTGCTGTTGATATCTCAGGATATTATATGTCTAATGAAATGGCATTTAACGGATTTAATGGAGTTGCTAGAGCAGGTTTTAATATTAGTAATGTTGGTCCAAAAGTAACTGTTTTATCAGGAGAAGGTTTTCTACCAACAAACTTAAAATTAGGAGGTGGTTTTGACTTTATTGTTGATGATTTTAATCAATTAGGGGTAACCTTAGAATTCACAAAACTTTTAGTTCCAGCTGTTGGAGGAGATGATAAAAACTTTTTACAAGGAATGTTTGCTTCTTTTTCTGATGCACCAGGAGGTTTTAAAGAAGAATTACAAGAGGTTACCATTGGAATTGGAGCAGAATATTTATATAACAATGCTTTTGCGTTTAGAGCAGGTTATTTTAAAGAAAATGAAAATAAAGGGAATAGAAACTTTTTTACCCTAGGAGCTGGTTTTAAAGCAAGTTCTTTTAATGTTGATCTTTCGTATTTGGCAAGTAACGCTGTAGTTAACAATCCGCTTGAAAACACCCTTAGATTCTCTATCTCTTTTGATTTAGGAGATATTTACGAGTACTAATCCTAAAAATATATTTACATTTGAGCCAGCGTTACGAAGTAACGCTGGTTTTTGATATTTATAGCGTATGTATAAAAATGTAATCATTACTGGTACAGGTAGTGCAATTCCAAATAAAGTAGTAAAGAATAACGATTTTAGTAACCATGTTTTTTTAAATGAAGACGGAACTTTATTTGAAAAAGAAAATGAAGAAATTATCGAAAAATTCCAAGCTATAACAGGAATTGAAGAGAGAAGGTATGCAGAAGACAAAGTAAATACTTCTGATTTAGCCTATGAAGCTTCTTTAAAAGCAATTCAAAATGCCAATATCAATCAAGAAGAATTAGATTTAATTATTGTGGCTCATAATTTTGGAGACGTTAAAAAGGGAAGTATTCAAGGAGATATGTTACCAAGTCTTGCTACAAGAGTTAAAAAGAAGTTAGGAATTCAAAATCCAAATTGTGTTGCCTACGATATATTATTTGGGTGTCCAGGTTGGGTACAAGCTATGATTCAAGCTAATCAAGCTATAAAAGCTGGTGAGGCAAAAAAAGCATTAGTTATTGGTGCTGAAACTTTATCAAGAGTAGTTGATAACAGTGATAGAGACAGTATGATTTTTGCTGATGGTGCGGGAGCTACAATTATAGAGTTAAAATTAGAAGATAAAGAAAGAGGAATTTTAAGTAGTGCTGCTCAAACTTATGCTATTGAGGAAGCAGGATACTTATATTCTGGCGCTACTTTTAATAAAGACCAAGATCAAGACATTAATTATATTAAAATGTTAGGGCGTAAAATATATGAGTTTGCTTTGGTAAATGTTCCAGCAGCCATAAAAGCTGCGATGGACAAAAGAGGTTTAGATATTGATGATATCAATCAAATCTTTTTACATCAAGCAAACGAAAAAATGGACGAGGCTATAGTAAAAAGGTTATATAGACTTTATAGAAAGCCAGTTAAAAAGCATGTAATGCCAATGTCTATTCAAAAACTTGGGAATAATTCAGTAGCTACAGTGCCTATTTTGTATGATATGGTGTTAAATAATGAGTTAGAAAATCATTCAATAGCCAAAGACGATATAGTTATTTTTGCATCAGTTGGAGCTGGAATGAATATCAATGCAATTACTTATAAAGTATAAACTTTTAAGAAGTTACTTTAAGTCTTGGGTTTGCAGTAATACTTTGGTCATCAAACAATCCTAATCTATATTTTTGATAGGCAGTTACAGCAATCATGGCAGCATTGTCTGTAGTGTATTCAAATTTAGGAATGTAACTAGTCCATCCAAAATGTTTTTGGGCGTTGGTAAGTCGTTTTCTAATTTCAGAATTAGCAGAAACTCCACCAGCAATAGCAATTTGTTTGATACCAGTTTCTTTTACAGCCTTTTTAATTTTATCCATCAAAATTTCTGCAATTGTGTTTTGAACACTAGCACAGATGTTTTCAAGATTTTCCTCAATAAAATTAGGATTCTCTTTTACTTGTTTTTGAATAAAATATAGAATCCCAGTTTTTAATCCACTAAAACTAAAGTGATGTTCTTTTACTTTTGGTTTAGAAAATGTATAAACAGCTTCTCCTGTTTGAGCGTATTTATCAATTAAAGGTCCACCAGGGTAAGGTAGTCCTAAAATTTTAGCAGTTTTATCATAAGCTTCTCCTACAGCATCATCAATGGTTTCTCCTAAAATTTCCATGTTAAAATAATCATTGATTTTTACAATCTGAGTATGTCCACCACTAATGGTTAAACATAAAAACGGAAAAGTAGGTTTTTGTTCGTTGGCATCATCAATAAAATGAGCAAGAATATGAGCTTGCATGTGGTTAATGGCAATCAATGGAATTTCTAAAGCCAAAGCCATAGATTTTGCAAAAGATGTTCCCACTAATAAAGATCCCATTAAGCCAGGTCCCTGTGTAAACGCAATAGCATTTAATTGTTCTTTAGTAATATTGGCTTGTTTTAAGGCCATTTCTACCACAGGTAAAATATTTTGTTGATGCGCTCTAGAAGCTAGTTCTGGAACCACACCACCATATTTTGCATGTACCTCTTGATTGGCTACAATATTAGAAAGAATCTGTTCGTTACATATTACAGAAGCACTGGTGTCATCGCAAGAAGATTCTATTGCTAAGATGTAGGTTTTATCAAGCATAATTAAAGTTAAATTAACTAATTTAGTGCCACAAATTTAGGTTTATAAAAACAATAATAAAAATACTCGGTCGATTTTTACTAGCAGTAGTTACACTACTACTTTTGCTAGTTATTTGTTTGCAATTTGGTAAAACTCAACTTTTAATAACCGAGCGCATTTTCAAGTACTTAGAAGATGATTTTGATGTTTCTTTTCATGTAGAAGCAATTCAGGTTAATCCTTTTGGTGAATTTGAAATCCATAACTTTTTAATTAGAGATCACCATCAAGACACCCTTATTTATGCAGAAGATACCAAAGGGAGGTTGGTTGATTTACATAATTTAAAAAATAAAATTCTATCATTTGCTGATGTAGAAGTTAGTAATGGAGGGGTAAACGATATTATTTATCCTGGAGAAGATTCAGGTAGTTTAACTATTTTCTCATCTAAATTTGGTAAAAGTAAAAAAGGTACAAAGCCTTTGGTGTTAAATTTTAACGAAGTTTTAACAAGTAATTTAGGATATGCTTTAACTAAGAATAATGATTATGTTGTAAATTTTAATCAAGTATCAGGACATATAAAAACATTAAAAATAGAAGGACCTAATGTAGAGGTTTTAACAGATTCTTTAAGTTTTGAAGATGTATATAAAATTAAATATCAAAAATTAGCGACAGACTTTAAGTATTCTTTGTCTGAAATGCGTTTTGATAATACTCATATTCTCACCAATCATTCCGATTTAAATTTAGATGTAGTTTTTAGTTATGGACCATCAGATTTTTCTGATTTTGTTAAAAAAGTGAAATTAAATGGAGAGGTTCATCACGGGGAGGTTTCTTTAGAAGATATAGATAAAATTTATCCTCATTTTAATAGTTACGAAAAACTAGATATTAGTTCAAAGGTAGAAGGAACGTTAAATAATCTTAGGTTAACCAACACCAAAATGGTTTCTAACGATGAGTCTTTAATTTTAGAAGGAGATTTGTTTTTAACAAACAGTATTGAAGATAGAGATGATTTAAGATTTAGAATTGCAAAAGGAAATGTTGATATAAAAACTCAGGTCTTAAAAAAAATTGTACCAAGTCCATATAGCAAAAGTTTACCAGAAGATTATGTAGGAATTAAAAATGTAAATTTTAATGGAGATTTAGAAGTAAGTCTAGAAAAATTAATTGTTAAAGGAGAAGCCAAAACCAATATAGGTAATGTTAAGTTAGATGGTTTTATTAATCAATTAAATACTCCAGACAAACAATTAAAAGTTTTAATTTCTGAGGGATTTGCTCAAGAGGTAAAACAATTAGAAGGATTTAGAAATATTAATTTTACAGGAGAGGTTAAAGGAAATATTGGTCAAAAAAATCTTGATGTAAATGCAAGTTTAAACTTTAAAAACCTTCAATACAAAAAAATAAAATTATCAAAATCAAGTATAGATTTTCATATTGATAAAAATTCTTTTACTGCAGATTTTGAATCTAAAGATACGCTCTTAACGTTCACTATTAAAATCAATCAAAACAAAACAAATAAAAGGGAAGAATACAATCTTGACTTAGAAGTAACAAAAGCTAAAATAGCAAGTCTTTTTCCTGAAGGGAATCATTTTCAAAATAACGTAACAGGAGTTGGAAAGTTAAAATTAATTAATAAACCCAATGAATTTACTTTAGACGGATTGATTTCAGATATATATGTAGAAACCCCAAAAGATTCTTTAAACTTAAGTGATATGAAAGTATCGCTACAATCTAAAGGAAAAGATAAAAACATTTTTATAGAGTCAAAAGATATTTTAAGTCTTGAAGGAGAAGGTGCTTTTAATTTTGAAGATTTAAAAGTTTTGGCAGAAAATGCTTTGTATAAGTTTATACCAGGAACACAAATAAGATCAGAAATTGCCAATCAAACACTAGTGTTTAAAATGCAAGTTTATCCAACCATTGTAAAAGTGTTTACAGATCAATTTTGGTTAGATAATAATTTAACCATGTCTGGTGTTTTAGATGCTAAAGGAGATAAAGGGGCCATTTTTGCTAAAATTCCAAGTATCAGTTCAGAAGACTTAAAAGTCGACAGCCTAGAGATAACTTTAGACAATTCTAACCAATGGATTAACTCTAATATTTCTATTCAAAAATTTAAATTTAAAAAGCAGGTTTACGAAGATTTATCACTTTTAGGAAAAAAAGTAAATGATACTTTGTTTGTAAGATCTAATTTTCAAAGTGATAAAATTAACAACCGAGCGGTTTTTTATTTAACCACAGAAGATAAAGCTGTTTCTTTAGGAATTGAAAGTGTTTACTTTAAATATCTAAATTCTTTATGGGTAAACTTAGAAAAAAAGCGAAATAAAATTCATTATAACTACGAAACTGGAGATTGGGATTTTTACGAAATTTCTTTTGCTAATGGAGAACAAGAATTTGAATTTGATGGAGCTGTAAAAAAAGATCATTCTAAAAATTTAAAACTATCACTAACAAAAATAAATTTAGAAGAAATACTTCCTAGTATTGATAGTTTAAACGTTGGAGGAATAGCCAGTGGAGAGGTGTTTTTTAAAGAAAAAAATACATTGCTAAAACCCAATGGATCTCTTAAAGTAGAAAAATTAAAAATCAATGGAGTAGACTACGGAAACATGGTCACTAGTATTGAACCTAATGATAAGGAGTTGGGCTATAACTTAAACTTTAATATAAGTAACAAAGCCACTCAAAATATTGATGCTCACGGAGAGATATTAGTTGATGAAAATAATTTTTCAGACTCAAAAATAGATTTAAAAGTATCATTAAACAATCTTAGACTAGCATCATTAAGTCCATTAGGTAGAAACGTACTTTCTACAATTAGAGGAAAAGCCAAGGGAGAATTTACAGTTTCCGGAAGTTTAAATGATTTTAATAGTTTTGGTTCAATTGAGTTAAAAGATGCAGGATTAAAATTTCCATATTTAAATGTTGATTACAATTTTGTGGGAGATACTAAAATAGATCTTCAAGGAAAGAAGTTTATATTTAATAAAATTGCCCTAAAAGATGCTTTGTATAATACAGATGGAAGTTTGCAAGGTGAAATTAATTATGATAAATACAATAATTGGAATTTAGATCTAAAAATAGATACTAGTAACTTATTAGTGTTAAATACAGCCCAAGCAGAAGATTCTAAATATTACGGAACAGCCTTTATGCGTGGTTTTGCTACTATTGTTGGGCCTACAACAGATTTGGCTATAAATGTTACAGGAACCACTTTGCCTAACACAAAGTTTGTACTTCCTATTAGTGATATCAAACAAGTTGAAAACAATAGGTTTATTTATTATAAAGAATCACAAACAGGTGATGATACAGAAGTTGTCAATACAGGTACAATTGGAGGTATTACCGTTACTTTAAATTTAGATATTACTAAAGATGCTCTTGGTGAGGTGGTAATAGATCAAGTTTCGGGTAGCTCTTTACAAGGTAGAACAGATGGAAGATTGTTAATTGATATTGATAAACTTTTTAATATTAGAATGTATGGTGATTTAGTTGTTGATGAAGGACTTTATAACTTTAGATATGGTGGTTTTGTAAACAAACCTTTTACAGTAAAAAAAGGAGGAACGGTTTCTTGGAATGGTGATCCATATAAGGCAGAATTAAATATAGAAGCCATTCATCATGTAAAAGCAAATCCTAAAGTATTGTTAGAAAGCTTAACCGTAAACCGTAAAATAGATGTCGATTTAACTACTAAAGTTACTGGAGAGTTATTTAACTCTAGGCAAGAATTCATGATTAGTATTCCAAACGCAAGTTCTACAGTTTCTTCGGAGTTAGATTTTAAGTTAAATATTGATGAAAATTCTAAAATGCGACAATTCTTCTCCTTGTTGGTTACAAAGAATTTTTATGATGAAAATAATATCAACAATACAAGTTCTGTAATTACAAATACTACATCAGATATCATATCAAATGCGGTAACTGAAATTTTTAATAAGGATGAAGATAAGTTTCATATCAATTTTGGATATACATCAGGAGAAACTTCAAGTGTAGAAGATTTAGCCATCGATGATCAAATAGATATTGGGGTTGCAACAGAGATTAACGATAGAGTTTTAATTAACGGAAAGTTAGGAGTTCCTGTAGGAACAAAAACACAAACAGCAGTTGTTGGAGAGGTAAAAGTTGAGTTTCTAATAAATAAAGATGGGTCCTTACGTTCATCGGTTTTTAATAGACAAAATGAAATTCAATACTCCGAAGAAGAACAAGGTTACACACAGGGAATAGGGTTGAGTTATCAGATAGATTTTAATAATTTAACTGAAATGCTTCAGAAAATTGGACTCAAAGAAAAGAAGAAAGAGAAGCCAAAAGAAGAAGAAGATTTTGAAATAACAGATGATAAAATGTTTTATATCTTACCAGATTTACTATAAAAACCATATTTTTACCGACCTTAATAAAACATATTAAATTAATGAATACGTATACTTTAGTAATATTAGCAGCCGGAATGGGGAGCCGTTACGGTGGATTAAAACAAATGGATACTATGTCTGAAGATGGTGACACAATTATAGATTTTTCTATCTATGATGCTATACAAGCAGGTTTTACCAAAGTAGTGTTTATTGTTAGAAAAGATTTTATTGATCAATTTAAAGAAATCTTTGATAAAAAATTAGCTGGTAAAATAGAAGTAGAATACGTGTGTCAAGAAATTGATAAAGTTCCTGCTGGATATCCAATCCACCCAGAAAGAGTAAAACCATGGGGAACAGGGCATGCTTTGTTAATGACTAAAGGTGTTGTTAAAGATAACTTTATTGTAATTAATGGTGATGACTTTTATAGCAAAGAAGCTTTTAAAAGTATTATTGATGAGTTGTCAAAACTAGATAAAGACTCTCATAATATGTGTATGGTTGGGTATAGTTTAGATAAAACAATATCAGAAAATGGATATGTTTCTAGAGGACAGTGTTATGTTAATGAAAAGCATGAGTTAACTGATGTAGTTGAAAGAACACATATTGAAAAAGTTGGAGATGAAATCTTAAGAAAGGATAGCGAAGGGAATTTAGTAACCATGAAAAAGGATACTATAGTTTCTATGAATTTTTGGGGGTTTACACCAAAGTTTTTAGAGGCCTTAGAGCATGATTTTGAGGATTTCATGAAAGAAAGATCTGCAGAATTAAAAAGTGAATTCTTTATTCCTACCGTAGTTAGTAATGTAATTCATGCTAATAAAGGTGTGGTAAAAGTATTAACATCAGATGCCAAATGGTATGGAGTTACTTATGCAGAGGATAAGCCAGTGGTAACAAATGCTATAGCAAAGTTAAAGGAGGATGGAGTTTATCCTAAAAGCCTTTGGTCTTAGGATTTAATAGTTATTTAATCTAAAATAAGTAGTTGTTAAAAAGATGTTTTGATACTAAAATGGTCTATATCGTTTTCGTATTTAAATCTCGGCAAAATTAATCAAGCCTAAATAATTACTACTTTTATGCATTATAAAATAATAATATGAGTACTAAAGTAACTAAAATAGCCGTAATGACTTCTGGTGGTGATTCACCTGGTATGAATGCTGCGGTAAGAGCTGTTGTAAGAGCTTGTATATACAATAATATTGAATGCATGGGGATATTAAGAGGTTATCAAGGTTTGATTGATAATGACTTAATTCCATTAGATTCTAGAAGCGTACGCAATACAATAAGTAGAGGAGGAACATTTTTACAATCAGCACGTTCTAAAGAGTTTAGAACTGTTGAGGGTAGAGCTAAAGCTTATAAGAATTTTAAGGAAAATAATTTAGATGCCTTAGTTGTTATTGGTGGTGATGGTTCTTTTACAGGAGGAATGATCTTTAATAAAGAACATAAAGTTCCTGTTATTGGAATTCCTGGAACTATTGATAACGATATCTATGGAACTCAATTTACCTTAGGATATGATACAGCTTTAAATACAGTTGTTGAGGTAATTGATAAGATTAGAGATACAGCTTCATCTCACAACAGATTGTTCTTTGTTGAAGTTATGGGACGTGATGCTGGATTTATTGCATTAAATGCAGGAATTGGAGCAGGAGCAGAAGAAATTTTAATTCCAGAAGAAAATTTAGGGATTGAAAGATTAATTGATTCTTTAAATGTTTCTAAAAAATCAGGAAAAACATCTAGTATTGTTGTGGTTGCCGAAGGTGATAAAACAGGTAAGAGCGTTTTTGAATTGGCAGACTATGTAGAGAAAAACATGCCAGAATACGATGTTCGTGTATCTGTATTAGGTCATATGCAAAGAGGAGGTTCTCCTTCTTGTTTTGATAGAGTATTGGCTGGTCGTTTGGGAGTTAGAGCTGTTGAATTATTGTTAGAAGGAAAATCTAATCTTATGGTTGGAATTAACAATAATAAAATTACATCGACTAATTTAGAAAAGGCGGTGAAATTACATCACGATATCGATAAAGAATTGTTAAAAGTAGCAGATATTTTAAGTATCTAATACTAACAAAATAAATAAGTAAACAAATTAATTAAATATATAATTAAATTATCATGGTAAAAATCGGAATTAACGGATTTGGTAGAATTGGTAGATTTGCATTCAGATCTGCAGTAGCAAGAGAAAACGTACAAGTTGTTGGTATTAACGACTTATTAGATGTTGAATATTTAGCTTACATGTTAAAGTACGATTCAGTTCACGGAGAATTCAAAGGAACTGTTGAGGTTGTTGATGGAGCTTTAGTGGTGAACGGAAACACAATCAGAATTACTGCTGAGCGTAACCCAGCTGACTTAAAGTGGGATGAAATTGGAGCTGATTATGTAATCGAATCTACAGGATTCTTTTTAACTAAAGAAAAAGCACAAGGACACTTAGAAGCAGGAGCTAAAAAAGTTGTTTTATCTGCACCATCTCCAGATGCACCAATGTTTGTAATGGGTGTTAACAATACTGAGTTAAAAGCTGATGAAACTATTTTCTCTAACGCTTCTTGTACTACTAACTGTTTATCTCCTATCGCTAAGGTATTAAACGATAACTGGGGAATTGCTGAAGGGTTAATGACAACTGTACACGCTGCAACTGCAACTCAAAAAACTGTTGATGGTCCTTCTATGAAAGACTGGAGAGGTGGACGTTCTGCAATTCACAACATCATTCCTTCTTCTACAGGTGCTGCTAAAGCAGTAGGAAAAGTAATTCCTGCATTAAACGGAAAATTAACTGGTATGGCATTCCGTGTTCCTACTATGGATGTTTCTGTTGTTGACTTAACTGTAAAGTTAGAAAAGCCTGCAACTTATGCTGAAATTTGTGCTGCAATGAAAGCTGCTTCTGAAGGAAATATGGCTGGAGTTTTAGGATATACTGAAGACGCTGTAGTTTCTCAAGATTTCATCGGAGATACTCGTACTTCTGTATTTGATGCATCTGCTGGTATCGCTTTAAACGATAACTTCGTAAAAGTTGTTTCTTGGTACGATAACGAAATTGGTTACTCTACTAAGATTGTTGACTTAATTGAATACTCTGCTTCTTTATAAGAAGATTAGATATATAGTATTTAAACCTCGATTCTGTTAAGAATCGAGGTTTTTTTATGACTTGATTTTTTACAGTTTTATCACTGAAATTTAGTAGCCGTTTATTTTATAGAAATTAATATCTTGCAGCTAATAAAAATAGAATTATGGAAATAGCAATTATAGCTCACGATGGTAAAAAAGCTGATATGGTTCAGTTTTTAATGGAACATAAAGAATTGTTAAAAGCAAAAGGAATTAGCTTGATTTCAACAGGGACTACAGGATCTAAAGTAGAAGCTGCAGGTTTAACAGTACATAGATATTTGTCTGGTCCTTTAGGAGGGGATGCTCAAATTGCAGCAAGAGTTGCTGAAGGAAAAACAGGAATGGTGATTTTCTTTAGAGATCCTTTAGAAAAGCATCCACATGAACCAGATATTTTTATGTTAATGCGTTTGTGTGATGTGTACAACGTACCACTAGCAACCAACCCTGCTACAGCTGGTTTACTGATAAAGTCAGTATAATAAAAAAGCTCAGTTTTTAAACTGAGCTTTTTTATTATTCAATGCTATCTTTATCTTCTTTTTTTCCAATTCCAAAGAGTCTGCTAAAGAAGCTACCTTTTCTTTTTTTCTTTTTATCAAAGATGTCAAATATTTTTTCAAGAGTATTTTCTTCTCTAAAAAATTCACAATCACAACTACTTAAAACATCTTCATCAAATTCAGGAAAACCTGATGATAACTGTTGGTTGATTTTGTTATCATCATATTTTTTAGAAATAATACCACCAACAATTGGCAATGCTGCTACGGAACCTCCACCAATTTTAGAAGGTAAATGTATGCTAGGATATTTGCATCCTACCCACGAACCAATAATAATATCAGAATTAAAGCCAATAAACCAAGAGTCACTATAATCTTGTGATGTTCCTGTTTTTCCTGCCCAATCTCCTTTTGCTCCATATTGAGATTTTAATCTCACGGCGGTACCTTTATCAACAACGCCTTTTAACAAAAGTTGCATGGTTTCCATTGTTTTTACATCTAAAACAGGCTCTTTCTTTTCTTTGTTTGCTTTGTGTTTGTAGATAATATTTCCTTTGGCATCTTTAATTGCAGTAATATAATAAGGTTCTATTTTGTTACCTCTAGTAGCAAAAGGAATATAAGCATGAACAATGTTTTGTAAAGAATAATTTGTTGTTCCTAAAGCTGTAGAAGGGACTCTTTTCAACTCTTTTTCTAAACCTAAGGCATTGGCTGTTTCTTGTAATTTATCAGCACCAACATCAAAATACGTTGCAACAGTAGGTACATTTACACTTTTGGCTAAAGCACCAACCATGCTGTAATACCCTCCGTCTGAATGATCGTAGTTTTCTGGTTTCCAGTCATCATAATCACTATAGGTTTTAACTTCATTATTAATCCAATCGCAAGGTTTTTGTCCGTTTTCTAAGGCTGCTGTATATACAATGGGTTTAAAGGTAGAAGCGACTTGTCTTTCACTTGTAATTAAGTTGTAAGGCAGATATTCAAAACTATTTCCTCCTACATAAATTTCTACAGCACCATCATGAGTGTTTACTCCATAAACTGCTGCATTAATCATTTTTAAATAATGGCTAATGGAATCTTTAATAGAATAGTTGTTATCATTCTTTTCCCAGTTAAACAATAATCTTTTTTTCTTTGTGTTGGCACTATCTTTAATCGCTTGATCACTTAGTCCAGCGTTTTTATAACGCTTATATGTTTTTGTTTGTTGCCATTCGTTGTTAATGGTGTTTTGAATGTTTTTTTGATGTTTAAGATTGTTCCAATAAACATCCATTGATTTTTGCAACTTTAATAAATGAGATTTTCTGGTTTCTAAAGCCGTTTCTTGTAGAGCAGAAACCAAAGTAGTTTCTATAATTAATCCATCATTTATAATTTCCCAAGAACTACCATCTTTCTTTTCAAAATCTTCTAAAATTTCTTCGGCTTTGTTTTTTACTTGTTTTAAAAAGTAACCATTAGGGTTTTCTATAACCAGGTTTTTATATTGAATATTTACAGAATCTTTACTGTGTTGTAGGTATTCATCATCATTTAAAAATCCAGCTTTTTTCATTTGGAACAACACTGTGTTTCTTCTTGTAAAAGCATGATCTGGATGTTGTCTAGGGTTGTAATAAGTATTGGCTTTTAACATTCCAACCAATATAGCCGACTGCTCTAAAGTTAATTTGTTTACTGGAACTGAAAAATAACGTTGTGCAGCAGATTCAATTCCATAAACTCCTTCACCAAAAGGTACAGTATTAAAGTATAATGAAAGAATTTCTGATTTGGTGTATATGGATTCTAATCTATTGGCTAAAATAGCTTCTTTGGTCTTATTTACAGGCATAGAAAAAACACCAAAATCTTTTCTAGTAAATAAATTTTTTGCCAATTGCTGTGAAATAGTACTCCCACCTCCAGACGAAGAATTTCCTAATAAAATGGTTTTAAACAAAACCCTAAGCATGGCAATTTTATCAATACCATTGTGTTCGTAAAAACGAGCATCTTCAGTAGCTACCAAAGCATTGATTAAATGTTTGGGTAATTTTTCATAAGCTACATTGGTTCTGTTGGTGTGAAAATATTTACCAATGATTTTACCATCAGCACTATAAACAACACTGGCTTGAGCTTGTTTAATTTCTGTCAATTCTTTTTTATTAGCAATAGGGCCAAAAGAACCAATGTAAACCAAACCGATAAATCCAGCAATGGAAGTTAGTCCTAAAACAAATAAAGAAAGGATAAGGAGGATAATTTTACGCATCAAATATGGGGTTTATAGATGTGCAATAACAGAAATTTCTACAGATACATTTTTAGGCAATTTAGAAACTTCTACACATTCTCTTGCTGGTGCTGTAATTTCATTAAAATAGCTAGCATAAACTTTATTAACATCTGCAAAATCATCCATATTAGCCAAAAATATAGAGGCTTTTACTACGTTTTCAAAAGTAGCACCTGCTTCTAATAATATGGCTTGAATATTTTTCATTACCTGATTTGTTTCAGACTGAATATTATCTGTAACAAACTCTCCTGTTTTAGGATCGATGGCAATTTGTCCAGAAACATATAAGATTCCATGAACAGATACCGCTTGATTATAAGGTCCTACTGGTGCAGGAGCATTTACTGTTTGATATATTTTTTTCATTTATGAAGCAATTTGTTGGTTAGCGAATTGTTTGTCGTATAAGTTTTTATAAAAACCATCATTGGTATTTAATAGTTCTTGATGTGTTCCTTCTTCAACAATATTTCCTTGATCTAATACAATAATTCTATCGGCATTTTTTACAGTTGCCAAACGATGTGCAATTACAATACTAGTTCTTCCCTCTGTTATTTTATCAATAGCAAACTGAATCATTTGTTCGGAGTGTGAGTCAATAGAAGAAGTCGCTTCATCTAAAATTAAAATACTTGGGTTAGAAACATAAGCTCTTAAAAAAGCGATTAATTGTCTTTGTCCAGAAGATAGCATTACTCCACGTTCTTTAACATTATATTCAAAGCCTCCAGGTAAACTTTCTACAAATTCTTCTATCCCAATTTGTTGAGCTGCATTTTTAATTTCTTCTATAGTAATGTCTTCTTTTTGTAAACTAATATTGTTTTTAATACTATCAGAAAATAAGAAAACATCTTGCAAAACAATAGCAATTTCGTTTCTTAAAAAGTTTAAATCATAATCTTTTATAGGGGTTCCATCAACTAAAATAGTTCCACTATCTATGTCGTAAAAACGATTGATAAGATTTATTATTGTTGATTTACCAGCACCTGTAGCACCAACAATAGCAATAGTTTCTCCTTGTTTAACATTAAAAGAGATTCCTTTAAGAATTTTTTCATCTTTTAAATAACTAAAAACAACATCTTTAAAATCAATATTCCCTTTGATGTTTTTAGGTTTAAAAGTTCCTTGAGCATCAATATGGCTTTTGGTATCCATAATTTCGAACACACGATCACCAGCAACCATTCCCATTTGTAAAGTGGTAAATTTATCGGCAATTTGTCTTAAAGGTCTAAATAACATTTCTGTCATCATAATAAATCCAATAATTTCACCAGGAGTAACATTGTTGTTTTCTGCCAATTCTCTACCTCCAAACCAAACTATTAATCCTACGGCAATAGATGATAAAACCTCGGCAATAGGATAGAAAATAGAAAAATACCAAACCGTTTTAATGTGTGCTGTTCTGTGTTTTTTATTGATGTCTTGAAACTTTTGATATTCAATATTTTCTCTATTAAAAAGTTGTACAATTTTCATTCCTGTAACCCTCTCTTGCACAAAACCATTTAGGTTGGCTACTTGAACACGTACTTCTTGAAAAGCAGTTTTGATGGCTTTTTGAAAAACTTTGGTTGCATAAATTAAAACAGGTAATACCACAAAAGCAATTAAAGCCAATTTCCAGTTGATGACAAGCATGACTACTGCGATGATAAACATTTTAAGAATATCGTTCACAATCATAAATAAACCTTGACTAAAAAATTGTGCAATCGTTTCTACATCAGAAACCACACGAGTAACCATTCTACCAACAGAAGAGTTGTTAAAATAGGCCATGTTAAACTTTAAAATATGCTTAAAAAGTTTGGTTCTAATATCTTTAATTACACTTTGTCCTAATAGGTTGGCTAGGTATATAAAGCATAATTGCAATAAAACTTCGGCTATTAATGCTATTAAAATTAGCATTACAAAGTTTAAAAAACCTTCTTCCGTTTTGGTGTATACAAACCTGTCAATTCCATTAATAATTAAATATGGTCTGTAAGCAGATACCGCAGCTAAACAAACGGAAAATATAGCTGTAAAAATAAATAACGCTTTATAAGCCATTGCATAGCTCATAATTCGACTGAATATATTTATGTCGAGTACTTTTATTTTTTTATTTGATGACATTTTTAATGTTTTCTGGGTATAAAATTTCAGTTAAAAAAAGTCCATGGGCTGGGGCAGAAGCTCCTGCATTTGATCTTTCTTTACTGTTGATGATGTTCTTTATATTTTCTGGCGACATTTTACCAAGTCCAACTGCATATAATGTACCAACAATTGCACGAACCATATTTCTTAAAAAACGATCTGCAGAGATATGAAATACCAATTGATTTCCGTTTAAAATAAATTCAGCTCTACTAATATCACAATTATAAGTTCTTACATCTGTTTTAGATCTAGAAAAGCATTTAAAATCAGTAAAATCAAGTAAATGTTTAGCTGCTTGATTCATTGCATCAATATTTAATTGATGATTTATTTGCCATTCTGTATCAGTAGTAAAAGGACTTTTTCCTAATAATATTTTGTATTCATAACTTCTTTTGATAGCATCAAAACGAGTATGAGCATCTTTGTTTACTTTAAAGATGCGATGAAAAACAATATCATCTGGCAATAATGCATTCATTTTATAACAATAAACATCGGAATCTAAATCGAGTTCTGTGTCAAAATGAATAAACATTTGAGAAGCGTGTACTCCTGCATCTGTTCTACCTGCAGCAACCACTTCTATTGGGTTTCTTAAAATTGTAGAAAGGCTTTTTTGTACCACTTCTTGTACACTAATGGCATTTGGTTGTATTTGCCATCCGTGATAATTTTTACCTAAATAAGAGAGTTCTGCAAAGTACCTCAAAAGTTTGTTTTTTTAGAGTATAAAGGTATTGAATTATAGGGTTACAATCAACACAAACTATGAAGTAAGAAAGCCGATGAAATTGAATAAAAATATCGATTTTTGTGATTATGAAAATACTATTACTATCAGACACACATAGCTATTTAGATGATGCCATTTTAAAATATGTAAAATTAGCCGATGAGGTTTGGCATGTGGGGGATATTGGAGAAATAACAGTAACCGATGCTCTTAAAAAGTTAAAGCCTTTAAGAGCTGTTTATGGTAATATTGATGGAGCAGAAGCTAGGGCAGAATTCCCTTTAGACAATCGTTTTGTTGTTGATGGTTTAGAAGTTTGGATGACGCATATTGGAGGCTATCCTAACCGATATAATGTAAGAATTAAAGAAAAGATAAAAGAAAACCCACCAAAATTATTTATTAGTGGGCATTCGCATATTTTAAAAGTTCAGTACGATCAAAAATTACAGTTGCTACATATGAATCCGGGAGCAGCTGGTAAACATGGTTTTCATCAAGTAAGAACAATGTTGCGTTTTGAAATTATAAAAGGAGAAATCACCAATTTAGAGGTGATTGAATTAGGAAAAAGAGCCTAATTTTCTCCATATATTTTTTGGTATAAATCTTTATATATTTCTAAAACAATTTTACGTTTTATTTTCATAGTTGGAGTTAAATGCCCTCCGTCAATACTCCATTCATCAGGGGTTAATTCAAACCTTTTAATTTGTTCCCAATTACCAAAATTTTTATTACAACTTTGTACTTCTTGATTAATACGATCTATTACTAATGGATTTTTAATTAGTTTTTCATTGGTGTCAACATCTATTATATTTTTAATTTTACACCAGTCACGCATAAAATTAAAGTTGATTTGAATAAGAGCAGCTGGCATTTTTTCCCCCTCACCAATGACCATAATTTGCTCAATAAATCTAGATTGTTTTAAATCGTTTTCTAATAAAGTAGGTACTACATATTTTCCCCCAGAGGTTTTAAAAATTTCCTTTTTACGATCGGTAATTTTTAAAAAACCTTCACTGTCTAATTCACCTATATCTCCAGTATGAAAGTACTCGCCAGACATTACACTTTCCGTTTTTTCAGGATCTTTGTAATAGCCAAGCATGATATTAGGACCTTTTACTAAAATCTCACCATCTTCGGCAATTTTAACTTCAATATTATCAATAGTTTTACCTACAGTTCCTATTTTAAATGCTTTGTTTTTAATATCGTTAACAGCAATAACAGGAGAAGTTTCTGTTAAACCATAACCTTCTAAAATGGTCATTTCTGCTGCTGCAAATACTCTAGCTAATCTAGGTTGTAAGGCAGCACTACCAGAAACCAAAGTACTTAGGTTTCCTCCTAAAGCTTCTTTCCATTTGCTAAAAATTAATTTTCTAGCAATTTTTAATTGAAATTCATAACACCAACCATTAGCTCCAAAAGGTTCATATCTTAATCCTAGATTAACAGCCCAATAGAATAAAGCTTTTTTTATTCCTTTTAGTTCCTGTCCTTTGGCGTAAATTTTATCATAAACCTTTTCGTATAATCGGGGAACTCCCGTCATAATGTTAGGCTTAATTTCTTTTAGATTATCGCTAACTTTTTCAATAGATTCTGCAAAATATATTTCAATGCTTTCGTATTGATATAAGTATAAAATCATTCTTTCAAAAACATGACAAACAGGTAAAAAACTTAAAGCCTTAGACTTTCCCTTTTCAAGTGGAACTCTAGGAGAGCTGTCAATAGTATTAGAAACTATATTTTGATGGCTCAACATTACTCCTTTAGGTTTTCCTGTAGTTCCAGAGGTGTAAATAATAGTGGCTAAATCTGTTGTTAGAATACTATTTTTTCGTTCTTCTAATAATTGGTCTTTATCAGATTTTTTTCCTGATTCAATAATTTCTTTCCAATTCTTTACCCCATCAATTTCATCAAAAGTATACACTTCTTTAATAGAAGTTTTATTCTTGATTAGGTTTACTTTTTCTAAAATTTCTACATCAGATACAAAGCAATAAGTAGCTTCAGAATGGTTTAAGATATATTCATAATCATTGGCAGATATGGTAGGGTAAATGGGTACATTTTGTGCTCCAGTTTGCAATATAGCAATATCTAAAATGTTCCATTCAGTTCTATTGTTAGATGAAATGACAGCAATTTTATCATCCTTATTAATTCCTAACTCTAACAATCCTTTAGAGGCATAGTTGTACTGTTCAATAAATTCTTGTGTAGAAATAGAAACCCACTCATTATTGTATTTAGTGGTGAACGCTTTTTTAAGCGGAAGATTTTCTAATTGATACATCGGAAAATCAAAAATCCTAGTTACAGATTGCATGGTTTATAGTTTAATAGGAAATAATAAGTTATAAAAATTAAATTTTAAAGTCAATATTTAATTGACAGCTTTTAAAGGACTGATGATATCAACATCTGTAAAAGCAATTAATCCTCTAATAACCCCAGAAATTTCATCTTTTAAAGCATTAATAAGTTGTAGTTTTAATTCTGATTTATGGTAAATCATACTTACTTCTCTTGCTGGATATGGTTTTTGAAACTCGCGAATCAAACTTTTATCTTCTTTACTTAGATCTAAAGAATGTAAATATGGCAAAAGAGTCATTCCCATACCTTCTTTGGTTAATTTAATTAAAGTGTTAAAACTACCGCTTTGTAGGGCAAATTGCTTTTTGTTGTTTGGACTTAAAGAGCTACAAATATTTAATACGCTTTCTTTAAAACAATGTCCGTCTTCTAATAACAATAAATCATCTAAACTAAGGTCTTGAGGATTTAAGAATTTTTCGTTATATAATCTGTGGTTGCTATTTACTAGCCCAATAAATGGTTCGTAATAAATAGGAGATTCTATGATGTTTTCATCATTTAAAGGAGTTGCGGCAATGGCAGCATCTAAATAACCATCCTTTAGTTTTTGTACAATTTCTGCAGTAGTTAATTCGTTTATAACAAGTGCTACTTTTGGATATTTTTTATTAAAGTTTTTAAGAAATAAAGGTAGTAGACTAGGCATAATTGTAGGGATGATTCCTATTTTAAATTCCCCACCGATATATCCTTTTTCTTGATCTACAATATCTGTAATTCGGTTACTCTCATTTACAATAATTTTAGCTTGCGCTACTATTTTTTTACCAACTTCTGTTAGCTCAATAGGTTTTTTGTTTCTATTGAAGATTTGAATATCCAAAGCTTCTTCTAGTTTATGTATTTGCATACTTAAAGTTGGTTGGGTAACAAAACAATGTTCCGAAGCTGTGGTAAAGTTTTGATATTTTGCTACTGCTAAAACATATTTTAATTGAGTAATAGTCATAAATATGGAATGTATATCGATATTATTTATAAAGATATTAAAATTATCAATTATAGTTATTGATTTGACTTCTTAATTTCTTTTAAATTTGAGGTATAATTAAAAAAATATAAAATGAAAACACTAGTAGGAATTGAAACAAAAAGCGCAAATAGAATTATTGAAAACCTAAATGATTTACTAGCTAATTTTCAAATTCATTACCAAAACTTAAGAGGATTACACTGGAATATTAAAGGGAAAAACTTTTTTGAATTACACGTAAAGTTTGAAGAATATTATACAGATTCTCAGATAAAAATCGATGAAATAGCTGAGCGTATTTTAACATTAGGAGGAACTCCATTACATACTTTTACAGATTATTTAGAAACTTCTAAAATAGCTGTAGGGAAAAATATTACCAATGATGTTGAGGCTGTTAATTTAGTGGTAACAGGGTATAAGCAATTGTTAGAAATTGAAAGAGAATTATTAGTTGTGTCTGACGAAGCAGATGATGAAGGAACTAATTCTATGATTAGTGATTTTGTAAGTGAGCAAGAAAAAACATTGTGGATGTTAAATGCTTGGTTAGGATAATAGCAGAAATAAAATAGAAATAAAAAAGGCATCCAATTTTGGATGCCTTTTTTATTTAGTATTATTTAAGAACTATGTTCTTTTGATAACTTTTTTAGATGCAGCAACAATTGCAGCAGCATTTAAGTTGTATTTGTCCATTAACTGAGCAGGAGTACCAGATTCTCCAAAAGTATCTTGAGTACCTACAAATTCTTGAGGAACAGGAGTGTTTAAAGCTAAAGTTCTAGCAACACTTTCTCCTAAACCACCAATAATATTGTGTTCTTCAGCAGTAACAATACATCCTGTTTTAGCAATAGATTTTAAAATAATTTCTTCATCTAAAGGTTTAATAGTATGTATGTTAATTACATCAGCAGTAATTCCTTCTTTTTCTAATTCTTCTGCAGCTTGTAAAGCTTCCCAAACTAAGTGACCAGTAGCAACAATAGTTACATCGTTACCTTCTGTCATTTGAATACCTTTACCAATTACAAATTTATTTTCATTTTCAGTATCAGTAAATTTAGGCATAAAAATAGGCACTACAGGTCTACCAAAACGTAAATATACAGGTCCTTCATGTTCAGCAATTGCAATTGTAGCAGCTTCAGTTTGATTAAAGTCACAAGTATTAATTACTGTCATACCTGGTAACATTTTCATCAATCCTATATCTTCTAGAATTTGGTGAGTTGCTCCATCTTCTCCTAAAGTTAATCCCGCGTGAGAAGCACAAATTTTTACGTTTTTATCAGAATATGCAATAGATTGTCTAATTTGATCATAAACACGTCCTGTAGAGAAAGCAGCAAAAGTTCCTGTAAATGGAATTTTTCCACCTATAGTTAAACCAGCAGCAATTCCCATCATGTTAGCTTCTGCAATACCAATTTGGAAAAATCTTTCAGGATTTTCTTTAATAAATTCATCCATTTTTAATGAACCAATTAAATCGGCACATAATGCTACAACATTAGGGTTTGTTCTTCCTAAATGAGCTAAACCAGTACCAAAACCTGAACGAGTATCTTTTTTCTCTGTGTAAGTGTATTTTTTCATTTTACAGTTCTAACATTTAATTGTCGGCAAAAGTAATAATTTTATATGGTTACAGGAATAATATTAAAAGTTTTTAAGTTCTTTATATAATTTTTGTACAGGAAGACCTACAACGTTTGCATAACTACCTTCAATTTTAGTAACTCCAATTAATCCAATCCATTCCTGAATTCCATAACTTCCGGCTTTATCAAAAGGTTTGTAGTTCTCTATATAGTAGTTAATTTCTTTAGAACTTAGTTCTTTAAAATAAACTTTGGTTTTGTCTGTAAACACCTTTGTTTTTTTGGTAGTGGCAATACAAACAGAGGTAATTACTTCGTGACTGTTATTTGATAATTCTTCTAACATTTTAAAAGCATCAAGATTGTTTTTTGGTTTTTCAAGTGCTTTGTTATTAGACCATACAATAGTATCAGCAGTTATCAATAACTCATTATCTTCTAAATGAATTGCATTTGATTTATACTCCGCTAAAAATTCAGTGATTTGTTCAGCTTTAAAATGGTGAGGGTATATTTCTTGACTATCTATTGTTCGACTTTCAAATACTATATTTAAATCTTCTAAGAATTGTTTTCTTCTCGGTGATTTTGAACCTAAAATCACCTTGTAGTTTTTAAGAATATCTTTTAGCATGTATGTAGTTTATGTTTATGTAAAAAGTATAGTAAAAATTCCAAATGCAATAATTAATTTAAGATTTTTACTAATTCTTGAATAATCGTGCTTTTTTTTACTGTTTTTTAAGTTAATAAAAATATTAGACAGTGGAAGTATTAAAGTAACGAAAATGTAAATTTTAAGTGGAATTTGGTTCGTTATATATAACAACATTACAAAACACATTAAAGTAAATAATATAATTATTCGTACAAATTTTATAGTGCTTTTGGTACCTATTAAAATAGGTAGTGTTTTTAATAAGGCTTTTTTATCTCCTTTAATATCTTCAATATCTTTAATAATTTCTCTGATAAAATTTAGCAAAAAAGCAAATAGAGATAATAGATAAATAATTCCTTTTTGGTAAGGTGAACTAGGAATAATCATCAAAATAAATAACATAGAAAATGCTGTAAAACTTGCAATGATGATATTGCCCAGTAAAGGAGTTCCTTTTAGTTTTTTACTGTATAAATATAATAGGATGATTACAGGAATTCCATAAAAATACAAGGTAATACTTTGTAAAAGAAAACAAATTAGTGTTCCTATAATAAGCCCAATTATATTGATGAAAATATATAATGTAAAAGCTTTTTTAGGAGTGATGATTTTTCCTATAATTTGCTTTTGGGGTTTGTTAATTTTGTCTGGGATAAGGTCAAAATAATCATTGATGATATTTCCACCAGCAGCAAAACATAAGGTACAAATAATATAAAAAACAGCAGGTAAAGTAAACTGCTCTAAAGAATATAAACTCCAAATAATAATGATTTGCCCTATACTAATCAATACAAGGTTTTTCCACCTAATTAATTGGAGTATGCTAACCATTTAATAAGATTTTTTAACTCTATCTAACGATATTTTGTTGTCTCTATCTTTAATAGTTTGTCTTTTGTCATAAAGTTTTTTACCCTTACAAAGGGCAATTTCTAGTTTGGCTAAACCTTTATCGTTTAAAAACATTTTTAAAGGAACAATAGTTAAACCACCAGCTTGTACTTCTTTGTTAAGTTTTTTTAATTCCTTTTTATTTAAAAGAAGTTTTCTAGAACTTTTTGGTTTGTGATTATATGCGTTTCCATACAAATACTCTTCAATAAACATATTGATGGCAAATAATTCTCCCTGATCGTTAAATTCACAAAAGCTATCTGTAATACGAGCTTTACTCAATCTAATAGATTTTATTTCAGTCCCCGTTAATACAATTCCAGCTACATATTTGTCTAGTATTTCATATTCAAATCGAGCTCTTTTGTTTTGTATGTTTATTCTTTTTTGCATGAATTTTTAATTATAATTCGTTTATACGGTAACGAATGTTAAACCCAAATCTTAATATGTCTATAGAGGTTTTGGTAATAATATTTAGTTGTGGTCTCCAATCTAAACCAAAAGTAATAGGAGTCTTTTTTAAAAGATATTCTATTCCTGTTTCTCCATTAACCCCTAAAATAAATGGATCTCCTATAAAAGTACCAATTCCCGCTCCAATATAGTATTGAAAGTTTGGATTACTTTCTTTTATAGGTTTTACTTTAAAATCATAAAGTAAATTGGCTCCAATTCCATTACCAAAGGTAATATCTCCATGTAGTCTGGTGCGATCTTCAAAGTTTACAATCCCATCAATAGCAACATTGTTATCTCCAAAATTTCCTAGTCTTATTCCTATTTCTTGAGAAAATAACTGAGCACTAAGCACAAAAAACAAAAGATTGATTATATTTTTCATGATGATTATTTATTTTTTTTGCAAAAATAAGTCTTTAGTTTTAGATAGTAACAAAACTACTAAAGTCTTTAATGCTCCCTTGTTTTTCCCTCCATGCTCCTGTAATTTGTTTTGTGTTTTTGATATTGTCATCGGAAAAGATAAATATACTTCCTAATAATTGTTCGTTGGTAGGAATGTTAAGCAATTCTTTAAAATTATTTTCTCTTAAAGTTCCGCCACTAGACCAATATGTTTCATATCCTTTTTCAGTTGCAACAAGTAATAAGTTTTGAATAGCTGCACTTGTAGCAGCAACATGTTCTATGTTTTTTTGATGAAACTCAATTTTTCCATTATCTAAAGGTTCGGGTATCCAAGTAGCTTGTATTAGCGCCGATGCAGTATGTAACATTTGTACAATTTTTCCGCCATCTATATTGTTGTCTATATAATACTTTGCTAAATCTCTACAAGTTTTAGTATCCAAAATATAAAATCTCCATGGAGCCAAAGATTTTAGTTCAGTATGTTCAATCGCTTCATTATTTGCAGGGTAATGAAAAGGAGCCTTACCTGCACAAGTAACCATTTCTTCTAAATCAGTAATAGATACTTCTGTTTTTAATATAGGCTTAGGTTCTGCACTAAGTACCTTTAATGTTCTTCTTTTATGAATAATGTTTTGGATAGACATACGTAATTTTTTCAGAGTACATCAAAGATGGAAAATTATTAGTACACCATAAAATTTTAAGTAAATATTCCAAAAATTGCTTTTTAGCAGTTTTTTAATTGCTTAATACGTGTTTACTAAATGTTATTGCGCAGTTATGTGAAATTTGTAGAAAATTATAGTTTTTATTCTTTTTAAGTCTACTATTTTTGCCGGTATAAATACGTAGTTTTTTACGTATTGTTTTTTTAAAGTAATTATTATGTCAGTATCAGCAAAATCAACAAAACTAGATTTGTTTAATTTAAAGAGTAAACCTATCCAAACATTTTGGATTACTTCTATCGCATTTTTTATGTGTTTTTTCTCGTGGTTTGGAATCGTTCCTTTTATGCCATACGTAGTAAAAGATTTAGGTTTAACTCCAGATCAAAAATGGAATTCTATCATATTAGCAGTAACAGGTACTGTTTTTGCTCGTTTGTTAATTGGTAAATTATGTGATAAATACGGACCTCGTTTGTGTTATACTTGGTTGTTAATGTTAGGAGCTATTCCTGTAATATTAATAGGTTTAGTACAAACACCATTACAGTTTTTGGTATGTAGATTTTTAATCGGATTTATTGGGGCTTCTTTTGTAATTACTCAATTCCACACTTCTATTATGTTTGCTCCTAATATTGTAGGTACTGCTAATGCAACATCTGCTGGATGGGGTAATTTAGGTGGTGGAGCCAATCGTTTAGGAATGCCATTAATTGCTGCAGGAGTAATTAGTTTTGGTGTTGCCGAAACAGAAGCTTGGAGATATTCTATGATTACTGCAGGATGTATCTGTTTTCTTATGGGATTGGTTTATTTCTTCTTTACCCAAGATACACCAGAAGGTAATTTTAAAGAATTAAAAGCGTCAGGAGATATGCCTGAGCTTAAAAAGGATGAAGCAGGATTTATGGTAGCTGTTAAAGATTACCGTGTATGGATATTGTTCTTGGTATATGCAGCATCATTTGGAATGGAGTTAACCGTATATGGAACCATGGATGATTATTTACAAAACACTTTTCAGTTAGAAAGAGTAACTGCTGGTAACTTAGTATTATCATTTGCGTTAATGAATATTTTTGCAAGAACTTTAGGTGGTTTCTTTGGAGATAAGTTTGGTAAATTAAAAGGATTAAGAGGTAGGGTATTATTCCTAGCTGTTATTTTAACAATTGAAGGATTGATGTTGGCTACTTTTTCTGGAGCCGAAAACTTTATAGTAGCATTTATTTTCTTAATATGCTTTAGTTTATCTGTGCAAATGGCAGAGGGAGCTACTTTTTCTGTAGTACCTTTCATCAACAAAAAAGCAATAGGATCTATTAGTGGTATTGTTGGAGCAGGTGGTAATGTAGGTGCGTTTTTAGCGGCAATATTATTAAAATCTAAATCAGCAATTGCAGAAAAAGAAGCGATTATAACTTCTAAAGGAGCTGCAGCAGATGTGATTAAATCTGCTCAAGCAGCAGCATCTTCTGATGCAGTTGCAAGTGGATATTTTATGATTGGAGTTTTAGTGGTAATAACTGCTTTGATAGCTTTAACAATTAAGTTTTCTCAAGAAGATGAATTAGCAGTCGTTCCTGGTAAAGTAGAAACAGCTTAGTTAAAATTTAAATAACAATTAAAAAGCCTTGATTTATTAATAAATCAAGGCTTTTTCTGTTTTATGATATAATGTTTAGCTTAAATCGGATTATTATAAAAAAAAGAAACTTAATCTTTGGTTTAACTGTTTTTATTACTTAGTTTTGCAAGTATAAATACGTAGTTTGTTTGCGTATTTGTAATTTGGTTAGATCATTTAGGTTTTTATTAAATAAACATATTACCTGTAAGGCGTTGTGTATTATTAAACAAGCAAATGTAAAATAAAGAATTGGGAGGTTTTTTAAATATTTGTTAGTTGTGTAACAGTGTTAAAGCTGTTATATATCAATATTGGATTAGGTTGAACGCATCGCAAGTTGATAATTTTTAAGTTTTATTTCCATGATAGAGTTTAATTTATGTCATAAAACATCAATGCTTTGCAGGTTTTTTAAATTGTATTATCCTATGCTTAATGTACTTAAGCTAGTTTTAATAGTTTCTAGTTATCTCTTGCCATTTCATTAGTCAGGAATGGCAAGTTTTTAATTTATTTCACGTATAAAATAGAGGAGCCCTAGACATTAGTCTGGGGTTTCTTTTTTGTATTTTTGGGCTTTTAAAAAAACTTTTATGATTTCTGTAGATAATTTAGCAGTAGAGTTTAGTGGACATACTTTGTTTAGTGATGTGTCTTTCGTTATTAACGAGAATGATAAAATTGCCTTGATGGGTAAAAATGGTGCCGGTAAGTCTACCATGATGAAAATTATTGCAGGATTACAAACGCCAACTAGAGGAGGAATTCGTTGTCCTAAAGATACTGTCATAGCTTATTTACCTCAGCATTTATTAATAGATGATGAATGTACTGTGGTCGAAGAGGCTTCAAAAGCTTTTGATGAGGTATTTTCTATGAAATCTGAAATGGAAGAGCTAAATAAGCAGTTAGAAACAAGAACTGATTATGAGTCTGATGAGTACATGAAAATTATTGAACGTGTATCAGATTTAGGAGAAAAATATTATGCCTTAGAAGATGTAAATTACGAAGCAGAGGTAGAGGTTGCTTTAAAAGGTTTAGGGTTTACGCAGGAAGATTTTAACAGATCCACTTCTGAATTTAGTGGAGGTTGGAGAATGCGTATTGAATTGGCTAAAATTTTATTAAAAAAACCTGATTTAATCTTATTAGATGAACCTACTAACCACGTAGATATTGAGTCTGTTATTTGGTTAGAAAACTTTTTGTTAAATAAAGCAAAAGCAGTAATTGTAATTTCTCACGATAAGGCTTTTGTAGATAATATAACCAATAGAACTTTAGAGGTTTCTATGGGGAAAGTATATGATTATAAAGCTAATTATTCTCATTATTTAGAGTTAAGAAAAGAGCGTAGAGCCAATCAGCAAAAAGCTTATGATGAGCAACAAAAGATGATTGCTGATAATAAGTTGTACATAGAACGTTTTAAAGGAACATATTCAAAAGCATCTTCTGTAGCTTCTAGAAAAAGAATGTTAGAAAAGATGGAAATTATTGAAGTTGATGAGGTAGATACTTCATCACTAAGACTTCGTTTCCCTCCATCACCACGTTCTGGAGATTACCCTGTTAAGGTAGAGAACATGAGTAAATCATATGGTGATCATGTTATTTTTAAAGAAGCAAACATGGCTATTGCAAGGGGAGAAAAGGTAAGTTTTGTCGGTCAAAATGGTCAAGGTAAATCAACCATGATTAAGGCTATTATGGGGCAAATTGATTTTGAAGGTTCTTGTGGATTAGGGCATAATGCCAAAGTTGGGTATTTTGCTCAGAATGAAGCTTCTTTGTTGGATAATGATTTAACTATTTTTGAAACAGTAGATAATGTTGCTGTGGGAGATATTAGAACTCAAATTAAAAACATATTAGGAGCTTTTATGTTTAAAGGCGATGATATTGAAAAGAAAGTTGGAGTGTTATCTGGAGGAGAAAAAACTCGTTTGGCAATGGTGAAATTATTGTTAGAGCCAGTAAACGTACTTATTTTAGATGAGCCAACAAACCATTTAGATTTACGTTCTAAAGATGTAATCAAAGAGGCGCTGCAAAATTTTGATGGAACCTTAATTTTGGTTTCACATGATAGAGATTTCTTAAAAGGATTGTCTCAGAAAGTATTTGAGTTTAAGGATAAAAGAGTGATAGAACATTTTGAAACTATTGATGCTTTCTTAGAAAGAAACAAGGTAGAAAGTCTAAAAGAAATGGATTTATAAACTACATAAAATAAAAGAGCCACTCATTGAGTGGCTCTTTTATTTTTGATATAATATTTATTCAATAAACACTTTTTTCTTTATCACTCCATTGTCTGTGTGTATTTTAAGGATGTAGATATTTGGAGCAATATTTCCAGATGCTAAAGTTGTTTCTTTACTTTCATTAAAATCTGACCAAGTTTTTGTTTTTTGTCCAACAATACTAATTAAGTCAATGTTGTGTATACTGATGTTTTCATGATTTTTAATAATGATTGCATGAGAATTATTGTCATACATTACCGTTATAGGAGATGTGTTTAAATCATCGTTGTTTAAAGCGTCAGTATTGTCAAAAGCTAAGTAAAATCTATTGCTATAAGTATTTTGTGTCAAGTTAAGTGTAGCGGTTCCTCCGTTAATTTTGATTGCTGTATTATTAACAATGTCTTTTAAGTAAACATCTCTATCAACAGACTGCCATTCATCAATACTAATGGTTAATGCTCCATCGTACCCCATAACAACTTCTAAAGGAACTTCTAGTTCTTCACTAATTTCTTGAACACCTGCAATTACGTATTTTTGTTCATCATTAGGGAATTTCCAATATATATCTGTTGCGCCAGAATTAAAAGATGGTGCGTCGTGACCTTTATCATAAGCAAACGAATTATTTTGGTTGAATGATATTGCTATTTGTCTGTGTAAATCTATGTCTTCCTCATTTTTAAAATTCATTCCTACTTTAATGATAGGTATCATATTTTGTTTGTCTAAAGAAACGATAGGAAGGATTTTTTGAGTTTTAGTCATAAAGTTTTTTCCAGGAGTCTTGAAAAATACAGACTCACTTCCCTCGGTAATGTATTCTCTTTGACTGTTATTAAAGGTTACAGTACCTCCATCTGTGTCTCCTTGAATAAAAAACGCTTGTCCAACAGGAATGTATGCTTCTGGTGTTGTGTAATTTCCATTACCTAATGTTGGGGTTCCGTTGTTTTGGTTGTTGTTTATGGCAACTTGATCGGCAGATGTTCCTGTGTCTACGGTACGTGTAGCATAACCACCAATATAACCTCCATAATTATGACCAGAAGTACCGCTTGTACTTTGTTCACCTAAATGTTGCCAGAAGTATAAAATACCAGTAATTGCATCTTCGTTATCTTCAATAAATCGTTTGGCACTTATTGCAGAAGGATATGGATTTCCAACCAAATAAGATTCATCTGCTGCAATACTAGTTGTTAAATTACCGTCTTTAGGAGTTCCCACATAAGTGTAGTTTTGTGCTACACCAGTACCTTTCATGGTAAATCCATCAGTTTGTTGGATGTATTCAAGTGATTTTTTTTGCACATAATCATCTACACTACCTGTAGCACTTTTATAAGTGTATATCCAGTGTTCTGCAATAGAAATTGGTGTGGTAGCAGCTCCATCATATCCACCTATAAAATTAATATTAACAGCGCTTGAGGTACTAGAGGTAGGAATTGTTCCGTCTTTTAATACATCAGCCAGCGTAAAAGTAGTTTCACCAATACTGTTCATGGGTGATGAAAAGTAGCTAAACCTATATATACTTGCGTTAGTGGTGTTTCTATCAATATAAAACTTTCCGGTTCCAATAATTTGCTCGGTTCCAGTATGTGTTTGTATTAATTGTGAAGTTCCAGCTAATTTAATTTCGGCAGTGGAATTCACATTTATACTATTGCTTACAACTAATAATTGGTTTGTAAGTGTTAGTTTATTACTGTTAGTAACACTTAATTTACGTGCTTTTATAGGATTACTAGTTTCTTCATAATTTTGACTGATAATCACTTCTCTAGATCTATCAGGTGTTCCGTTATTCCATGTGCTTGAACTTAATGTAGTAGCTCCAAAGTTATGGACACCTAATCTAGCATTTAATGTAGCTCCTGCAAAAGTTACTTCTGATAATAAAGGTGCGTTAGGGTGTCTTTCTGGTCCACCATTGTCTAAATCTCTGTATGGGTTTAAATTGTCATTAACAAAGGCTGTCCATTCACTAGCAGTATAGGTAGTGTTGTAGTTTGATACATCATCGTTACGTACAAAAGAAGTATTGTCAGTAATATTAGATACTACATCAAATCTATTTTCCCATGCAATTGTTCCTGTTTCTGAAACAATGGCAATAATGTCATCTCCTCCATCAAATACTGTAATAGCATTATTGTCTAATGGAGTGATTGGTGATACATTAATTGAAGAAGATGATGATTTAATTAATGTACTAGCTCCAGCAGCTAAAGGAGTATTAACTGTGTAAATGTCAGTTGGACTAACTCCTGTTTGATCACCAGAGGTGTCTTCAAATAAAGCCAGAATTAATGTGTTAGTAGGAATAGTGGTTTCACTTTTATTAGTGATTTCTATCCATCTTTCTCCTAATTCTGTATGGTATACTTGAGTAATCATAGCGGCTTCAAAAGGAGTGGTGTCTTTTGCTTCTATATAAAGATCATAATCTTCAATGTCTCCTGCGTTGTTGTCGTAATCACAAGGTCCAGAAGGTAATTGGTCTTCTAGCATTGCAAAACGAATTCTAGTTTTACCTATGCTTGCAGAGATTGGAATTGAAATACTAGATAATGTTTCTGCAAACGAAGTACCGGTACTACTGTTTAAGTTGCTATAAATCTGTTCTCCACTGTCTTCAAAGTCACCATCTTGATTAAAATCTATCCATGCAATAAAACCTACAGTTGACGAGTTCGATTTTTGATAAGTGATGGTTCCAGATATAGTTCCTCCAGCAGTAACTGTCGTTGAAGTTCCGTCAAAATATTGATAAGGTCCACTATTACTACTAGTGGTTTGATTGATATCTCCAGAGTTTATATTTGTGTTACTAATATAAAAATTTGTATCAAGATTAATATTTGCATTGTTATGATCACAGTATTCAATTGCAATGGTATCAAAAGTTGTTGAGGCAGTTGTAGTGTTACCACATGCGGCATCAACATCTAAACTAACTCTAACTTCGTATTCAGAACCATTGTTTAAACCGGTTAGTTCTATGTTGGTTTCAGTAGATGATGTTTCAATCCATGTTCCGCTGCTTGTTTCTTTGTATTCAATAATAAAGCCCACATCATCTACAGCATCCCAATTTACTGTAGCGGTTGTTTCTGTAATATTTGTAACGCTAACATTGGTAGGTGTAGTAGGAGTTTGGATGTTAATTGTTTGTACGCTCTGAGCAGTAGTACTTCCGTTATCAAAAGTCCATGTAATACTTCCACTTTGGGTAAGAGTAGTATTGTCTGTTGTTGTGGCTGTAATTTGTGTTCCACATAGGTAATCCATTACAGGAGCAGTTGCCGTGTAGGTACAAAAAGCATCAACAGGGTCAAGGGCAGGAGAGGTAAAAGCTCCTGAAAATGGCGAAATATTTACTGTAGCGGTACAAGTATCTGTTAATCCATCTAAATCAGTAACAGTTAAGGTAACCGTATTGTCTCCTAGATCATTACAAGTAAAAGTAGTTTTATCTAAAGATAAAAGTAGGTTACCACTAGGGTCAATATCATCTGTAGAGCCATTGTTAATTTGATCTGGAGTAATGGTTAAATTACCAGCAACATCTAAATTTAAATTTAAAGTCCCAATACAAACAGCTGTTGGTGGTGCAGGAACAGGTCTGATGTATATATCATAGTCTTCAATATCTCCATTTTGATTATAGGTACATGCGTCTGTAGGTATCTGGTTGTGTAGCATAACTACTCTCATTCTTGTTTTACCAGATGTTGCAGTTGTAGGAACGGTTACAGAAAAGTTTTCGGTAATGGTTACTGTTGGTGGATTCCCTGAAGTTAAATTACTATAAATTACTTCACCTGGTGTTTCAAAGTCACCATTTTGATTGTAATCTATCCAAATAATAAAACCAGCGGTATTGTTTTGATCTTTTTGATATACAACAGTTCCTGATAGATTTTCTCCAGCAGTTACTGTTGTAGAGGTTCCATTATAATAATTATAAGGTCCATCATTTTTACCTGATGACTTGTTGATGCTACCAATAGTTGTTTGACTAATGTAGTATTTGTTATTTTGGCTAATACTCACCTCTCCACCATCACAATATTCTACTTCTATGGTATTAAATGTAGTAGAGCTAGTATAACTAGCACAGCTTGCATTTACAGCTACTTGAACTTCATAATTACTTCCGTTGTCTAAACCTGTTAAGGTGATGAATTTATTAGTACTTGTAGTTTGTAGCCATATTCCGCTTGTTGTTGTTTTGTATCTTATTTTAAAAGGCCCACTGTCTACAGCATTCCAGCTAATTTTTGCTGTTGTTTCTGTAATGCTAGAGGTTGTTACAGATGTTGGAGTGGTAGGTTGAATAATATTGATGGTCTGCACACTTGTTTCTGTTGTAGTACCATTGTTAAAACTCCAGGTGATACTACCAGAACTTGTTAAGGTTGTGTTGTCTGTAGTAGTTGCATTAATTTGTTGACCACATTGATAATCCATAGTAGGAGCTGTAGCTGTATATGAACAGTAAGCATTTATTGTCTCTAATGTTGGAGCAGTAAATGGCCCAGAGTATGAGCTTACATTTACAGTAGCTGTACAAGTGTCTGTTAATCCATCAGTATCTGTAACGGTTAAAGTAACGGTATTAGCTCCAATATCATTACAAGTAAAAGTACTTTTGTTTAAGGATAAAGTTAAGCTTTCAGGAGCATCAAAATCATCAAAAGATCCATTGTTGATTTGACTAGGCGTAATAGTGGCTGTTCCCGAAACATTTAAATTTACATTTAAACTACCAATACATAATGCTGTTGGTGGTGTAGGTACGGGTAAAATATTAATATTATAATCTTCAACCTCCCCATTTTGATAACCTAAATCTTGTGGGGTGGGAGCTCCGCTATTGTGCTTTATTGCAACTCTCATTCTTGGTGTTGCGGTAGCTGCTCCACTAGGTACAGTAAAATTAAAGGATCTAGAGGTACTTGAATTTGAAGATGATTCTCCTGTTAAAGAATATATTTCTTCACCAACATCTATAAAATCACCATCATTATTATAATCTATCCAAATTTTAATATAATAGGTGTTCCATTTTTTAGCTCTAAAATTAATAGTCCCTGTGTAATTTGTGTTTTTGTTTACAGAGGTAGAGCTACTACTGTAGTAAGTGTATTTATTAGCAGAATTTGTGCTACTATTATCAATATCTCCTAATAAAATTCTAGAAATATAATAGTCTTTATTATCTGTGATGTTGATAGGATCAGTATAAGTAGCTTGTGCACTAATATTGTTATAGGATAACAAAATCATGCTTAGAACTAAAAAAAAGTGGTATTTGATTTTCATAATATCAAATTAAAAATATGTGTAATACCTATTAAGTTTTCCTAGTTCACTTTTTATATATTATTAAGGTGAGGAGTTAACCATTTGTTTAATAGGTGTTTATTTGTTTTGTGGGGTAATTTCATTGTTAATATAAAAGTACGTTTTTTTAAGTAATCATACTAACATTTGTTAGTGTTTTGGAGTGTGTATGAGTGTTAAGTTTTTGGTATAAAAAAACCAGAGAAATTTATTTCTCTGGTTATATTTAAATCTAACTATTATTTATAGTGAAGTTATTTTTTATATATAAATATTTTTTTCTTAATAATCCCTTTATCTGTAGCTACTTTTAGGATATAAACATTTGGTGCTAGATTTCCAGGATGTAAAGTGATTTCTGAATCATTATTAAATCTATCCCAAGTGTTAATTTGTTTTCCTGTGATACTGAATAAATTAACTTTTGTGATTTTAATGTTTTCAGTATTTTTTATCAAGATATTATTAAGATCGCTATTGTAAGAGATTTTAATATTTTCAGTTATCAAATTATCGGTGTTTAACGTTCCTTGATTATTAAAAGATAAATAAAATCTATTACTATACGTGTCTTTAGATAGGTTAAGTTTAGCTGCATTACCGTTTAATTTTGTAGCTGTTTTATTTTCTATATCTTTTAAATATACATCTCTATCTACAGCTTGCCATTCATCAACCTTAAGGGTTATTTCTCCGTCATAACCCATTTTGATTTCTAAAGGAACGTCTAAATGATCATTAATTTTTTGTACCCCTGCAATAGAATATTTGTCCTCATCTTCTGGGAATTTCCAATAGATGTCTGTTGATCCCTCGTTGTAAGAAGGGGAGTCGTATCCGTTTTCGTATGCAAAGGTGTTTCCTTCTGTAAATGATATTCCAATTTGACGATGTAAATTTTCATTGTCATCATTTATGAAGTTCATCCCTAATTTAATAATAGGTGTTTTGTTTTCTGTACTATTAGTTTTGTAATTAACAGTTTTTAGGTTAGCATTTAAATACCTTGGCTTTTCTGCGGTTTTAAAAAATACAGATTGCTCTCCCTCTTGAATGTATTCTCTTTGACTGTTGTTAAAAGTAAGCGTACCACCATCTATGTCTCCTTGTACAAAGAATCCTTGTCCTACAGGAATGTATGCTTTAGGTTCTGCATATTCTCCATTTCCTAAAGTTGGAGTTCCATTGTCTTCGTTATTATTACTTTGAACTTGGTCTGCAGAAACCCCCATCACTAAGTTTCGAGTAGCATAACCACCAACATATCCAGCATAGCTATGACCGGCTTCTCCTGTAGCATTTTTCTCTCCGTTGTGTTGCCAAAAGTATAAAGTACCTGTAATAGTGTTTATATTGTCTTTGATGAATTTATCAACGTTCAGTGCAGATGGGTATGGGTTACCAGTTATATACGATTCGTAACCACCAATATTAGTTGTTAAGTCACCGTCTTTTGCAACACCCGTAAAAGTGTAATTTTGAGCTACACCAGGACCCTTGATAAGGAAACCATCTGTTTGAGCGATTGTTCCTGTTGATCCTTTTTGGATATATCCATCTCCACTTCCTGAGTTTGTAGGATAAGTGTAAATCCAATAATTTGCTATAGAAATTGGAGTAGTTGCAGCACCATTGTATCCGCTAACAAAATTAATATCAACAGCACTAGAGGTTTCTGATGTTGGAATAGTACCATCTTTTAGTACATCAGCAAGTGTAAAACTAGATTTGTTAATACTGTTAACAGGCGATGAAAAATAATTAAATCTATAAATACTCGCTATAGATGATTTTTGATCGATAAATATTTTTCCTATTGATGAAACTTGTTTTGCTCCTGTATGAGTTTGTACCAGTTGAGATCCATCTGCAAGCCTAACCTCGGCACTACTATTAATGTTAAGGTTGTTTGTAATTACTAATAATTGATTGGTAATTGTTAGTTTAGAACTACCTGTAACATCTAATTTTCTAGCACTAAGTGTAGATGAGGTTTCGTTGTAGTTTTCAGAAACTATTACGTATCTAGATCTATCTGGAAGTCCATTTGTCCAAGCATTTGAACTTCTAGTTGTAGCTCCAAAAGCATGTGTTCCTAATTTTATATTAGCTGTAAGGTTATTAGTGGTTGCATAAGTTACTTCTGATAGCAATGGAGCGTTAGCATGTCTTTGTACCGTAGGAACTAAATCATCATTTACAAAAGCAGTCCATTCGCTAGAAGTATAGGTGCTGTTATATGTTAAAATTTCATCATTACGAACATAAGAGGTATTGTCTGCAATACTAGAAATAACATCAAATCTATTTTCCCATGCAGTAGTATTAGTTTCGCTTATGATGGCAATAATATCGTTAGCTCCATCAAAGTCAGTAATATTTGCATCAACAGTTCCATCTCCTATTAAAGAAGAGCTACTGCTTTTGATTAGTGTTGATTGATTTTGAGCTAAAGCAACATTGATTATGTATGTAGCCGTTGGAAGCACATCTGTTTGATCCCCTGTTTTGTCTTTAAATAATCCAAGTGTTAAGGTACCTGAAGGAATAGTTGTAGCTCCTTGGTTGGTAACTTCTATCCATCTTTCTCCTGCAGATGTATGATATACTTGAGTAATCATTGCAGTTTCAAACAAACTAGTATCCCTAGGATCTATAAAAATATCGTAATCTTCTATGTCTCCAGGATCATTTGAAAAATCACAAGAACTAACTGGTTCTTGGTCTTTATTAATGGCAATACGGATTCTAGTTTTACCTGTAGTAGCGTTTGTAGGTATAGTTACACTAAATGATCTACTTACAGAAGTTCCGTTAGCTTCATTAAAATCAGAATAGATTTTTTCGTCAGTATCTTCAAAATCTCCATCTTGGTTAAGGTCTATCCAAATGCTAAGACCAACGTCAGCTGAATTTGCTTTAGAATAATTAATAGTTCCAGAAAGTGTTTCTCCAGCGGCAATAGTTGTTGAGGTTCCTCCGAAATAATTATAACGATTTCCGCTACTATTTGTAGTGTTGTTAATTGTTCCAATAGAGGTATTACTAATGTAATAGTTATTATCGCTAGCTAGATTAGTTCCTGTACAGTAGTTAAAAGCTGATGTGGTAAAAGTTTCTAATGAAGAAAATATGTCACAACTAGCGTCGAAACCAACTTGTACTTCATATTCAGTATCGTTATCTAAGCCTGATAGAGTGATGTTTGTATCAGAAGTAGTAGATTCTAACCATGCATCACTACTGTTAGCGTATCGATATCTTATTTTGTAGGGTCCCGAATTACTAGCGCTCCAGTTTATTTTAGCTGTTGTTTGGGTAATTTCGCTAGTACTTACACTTGTAGGTGCAGAAGGTGTAATAATATTAATTGTTTGCGTACTAGTTGTAGTGTTTTCACCATTGTCAAAAGTCCAAGTGATAGTAGTTGTGCTACTAATAATATCTTCTTCAGAATAAGTACTACTGGTTCCTGTAATTTGTTGTCCACATAGATAATTAATTACTGGAGGAGTTACAGAATATGAACAATATGAATCAACATCCTCTAAAGTATCTACAGTAAAAGGACCTGAATAATTAGATACATTTACTGTGGCAGTACATGTGTTGGTTAAACCAAAAGTATTGGTAACAGTTAAAGTAACGGTATTTTCTCCTACATCATTACAATCAAAAGTGGTTTTGTCAATTGATAAAGTAAAATTAGAATCGCTATTATAACCGTTAGTTGAACCATCGTCTATATCATCTGCAGTAATTGTAGCTTCTCCAGAAATATCTAAGTTAATGTCTAAACTCCCAATACAGTTTGCTACTGGAGTTGGTTGAGACCCCATAACTACTTTATAGTCTTGAATTTCTCCGGATTGATTGTCAAAGTCACAAGAGCTTGTAGGTAATCCGTTGTGTTTTATTGCAATACGCATTCTTGTTTGTCCCGGTAATGCATCAATAGGAACGGCAATGTCAGTTAATTGAACAGTACCTGTTCCGCTTACTCTATCTAGTTCAGTTTCATATACTTTTTCATTAACATCATCAAAAAAACCATCTTGATTAAAATCGACCCATGCAACAAATCCAGCATCATTATATGTGTTTTTTTTATAATTTACAGTTCCAGAAAAAGTAAGTCCTGGGGTTAAGTTTGTAGAATAACTTGTGTAATCATTATAAAAATTAGTGTTTTCTCCTACATTATTTTTATCCAATGCAATAGTTCCAATATCTACTTTGTTTATTCTATAATCACCACTGTAGTTAAGATTTACATCAACAATACAATACTCTAAGTCTGTAGTTGTAAAATAAAATAAATCGCTGTAAACACCACAATCCCCATCAATACTTATTTGTACCTCGTATTCGGTACTGCTACTTAGTCCTGTAATGGTAATTTCTTTATTAGTAGAAGTTGTATTGGTCCATGCATCAGAACTATCTTTATATCTGTATCTTATTTTATAAGGACCTAGAGTGTCATCATCATCATCTCCATCTCCATCAATATTATTGTGTTTCCAAAATATTTTAGCTGATGTTTTACTAATGTTTGTAGCTCCAACTCCCGTAGGTTTTTCTGAGGAATAAAAAATAACTGTTTGATTGCTGGTTACTGAATCTTCTCCATTTGTAAAAGTCCATGTTATAGTAGTGTTACTACTAATTACTTGCCCTGTTAGATTACTTGTACCTGTGATTTGTTGTCCACATTGATAGTTCATAATTGGGGCAACAACAGTATAATCACAATAAGTGTTTACAGGTTCTAATGTAGGGGCTACAAACGAAGATGAACTTACAGATACATTTACAATAGCTGTACAGGTATCTGTTAATCCGTCGCTATCGGTTACAGTTAAAGTTACTTCATTTGCTCCAAGATCATTACAGTTAAAAGTAGTTTTGTTTAACGAGTAAGAAAGAGCTAAACCATTAGCATCATCATATACATCAGTAGATCCATTGTTTATTTGTGCTGGTGTAATAGTTGCATTACCTGCAACATCTAACTCCACATTTAAACTTCCCACACAGTTAGCTACTGGGGGAGCAGGAAGTGCTTTGATGTTTAAACTATAATCTTCTGTTTCTCCAGACTGGTATGCAGTATTACATATTCCTATATTATTCCTAACTACCATTACTCTTAAACGAGCTGTACCTACAGAAGCATTGCTAGGAACCGTAAACGTAATTGATCTATTATAAGTTTGTGCAGCTTGACTCCCGCTATAACTTGCAAGTTCTACAGCGTTACTAAAGTCACCATCGTTTCCATAGTCTATCCAAACTTTTGCATAGTGTCCGTTGTATGATGGAACTCTATAGGTAAGTAACATAGTGTACTGTTGCCCAACGGTTAAATCAGTAGAAAGATTGTTGAAGAATGTATACCTGTCAGAGTTGGTACTAGTGGTTGTAGTATTGTCTATTTGACCAATTGTAACATTAGTTATATAATGTGCATCATTATTAAAGTGTGTAGGCTTACAATATGGGCTAGCGCTATTTGTTTGTGCGTTTACTTTAAAAATTGATAACAATAGGAAAATTCCTGTTATTAACGGGAGGTTGTACTTTGTTTTCATATATTATATCAAAAACTTAATTTGTTTTATGATTTTTTTTGAATTATTCATGTCTTTTTTATAGCAATATTTTGCTTATTTCCTAGCTAATAGAGCTTTAAAAATTTGCTGCAAATATAAGATTTTGAATTGTTTAAGAATAAGGATATCAGCTAATTAATTTGATATATGTTATGAATTTAACATTTGTTAAGTTTGTGTAAAAGAGTTAGGTAAATTAAAGGAGGTGTTGATTTTTTTTAAATATAAAAATTGAAAAAAACAATCTATTTTTTTACGAATTAGGAGGTAACTTACATATTGTTTTTTTTCAAAAAAGAGGCTCATGAAAATGTTTTCATGAGTCTCTTTAGTAGGGTGAAAATAAGAACTAAGTCTTTCCGTAAGTTTTAGCTCTTTTTTATTTTAACTTTTACAGATTTTGAAGAAGGTGTATGGCTTAAATTAGCAGTTAAATCTATAGGAACTAAAGGATTAGATTCAGGGTAATATGTTGCTATACATCCTTTAGGGATATTATAAGGCACAACACTAAAATCATCAACTTGGCGTTTAATGTTGTTGTAGTTGTTGTAAAGTGATATTTTATCTCCTTTTTGTAATCCTATTTTTTTTGCGTCTTCAGGGTTTATAAAAACGACCATTCTACCATTGTATATTCCTCTATAACGATCATCTAAACCATAAATAGTGGTGTTAAATTGATCGTGACTACGAGTGGTCATCATGATAAAATCATCACTTTCTAAAGAAATATCACTTAATTTATTGATCGTGAAATTTGCTTTTTTGTTAGGAGTGGTAAAATTCCCAGTTCTTGCTCCGTTTGGTAATTCAAATCCAATAGGTTGTTTTACTCGTTCGTTATAATTTTCAAAACCATTAATTGTTTTGGCAATTAAATCTCTGATGTGATCGTAATCTTGAATTAAAAAATCCCAATGAACTTTGTTTTGTTTTAAGGTAGCTTTAGCAATATTGGCTACAATTACAGGTTCACTTTCTACAAAATCGGAAGGAGGTGTTAAGGCTCCTTTACTACTGTGAACTACTCCCATGGAATTTTCTACTGTTACAAATTGTGCTTTTCCATTTTTTATATACTTATCAGTTCTTCCCATAGATGGAAGAATTAAAGCGGTTTTCCCTGGAGTTAAATGTGAACGATTTAATTTGGTAGATATATGTACAGTTAAATTACAGTTTTCTAATGCTTTTGTAGTGTAATGGGTGTCTGGAGCAGCAGATAAAAAATTACCACCCATTCCTATAAAAACTTTTACTTTTTTGTGATACATGGCTGTAATAGCATCAACAACAGAATACCCATGTTCTTTAGGAGGGGTAAAACCAAAGTTTTCTGCTATTTTATCTAACAACTCTTTAGAGGGTTTTTCGGCAATTCCCATAGTTCTATCTCCTTGTACATTACTATGCCCGCGAACAGGACAAGTTCCTGCACCTTCTTTTCCGATACTTCCTTTGATTAAAAGTAAATTTACAACTTCTTGAATATTATCTACACCATTTACATGCTGTGTCAATCCCATTCCCCAACAAGTAATAATTTTGTTTCTTTGAGCAATCAACTCAACCAAAGTATCAATTTCTTTAGTAGATAATCCTGTTCTGTTGATTAGGTTTTCTAGATTGTGCGTTAGTAACTCTTCTTTAAATTGTTGAAATCCTTCTGTTTTTTGGGTGATGAATTCTTGATCTAAAATTTTAGGATTTTTTTCTGATAAATGAAACAACTTTATCATTACAGCTTTTAATAGAGCCACATCTTCGTTGATTTTAATCTGAAGATATAAATCAGCAATATCAGTTCCATTTGCCAAAATTCCTTTAGGGGTTTGTGGGTTTTTAAAATTCATTAATCCAGCTTCTTTTAATGGATTAATGGCCACTACCTTTGCTCCGTTCTTTTTTGCTTTTTCTAAGCATGACAACATTCTGGGGTGATTGGTAGCAGGGTTTTGCCCAAAAATTAAAATTAATTCAGCTTTATACAAATCATCTAAAGTAACAGAACCTTTTCCTATACCAACAGTTTTAGATAAAGCCACGCCGCTAGATTCATGACACATATTAGAACAATCAGGTAAATTATTAGTTCCGTACATTCTAACAAAAAGTTGATATAAAAATGCAGCTTCGTTACTAGTTCTTCCGGATGTGTAAAAAGCAGCTTCGTTAGGATGACTAAGTGTGTTTAATTCTTGTCCAATAATTTTGTTGGCTTCGCTCCAAGAAATAGGGGTGTAGTGAGTCTCGTTTTCTTTTAATATCATAGGGTGTGTTAACCTTCCTTGTTGCCCCAACCAATAATCACTTTGTTGTTGTAATTCTTTTACTGAGTATTTTGAAAAAAAAATTGGATCTACTCGGTTTTCCATTGCTTCTTCAGCAATGGCTTTAACTCCATTTTCGCAAAACTCACCCAATTTAGATCTATGTGATGGATCTGGCCAAGCACAACCAGGGCAATCAACACCATCTTTTTGATTTAGTTTGCTTAATACTTTAAAAGAATTCTTTACAGACATTCTACTTAGTATTTGTTGTAATGAAATAAATACCGCTTTTATTCCTGCAGCACTATTGGCTTGTTTTCCAATAAAAAGGCTTTTCTTGTTATTCATAATCTATGGGCTAACTAATAAGGGACTTCCTTTTTGTAAATATATACTTTGTAAAAGTTACAATTCTAAGGTTATTTATTGAAATGTTTTGAAACCTTATTGCTCATTTTTTGAACAAGATTGATTTGTCTATTATTTAGTAAGATGATATAAAATTTGAGAAGTGATTTTGTTAAGGGTTTGTATTACTAAAGACATGTTGAAATAAAAAACTCCATAAATTATATTTATGGAGTTTTAAGTTTTCTAAAGTTACTTTTAGATATTTGGTTGAGGTGTAGTTCTTAGGTAAGGTTTTATTTCTTTGTGACCTTTTGGGAACATGTCTGGAATTTGCTCGTTGCTAATAGCAGGAGCAATAACTACATCTTCTCCATGTTTCCAGTTAGCTGGTGTTGCTACTTTGTGATATGCAGTTAACTGTAAAGAATCTATTACTCTTAGTAATTCATCAAAATTTCTTCCTGTAGAAGCAGGATAAGTAATGATTAATTTTATTTTTTTATCTGGTCCAATAACAAAGACAGAACGAACAGTTAATTTATCATCTGCATTAGGATGAATCATATCATATAGGTTGGCAACTTTGTTGTCTTCATCTGCAATAATAGGAAAGTTAACAGTAGTGCTTTGAGTTTCGTTGATATCTTTAATCCATCCGTGGTGAGATTCAATTCCATCAACACTTAAAGCTACAACTTTAACATTTCTTTTGTCAAATTCTGCTTTGTATTTAGCAACAGTTCCTAGTTCTGTAGTACATACAGGAGTGTAATCAGCAGGGTGAGAGAATAAAATTCCCCAACCATCACCTAACCAATCGTGAAAGTTAATTTCTCCTTCTGTAGTTTGTGCTGTAAAGTTTGGTGCTAAATCACCTAATCTTAATGTGCTCATTTTTTTTATTTTAAATTATTTGTAGTATACGTCCAGCTTTTTTTGCCAGATTGTAATATGACTTCGATTTTTTTTATGTTGCTATTACCTTTCATAGCAATCTCATTGATTTTGTTTAATTCTTCATTAGTTAACTCAAATACCGTACCTATAATTTCATCATTAGGGTTGTTAGTAAGTGTGGCAATAGGGTGTGAATTATTATCAATTAAATTAATAATTTCAGGGTTTAAAACTTTAATATTATTGAGTTTGTATCCTTTAAGAATATCTTTGGTACCAGGTAATAATTTTCCAAATGTTTCGATTTGGGTTTTATCAAACTGTAATGTACCATAGGAGAAAAATAATAGCATATTTGGAGGTTTTAGGTAATTAAATATAACTTTTTTATAGATAAATATAAAGTTTGGGGTTGCCTTTTTAGAAATAAAACCTCTTTGAATAACTTACAAAGAGGTTCTAAATCTAACTAAAATCTATAAACTATTAAAAAATAATTTTCCATCTATAACATCTAATTCAATACGACTTTTATCGTGTACTTTACCAGCGAGTATTTCTTTTGATAAAAGATTTAACACCTCTTTTTGTATGACACGCTTAACAGGTCTTGCTCCAAACTCTGGATTATATCCTTTTTTAGCTAAAGCTAATTTTGCCTTTTCCGTTGCCGTTAATGAAATTTCTTTACTAGCAAGCAAACTTGTTAATCCTTTTAGATGTAATTCTACTATTTGACTAATTTCGTTAATGTCTAGTGGAGTAAACATTACAATTTCATCAATACGGTTGATAAACTCTGGTCTTACAATTTGTTTTAAGTTTTGTAAAACTTCACCTTTAGCAACTTCGGATATTTCTGCACGGTTTTTAGCGATAGCTTTTTCAAAACGTTCTTGTATAATTTCAGCTCCCATGTTAGAAGTCATGATGATTATAGTGTTTTTAAAATCAGCTAAACGACCTTTGTTATCAGTTAACCTACCTTCATCTAATACTTGTAGTAAAATATTAAAAGTATCAGGATGCGCTTTTTCAATTTCATCTAACAAGATAACTGAGTAGGGTCTACGTCTTACAGCTTCGGTTAATTGTCCACCTTCATCATATCCCACATATCCAGGAGGTGCTCCAACCAATCTACTTACAGAATGACGTTCTTGGTACTCACTCATGTCAATTCGAGTTAGGGCATTTTCATCATCAAATAAATATTCAGCTAAGGCTTTGGCTAGCTCGGTTTTACCCACACCAGTAGTTCCTAAAAACAAGAAAGTTCCTAATGGTTTTCTAGCATCTTGCAATCCGGCTCTAGAACGTCTTACAGCATCAGCAATAGCTTCAATAGCATCTTCTTGACCAACCACTCTTTGGTGCAATTCATCTTCTAGTTTTAAAAGTTTTTCTCTCTCACTTTGCAACATTTTTTGAATTGGAACTCCAGTCCATTTTGCTACTACTTCTGCAATGTTATCTTCTGTAACTTCTTCTTTAACTAAAGAACTATCTTGATTTTGAGCCATGATTTCTTGAGCAGTTTCTAAGCGAGTTTGGGCATCTTTAATTTTACCATATCTCAACTCTGCTACCAAACCGTAATTTCCATCTCGTTCTGCTTTTTCTGCTTCGTGTTTGTATTGATCAATTTCGTCTTTAATAGTTTGAATATTGTCTACAACTTCTTTTTCAGATTTCCATTGGGTGTATATTGCATCACGTTGTTCTTTAACATTTGCTAAATCTTTACGTAAAAGAGATAGTTTTTTCTCATCTTTTTCGCGTTTAATGGCCTCAATTTCAATTTCAATCTGCATTACTTTTCTATCTAATACATCCAGTTCTTCTGGTTTAGAATTGATTTCCATACGCATTTTAGCAGCAGCTTCGTCCATTAAATCGATGGCTTTATCTGGCAAAAAACGATTGGTAATATAACGCTGACTTAGTTCTACTGCAGCAATGATAGCGCTGTCTTTAATTTGAACTTTATGATGCGCTTCGTACTTTTCTTTAATTCCACGTAAAATAGAAATAGCACTTTCAGTATCAGGTTCATTCACGACTACTTTTTGGAAACGTCTTTCTAGAGCTTTGTCTTTTTCAAAATACTTTTGATATTCATCTAAAGTTGTAGCACCAATAGCTCTTAGTTCTCCACGAGCCAAGGCAGGTTTTAAAATGTTGGCAGCATCCATGGCTCCTTCACCCCCTCCAGCACCTACTAAAGTATGAATTTCATCAATAAACAATACAATATCTCCTTCGGCAGAAGTTACTTCTTTTACTACAGATTTTAAACGTTCTTCAAACTCTCCTTTGTATTTTGCACCAGCAATTAAGGCACCCATATCTAAAGAAAACACTTGTTTGTCTTTTAGGTTTTCTGGCACATCACCTTTTACAATTCTGTGAGCCAAACCTTCTGCAATAGCTGTTTTACCAACTCCAGGTTCACCAATTAACATTGGGTTGTTTTTGGTTCTACGAGATAAGATTTGTAGAATTCTACGGATTTCTTCATCACGACCAATCACAGGATCTAATTTACCAGTACTCGCAAGTTTGTTTAAATCTTTAGCGTATTTGTTTAAAGAATTATAAGTTTCTTCTGCGCTTTGAGAGGTAACTTTTTGTCCTTTTCTAATTTCATCAATAGCAGCTTTTAATCCTTTTTCTGTAACCCCTTGGTCTTTTAAAAGTTGACTAACAGTGTCTTTATTATTTAATATTGCAAGTAGTAAATGTTCTATGGAAACATATTCATCATCCATTTTTTTGGCAATATTACTTGCATCGGTTAATGTTCTTGCAGATGTGTTAGACAAACCTATTTGACCACCCGTTACTTTAGGGAAGCTTTCTAATGTTTTGTTTAATATTTGAGGAAGAATATCAATATTTACTTGTAACTTTTTTAAGATAAAAGGAGTTACGTGCTCATCTACCTCTAAAATAGCTTTAAGTAGGTGAGTGTTTTCTATTTGTTGATGTCCTAATCCTTGAGCAATTTGTTGTGCTTGTTGAACAACTTCTTGCGATTTTATGGTATAATTGTTAAAATTCATAAGTTGCTTTTTTTAGGTTGATAATCCTTTTTCAGTTTTATTATTTGATTTATCTATAGTCAAAATACATTCCCATTTAAATAACCTGTAAAAATGTCTACTAAAAAGACTTTTTGTCTGTGTAAAGAGTTGATTTTAAGTTTTTCTATGATTTTTTGACAGGAAAAATATATTTGTAAGGTTGTTAGTAGCAATCGACAATAAAGAAACAAGAATTTAATTTATAAAGGAGTATTTTTGTACTTACAAATCATAAACATGAGATATGGGATTATTAGATAGTATTTTAGGAAAAAATAAAGGAGAAAAGCAAGAAGGTAATGTGGTGAAATGGATACCATTAACAGCGGTTTCTCAGTTAGATAATATTGTTGAAGTTTCTAAAACTAATAAAGCAATTATTTTTAAGCATAGTACACGTTGTAGTATTAGCGCTAGTGTTTTAAATAAGTTTGAAAAAAAGATAGGAGAGGGGTATCAGTTGTATTTCTTAGATTTAATTAATCATAGAGATGTTTCTAATGCAATTGCAGAGCAGTTTAATATTGTTCATGAATCTCCTCAAGCTATACTTCTTGAGAATGGAAAAGTAAGTCAACAAGCTTCACATTACGAGATATTAGAGTTAGATTTATAGGAAAGTCTTTCATTTACAATTAGTTAGTTTTCAATGTTAAATTAATGTTAAGTTAATGTTGATTGAATGTAAAATATTTAGTATATTTGGAATATCAACATAAAAGAATCAATCATGAAAGGAATAGCATTAATATTATCATTATTCGTAGGTGTGTTTACTTACGCTCAAAACGACGTTAAAATTGTAAAACAAGGAGACATGTATAAGGTAACTTATTTTCATGAAAATGGAAAAGTAGCTCAGACAGGTTTTATTGATGCAGATAAAAAAATGCAAGGAACTTGGATTGCATATGCTCCTACTGGAGAAAAGAAATCTACAGGAGAATATAAAGACGGTAAAAAAACTGGTACCTGGTATTTTGAAAGTAATACTAATTCTGTAACTCAAGTAGATTATGGTACAGATAGTAGAGTGGCGAGTGTTTATCAATTAAAGTCAGATAAGTCTCAATTAGCAGATAGCGATACTGAAGAATAAAAAAATATATAAAATTTAAAAGCCACTCATTGAGTGGCTTTTTTTTATCTTGTAGTTTCAGAAATTTTTTCAGGAATACCAGTTTTTACACATAAAGGCTTATTAATAAGTTTAATCCATGCATAAAGTGTATAGCATTGTGAACAAGTATACAATGTCATAAAAAATAAAAGTTTAGAACCGCTTTTTCGCTTTCTTCTAAACCTTAATGTTGAGTTACAACATGGACAGTGTTTTTTAATCATAATCCAATAGTTAAGTTAGTTGGCTACAAATTTATGATAAAAAAACATTATAACGGTTGATGTTTGTTAGTGTTGTAATACTTTTAAAGCATGTACTTCTCTATAACCTCTGCCACCCCATCGTTATTATTAGATGATACAATTAAATTTGCTTTATCTTTTAATTCAGGAGTTACATTGTCTACCCATACACCTAAACCGGCAAATTCTACCATTGTTAAATCGTTTTCTGCATTTCCTACAGCAATGGTTTCTTCTTGTTTTATTCCTAATTGATCTATCAATCTTTTTAAAGTAGCAGCTTTATCTATACCCTGAGGCATTACCTCTAAAAAGAATGGTTTAGATAACGATACACTTAAATCAGCTCTATAAGATTTAAGTTTGGCTTCTACACTTTTTAAATAACTAGGTTCTTCTAACAACAAACATTTAACACAGTTTTTGGTAATGTTGGCTTTTAAATCCTTAACAATAGTATAAGGCATTCCTGTTATTTTTTTTTCAACATCAATATATTCAGATTCTTGAGTTCCAATAATATTTCCGTTGTGGTAGGTAATAAACGCTGTTTTATGTTCTTGACTAAAATCGAATAGTTGATGGATATCTTTAACCTCTAGAGTTTGTTCAAAAATACAAGCTTCATTAACCATATTAATTATTTGACCACCATTGAATGAAATGATGTATGAATTGTATTTGTCAAGCTCTAATTCTTTGGCATAATTAACCATAGCTGGAGTAGGTCTACCCGAGGCTAGTACCACATATTTTCCTGCTTCTTGAGCGGCTTTTATGGCTTTTTTATTTCTGTTAGAAATGGTGTGATCATCTTTTAATAAAGTATCATCCATGTCTAAAACTATCATTTTGTATTCCATCCTGTTGTTTTTAGGTAAAACGGTAATAAATTAAGAAGTGGCAAAGATAGTTAGAAATTATATTTAACTAGTGCTTCTTGCAACTGACATTTTACATCGTTACCAGTATCAGTAATCATTTGTTCATTACTTGGAAATGGAATTTCTCTATTAGCTAACATATCAATAAAATGATCATCTAAGGCTCTTTTGTCTCCACTTTGAGTAGCAAAATAATGATCAAATATAAATAGGCTACTTATAGGCATGCTAAATAAAACTTGGTTGTTGTCAATTTTACTAATACTAGCTCTTGCTTTAATTTCACAAGTTTTGGTTTGAGAAAATTGATGAAATTTACTAGTTATTTTAACTTTTTTATCTCTTTTGATATCATTTCCTTTGCTATCTTTTTGAACATTTCCGTTTTTATCTAATACATATTCTTTTCCTTGAACAATTTCTTTTTGTTTGGTAAAAATAGATTCTTTAACTCGTTCAGGACTTATGATGATTTCATCATAAATTAATTTTAGTTCAAAATCATAGTGGATGTTGTTATCAACATAAGTTTGGTATGTCGTCCAATAATTATCTAAATTATATTGTTCTAGGTTTAATAAATTATCTGCTAATTTTTGTGGAATTATTTGACTTGTGTTGTTGTGAAAAGAAATAATCACATAACCCATTCCTTTAGCTCTAGAAACATCAATTAAACTAGGAACATTTTTATAGTTTGGATTGATTTCCTGTAAATAGTTAAAATCATCATGAGCCTCTCTAATAAACTGTTTGTTTTTTGAAGCTAGTTTATCATTGGCTTTTTTATATAAGTATTCAGATAATTTATTTCGGGTACTTAATGTTTCAGAAGTGTAGTTTTCTGTTTTAAAATTAAACCCATTAATAGGCAACAAAGGGCGTATTTTATTTTGTCTTTGTTCTAATTTTAGTAACACATTAAATTTTTGCTCTAAACTTTCTGGATTTGAGTCTTGTGTTAGATAGGCTAAAGTTCGCTTGTCCTTTTCAACCGCTTTATTATATGATTCAAACAATAATTGATGAAACTCAGGAGCTTTTTTACCATATCTATTTTTTTGTAAATAATTTAAAGATTGATCTATAGCTTGATCATAATTTCCTTGTGCCAAAAATTTTTGAGTACTTTTTAAACCACTACAGCTTATTATTGAGCTTATAAATAAAAGTAAAAGGAGTAATTTTTTTATCATAGTATGTTTTTTAGAGGTCAGACAAAATTAATGCCAATAAAATTAAAAACCTTGTTTTAAATAAGATTATAAAGGACTGTTTTAAGGCCAAAAAGGAAAAAAATCTGTTTTGTAATGATAATATTAATCTAAAAAGTATAGAATTCTATATAGAAGTAAACTAAAGAAATATATTCTTACTTCTTTTGGTTATGTGTGAGTAAATATTTATTATTTTTGCAACTCATTTTCAACCTCAAAAACACCTAGAATATGAAACGTGATCAAATCATATTTGATTTAATTCAAGACGAAAAAGAAAGACAATTAAAAGGAATTGAATTAATTGCTTCTGAAAACTTTGTTAGTGAACAAGTAATGGAAGCTCAAGGTTCTGTTTTAACAAATAAATATGCTGAAGGGTATCCTGGAAAAAGATACTATGGAGGATGTGAAGTTGTTGATATTGTTGAACAGTTAGCAATAGATAGAGCTAAAGAATTATACGGTGCTGAATACGTAAACGTACAGCCTCACTCAGGTTCTCAAGCAAATGCAGCAGTGTATTTTGCTGTATTAGAGCCAGGAGATAAAATTTTAGGTTTTGACTTATCTCACGGTGGTCACTTAACACATGGTTCTCCAGTAAACTTTTCAGGAAAAATTTACAAAGCTGTACACTATGGTGTAGATAAAGAAACTGAGGTTTTAAACTACGATAACATTTTAGAAATTGCTAAGGCAGAAAAACCAAAAATGATTGTTGCTGGTGCTTCTTCTTACTCAAGAGATATTGATTTTGCTAAGTTTAGAGAAATTGCTGACGAAGTAGGAGCTTATTTATTAGCTGATATTTCTCATCCATCTGGAATGATTGCAAAAGGAATCTTAAATGATCCAATGCCTCACTGTCACTTTGTAACTACAACTACTCACAAGACTTTAAGAGGTCCAAGAGGAGGTATGATTATGATGGGTAAAGACTTTGAAAATAGAGATGGAATTAAGTTAAAGAATGGTAACTTAAAAATGATGTCTGCTATGATTAATGGAGCTGTATTCCCAGGAATGCAAGGTGGGCCATTAGAGCACGTTATTGCTGCAAAAGCTATTGCTTTAGGTGAAGCTTTAACAGATGAGTACTTACACTACCAAGTTCAAGTTAAAAAGAATGCTGCTAGATTAGCAAAAGAATTAGTAGCTAAAGATTATAAAATTATTTCTGGAGGTACAGACAACCACTGTATGTTAATTGACTTAAGAAATAAAAACTTATCTGGTAAAGATGCTGAGCAAGCGTTGGTAAAAGCAGATATTACTGTAAATAAAAACATGGTTCCTTATGATACTCGTTCTCCATTTGTAACTTCAGGTATCCGTTTAGGAGCATCTGCAGTAACTACTCGTGGATTAAAAGAGGACGATATGGCTGTGGTAGCTAACTTTATTGATGAAGTAATCAATAACTTTGAAAACGAAGAAGTTTTAGAAGCTGTAGCTAATAAAGTAAATGAATTTATGCAAGATAGACCATTATTCCAATGGTAATCTATTTTAGATAAAATTAAAAAGAGCCGCTAATTTTAGCGGCTCTTTTTTTATTTGGGAGGTAAGGTTTCTATTTTTTTCTGGTGATATAGCTTACCAGTGTCTTGATTATAATCACAATCTTGAAAAATACCACAAGAAGTGTTTGCTCTTACTAAAGACTTATTGCTTTGTAGTTTAGACAAAGCCTGTATGTTTTCATTTAAATATTTCATAATTGCTTTTTTTATAGGTCAACTTTTTTAGTACAAACTTACAGCAAAAAAGAAATTATAAGATGACTTTTTTGTTATTAAAATGATAAGCTACGTGGACCCTGGCCAGATTCTTTTACTAAAAAAATATTATAATCAGATATTTTAAAAATACCATCAGTAATAGAACGATTAGCCAAAGACTTACTACTTACTTTTTTTGTCAATGCTTCTATGTTTTTATTTAAATAAGCCATAATTAAAATATTTTTAGGTTACTGATTTTGTTATCTATGATTACTAAGCTTTATTGCTTTGAAGACAATTCTTTACAACAGGACTGTTGTAATCACAATTTTGAAATATACCACATGATGTTGAATAATCTATTAGAGATTTTTCATTAGCTCTTTTACCAATTTCTTCGATGTTTTTGTTTAAATACTTCATAATGTTTGAATTTTAAATATTAGTAATATTTCATATGGTAAAGCTATAAAACACTGACAGTAAACAAACTGCGTTATAACAGTTTGTTTTCATCTTTTTATCAAGCAGGGTGTTGAGAAATCATATGTTTTTTAGCAGCTTTACTATAAGTACTAACTTATTTAATACATTTGATAGATATATAATGAACTATATGTTACAAGAACTACAATTACATTACGGACACCTTTTTGAAAAAGAGTTGATTGAAGAAGTAGATAGAGTAGCTACTTTAAAACACGTAGCTGCTGGATCTAAATTAATGGATATAGGGCAATACATTAAATCTATGCCTTTATTAATAGAAGGGGCTATTAAAATTTTAAGAGAAGATGAGGATGGAGATGAGTTGTTGTTGTACTTTTTAGAAAAAGGAGATACTTGCGCAATGACTATGACATGTTGTGTGGGTAATCACAAAAGTGAAATTAGAGCTGTTACAGAGTTAGATACTGTTTTAGTAATGATTCCTGTAGAAAAAATGGAAGAGTGGACAGGAAAGTATAAATCTTGGAGACAGTTTGTTTTTGATAGTTATCACAATAGGTTGATGGAATTATTAGAAACCATAGATAATATCGCTTTTAAAAAAATGGATGAAAGATTGCTAAAATATTTAAAAGACAAAGTTGCCGTTACAGGAAGTTCAGTGATAAAAAGTACTCATCAAGAGATTGCATATGAATTACATACTTCTAGAGTTGTGATTTCTAGGTTGCTTAAAAAGTTAGAGAAAAATAAAGTTTTAATGCTTCATAGAAACTCTTTAGAATTGTTGTAAAACAAAAAAGCTTCTCTTTTAAAGAGAAGCTTTTTTGTTTATGTTGTTTAGAATTATTTGTTTTCTAATTCATCAATATGTCTGTCATGGAATCCTAATAGATAAAGTACACCATCCAATCCTAAACTAGAAATAGAACTTTCTGCACTTTCTTTTACTTTAGGTTTTGCATGGAAAGCAATTCCTAAACCAGCCAAACTTAACATTGGTAAGTCATTAGCTCCGTCACCAACAGCAATAGTTTGGTTGATGTCAATTCCTTCTTTTTGTGCAATTTCTTTTAATAATTCTGCTTTCTTCTTACCATCTACAATTTCTCCTAAATATCCACCTGTTAAGGCACCATCTTTAATTTCTAATTGGTTGGCAAAAACGTAATCAATACCCAATTCTTTCTGTAAATATTCACCAAAATAGGTAAATCCTCCAGATAAAATAGCAGTTTTAAACCCGTAATATTTTAAAGCTTTAAACAATCTGTGAGCTCCTTTAGTAATAGGTAAGTTAATAGCTACATCTTGTAATACATCTTCGCTTAATCCTTTTAACAAAGACATACGTTTTTTAAAACTTTCGTTAAAGTCAATTTCTCCACGCATGGCAGATTCTGTAATGGCAGAAACTTCTTCTCCAACACCTGCTAACTCAGCTAATTTGTCAATTACTTCAGCTTGAATTAAGGTAGAATCCATATCAAAACAAACCAAACGTCTGTTTCTACGATAAATGTTGTCTTCTTGGAAAGCGATATCTACATCTAAATCTCTAGAAATTTGCATGAATTTAGAGGTCAATTGTGCTTTGTTGATGATTTCTCCTCTTACAGACAATTGTACACAAGAACGTGGATAGTCTACAGGTTTTACTAAAGATGTTCTTCCTGTTAAACGTTTAATGGCATCAATGTTTAAACCTAAGTCAGACATTTCTTGAGTTACAGCAGCTACTTGTTTTGCTGCTAAAGATTCTCCTAAAATGGTTACGATATAACGTTGTTTTCCTTGTGCTGCTACCCAACTTTCGTAGTCTTCAAGAGTTACAGGAATAAACTTAACGCTAATTCCTAATTCGTATCCTTTAAATAAAAGATCTTTCAAAACAGGTGCAGCATCGTGTCCTGCTTTTACTTCAAATAAAATACCTAAAGATAAAGTGTCGTGTATATCAGCTTGTCCTATGTCTAATATAACAGCATCATACGTAGCTAAAACAGTGGTTAATCCTGCAGTAACTCCCGGCTTATCTTGTCCAGAAACTTTTAATAAAATAATCTCTTTTTCTGTCTTTGCCATTGTTCAATGTGAATTTATTTTCAAGGCGTAAAAATCGTTAAACTATTGTTCATATAAAAGTATAATAGCTTGTTTTTTTATAAGAAGCTCTTGTTCTGTAACTTTTGTTACTGCCTAGGCTTTTTTATGCCAGTATTTTTGTGATAAATTATAGAATACATGAAGCGCAACTTTCCTTTTTTAATATGGTTACCTACTTATGATACAAAATTTTTAAAAGGAGATGTTTTTGCAGGAATTACGGTTGGAGTTTTGTTAATTCCCCAAGGGATGGCCTATGCCATGATTGCTGGTTTACCACCGGTTTTTGGTTTGTACACAGCGCTAATTCCCCAAATAATTTATGCGCTAATGGGAACTTCTAGGCAATTGTCGGTAGGGCCTGTTGCCATGGATTCTTTATTGGTAGCGTCTAGTTTATCTGCCTTATCTTTAACTGGCTTAGAAAGTTATGTTTCTATGGCTATTTTTTTAGCCTTGTTTACGGGAGCAATTCAAGTGTTGATGGGCTTTTTAAAAATGGGATTTTTTGTTAATTTTTTATCAAAACCTGTTATTAGTGGTTTTACTTCTGCCGTTGCTATAGTGATAGGGTTAAGTCAAGTTAAAAATTTAACAGGTGTATCTAGTGCTACAAATATCATATCAATGCTAAAAGAAGTGCATTTAGTAACACTGGCTATAGGAGTTTCTGCCATTGTTATTATTTTTTTAGTTAAAAAAATCCTACCCAAAATTCCATCAGCTTTATTGGTTGTTTTTTTAGGAATTGTGGTGGTTTATGTTTTTAATTTACATCATTTAGGAGTAGAGATAGTTAAAGAAATTCCAAAAGGATTACCTGTTTTTAAGTGGCCTAGTTTTAATGAGGTTTCTATACTAACATTGGCTCCAATGGCATTAACTCTAGCGTTGGTTGGTTATATGGAAGCCAGTTCTATATCAAAATCGTTAGAAGAAAATATAGATGGTTATCAGGTAGATGCCAATCAAGAATTAAAAGCTATTGGTTTTTCTAATATCATAGGTTCTTTGTTTCAATCTTTTCCCAGTACAGGAGGTTTTGCAAGAACAGCGGTTAATCATCAAGCGGGAGCAAAAACAGGACTTGCCTCTTTAATAGCAGCCTTGGTTGTTGGTTTAACCTTAATGTTTTTTACTCCTTTATTTTATTACTTGCCTATGGCTGTGTTGGCAGCAATGATATTGGTAGCTGTTTTTAATTTGATAGATTTAGAATATCCTAAACACTTATATAAACATCAAAAAGATGAGTTTTTTTTATTACTCATCACTTTTATCATCACTTTGTTTTTGGGGATAACCGAAGGAATTTTAATAGGAGTAGTACTGTCTTTATTATTGGTTATTTACAGATCATCACAACCTCATATTGCTATTTTGGCAAGAATAGAAGGGAGTAATTATTTTAAAAACATAGCCAGATTTACCACAACAAAACAGAGAGAAGATTTGTTAATTATTCGTTTTGATGCGCAACTGTATTTTGGAAACAAAGATTATTTTATAAAAAGGATAAGGCAGTTGATTGAGGAGAAACAAAATACTTTAAAAGCAGTAATTATTAATGCAGAAGCCATTACTTATATTGATAGTAGTGCGAGTGCTATGTTGATAAAATTCATAAAGGAACTAAAAAGCAAAAAAATAAAAATAATGATGACTGGCGCAATTGGACCAACAAGAGATGTTTTGTTTAAAAATGGAATTGTTACTGTTTTAGGAAAAGACAACTTGTTTGTGAGAACTTATGAGGCAGTAGATTGTTTTGATGGTATTATTTGTAAAGATGATTTGCAAAATCAAATTTGTCAGCAAACAAAAACAAACGTGTAACATAAGTTACTGTGGGGTAAAAGGAACCCTTTTAATTTTGTAAATTATAAAATAAAAAGAAAATGAGAGTAGAGCAGATTTATACAGGATGTTTGGCACAAGGTGCTTATTATATAGAGAGTGAAGGAGAAGTAGCTATTATAGATCCTTTAAGAGAAGTACAGCCTTATATTGATTTGGCTCAAAAAAATAATGCTAAAATCAAATACATTTTTGAAACACATTTTCATGCGGATTTTGTGAGTGGACATGTTACGTTATCAAAAAAAACAGGTGCCCCAATTATATACGGAGAAAATGCAAATCCTACTTTTGATGCTATTATAGCTAAAGACCATCAAGAATTTAAATTAGGTAAAATTACTATTGTGGCTTTGCATACACCAGGACATACTATAGAGTCTACCACTTATTTGTTAAAAGATGAACAAGGAAAAAATCATGCTTTGTTTACAGGAGATACTTTGTTTTTAGGAGATGTAGGTAGACCAGATTTGGCACAAAAAGCAGCAAATATGACTCAAGAAGAGTTGGCAGCAACACTTTATCATAGTTTAAGAACTAAAATTATGCCTTTGGAAGATGAGTTGATTATTTATCCTGGACATGGAGCAGGATCTGCTTGTGGAAAAAATTTAAGTAAAGAAACAACAGGAACTTTAGGGGAGCAAAAAGAGACAAATTATGCTTTAAGAGCAGATATGACTCAAGATGAATTTGTAAAAGAAGTAACTAGCGGATTAATGCCACCACCAAAATATTTTCCGTTAAATGTTAAAATGAACAAGGAGGGGTATGAGGATATTGCCGATGTAATTGAGCAAGGAACACATGAGTTGACTCCTGAAGAGCTAGAATTATTAGCTAATGAAGCTGGTGCTTTGGTACTAGATGTTAGATCAGAAAGTGAGTTTGCAAAAGGTCATATTCCTCAATCTATTTTTATTGGTATTGATGGAGGTTTTGCTCCATGGGTAGGGACCTTAATAGGAGATGTTAAACAACCTATTGTTTTGGTAATTCCAGAAGGAAGAGAAGAAGAAACCATTACTCGTTTGTCTAGAGTAGGGTTTGACAATACTTTGGGGTATTTAAAAGGAGGATTTAAGGCATGGTTAAAAGCAGGGAAAGAGTTTGATACTGTAAATCAAATTTTACAACCTCACATAAAAGATACCATTACGGATGAATCTTTGGTTTATGATGTAAGAAAACCATCAGAATATATTTCAGAAAGATTACCTAAAGCGGTGAATACACCATTAGATGATCTTAATAATTACTTAAAAGATTTTCCATCAAAAGAAAACTTTTTTATTCATTGCGCGGGTGGTTATAGAAGTATGATAGCAGCTTCTATTTTAAAAAGTAGAGGAATCCATAATTTTATAGATATTGCAGAAGGATTTTCTGTAATTAAAAAAAGTGGACTAAAAATCACAGATTATGTTTGTCCAACCACTATAAAATAAAAGATGAAAATTATTATTGTATTAGGAATTGTTATTGTAATCGGTTGGATAGTTTTTGGGTATGTTGAATCTCAAAAATTAAAAGAAAATAGGTTAGATTATGTAGCTTTTAAAAAAGGCATAGAAGGTAAAAATATTCAATTAATTGATGTTAGAACCATTGCTGAATATCAAGGAGGTTGTATTAAAAATGCTAAAAACATGGATGTTTTATCCAATCAATTTAAGCAACAAATTAAAACTTTAGACAAAACCAAAGCCACTTATTTATATTGTCGTTCAGGAAAAAGAAGTCAAAAAGCTTTAAAAATAATGATAGATCAGGGATTTGAAAATGTTTTTGATTTAAAAGGTGGATATTTAATTTGGAAGTTAAAACAGCATTAAAAAATTTTGATGAGATAAGTAAAAAAGGCACTTAAAAAAGTGTCTTTTTTTATTCGTAAATCTCTAGTGATGGATAAAACCTTGTGATTTGATTTAGTTGTCCTTTTTTATTTTTTATATTAACTCATTCTTAGGAAAAATATAAAATGAAAATTATCAATTACTTCGTTGCGATTGTCTTAGTTGTGAACTCTTTATATGCACAAGAAATACCACCTATTAGTGTGTATACTTCAAAGGAATATAATGCCGAAAATCAAAACTGGGGAATAAGTCAAGCATCAGACAAACATATTTATATAGCAAACAATAAAGGACTTTTAGAACTTGATGGTTCTTCATGGAAGTTGTATTTATCTCCAAATGAGACTATAGTACGATCTGTTAAAGCTATCAATAATAAGGTGTATATTGGTTTTTATAATGGATTTGGGTATTGGCAAAAAAATGCTCAAGGAGTCTTGGAGTTTACATCCTTGTCTTCGGATATAGATTTACTGGAAGATGAACAGTTTTGGCATATAGAAACTTTGGAAGGTTGGGTTTTGTTTCAGTCTTTACAAAGAATTTATTTATATAATTTAAATACAAAAGAGTTTAAAGTAATTCAATCAGACTCGAAAATAACCTCAATTTATAAAGTTAGAGGTTCTATTTATTATCAAGAACAAGGAAAAGGAGTTTTTAAATTAGAAAAAGGAGTTTCAAAAATAGTTACCAAGGATGATTTGGTTCTTAAACATGATATTGTATCTATTCATGATATTGATAATAAATTAGTTTTTGTAACTACCAATAAAGGATTGTATTATTTAGAAAATGGTTCATTAAAGTTATGGAACACTAAGTTAAACACAGCTGTAAAGGATTATACGTTTTATAGTAGTATTAAGTTAACTGATGATAGTTTGGTGTTGGGAACCATTTCTAATGGAGTAATTTTTTTAGACAGTGTAGGAGCTATTCGTTATGTTATTAATCATGAAAAAGGATTGAGTAATAATACCGTTTTATCTATTTTTCAAGATATTGATCAAAATATATGGTTAGGTTTAGATGATGGAATTAATGCCATTCATATAAACTCTCCTTTTAGAGTTTATAAAAATAATATAGGAGTATTGGGAACAGTGTATACTTCTATTGTGCATGATGATATGCTTTATTTAGGAACCAATCAAGGTTTATTTTTTAAACGAAATAATTCTGATGAAGAATTTTCTTTTGTAGAAAACACAAATGGTCAAGTTTGGACCTTAAAAAAAATAGGCAAAGATTTATTATGTGGTCATAACTTAGGAACATTTCTTATTAATAAAAGTAATGCTACTTTGATCGGAAATGTAATGGGAACATGGAAAATTGAATTGATATCAAAAAATACTTTTGTTCAAGGAAATTATAAAGGACTTTACGTTTTTGAAAAAAAAGAGGGGGCTTGGAGATTGAAAAATAAAATTGAAGGTTTTAATATTTCCAGCAGGTATTTTGAGTTTTTAGATAAGAATACCATTTTTGTGAATCACGAATATAAAGGTGTTTATAAACTATTGGTAAATGACGATTATACTAAAATATCTAATGTTTCTATTTTAATATCTACAGGAAAAGGAATTCACTCTGCTTTGTTAAAATATAAAGGAGACATACTTTACTCATATAAACAAGGGGTTTATAAGTATAATTTAAAAGAAGATGGCTTTGTAAAAGATGATTTATTATCTAAGTATACAATCCCAGAGAATTATAGTACTGGAGTTTTAATAAATATGCCAATGGATAATAAACTCTGGGGATTTTCTAAAAAAAATATTACTTATATAGAGCAAGGAGTGTTGAGCGCAAAACCAATTGTAAAAAACATTTCTATTCCTTTTAAGCTTAGAAAAGGAGCTTCTGGTTTTGAAAATATTTGTAAAATATCTCAAAACAAATATTTAATAGGAACATCTAATGGGTATATCACATTAAAGTTAAATGGTGTAAATCAAAATAAATCGTCACAAGTTGTAATTAATCAAATAAAGAATGCAACGTTAACAGGTACCCCAAAGAATGTGAATTTATTAGAAAGTGGTGTTTTTGATAATGATGAGAACAATTTTGAATTTATTTGTAGTGTACCAATTTATGATAAGTTTTCTCAAGTAGAGTATCAATACCAATTAGAGGGGTTAAGTAGTATATGGAGTGAATGGAGACCTAATAGTAATGTGTTTTTTGAAAACCTACCTTTTGGTACTTATCAATTTAAAATTAGAGCTAAAGTAAATGGAGTTTTAACTCATAACACAGCTACTTATGGTTTCAAAATAGGAAAGCCTTGGTATATATCAACGCTTATGCTTTCTGTTTATTTATTATTTATTGTTGGTTTTTCCGTTTTTATGCATACTATGTACACAAGGTATTATACAAAGCAAAGAGAAAGATTACTTTCTAGAAAGCAACAAGAGTTTGAATTGGAGAAATTAGAAAATGAACAAAAATTAACCTTGTTAGAAAAAGAAAAGTTAGAAGTTGATGTTGAAATAAAAAATAAAGAGTTGGCAGGCTCTACTATGAATTTAATTAAGAAAAATGAATTGCTTAACACTATAAAAGGTGAGTTGTTAAAAGGTGGACAAAAAAATATAAATACTGTTATTAAGATTATTGATAAAAATTTAAATCATACGGATGATTGGAAAGTTTTTGAAGAAGCTTTTAACAATGCAGATAAAGATTTTACAAAAAAAATAAAGGATCTACATCCGTCATTAACATCAAATGATTTAAGATTATGTGCCTACTTAAGATTAAATCTTTCTTCAAAAGAAATAGCTCCTTTATTAAATATTTCATCTAAAAGTGTTGAGGTAAAAAGATACAGACTAAGAAAGAAAATGAATCTTGAGAATGATGAAAATTTAACGGATTATATATTAAAAATTTAATATCACTAAATCAACAACCTAATTTTGAATAAACCCCTGAATATTTACAAAATATTCAGGGGTTTTCTTTTTTGTATAATAGATCTTTCTCTACAAAAAAATTCAAATTAGTCTTTTCGGAGCGCATAATTCAGTAAAGACCGATGTAGTAGTGTTTGTTTTAGCACTACAATAGTGTATTTTACCCATACAAGACCACTACATTTTGTTTTTTTATAGATTTAAACTGTTCTTGAGGCTAAGTAAAACCTACCACTTTTAATTTTTTATTGCAGTGTATGTTTTTTGTAGTGGGTGTTTTTAGTGAATTAATAATAATGTGTGCGTAGTTTTGAGATAAACGTAATCTAAACTATTGTACTGATGAAAAAATATATAATTCTAATCCCTTTATTATTAATATCACTAGTGAGTTTTTCTCAAACTAGAACTGTTAGTGGTATTGTAACTAATATAGACACTGGAGAAGCTCTACCAGGTGTTAGTATTTTAATAAAAGGTACTACTAATGGTACTTATTCTAATTTTGACGGTGAGTATAGTCTTTCAAATGTTAGTGCTGAACAAATTATAGAGATAAGCTATTTAGGGTTTGAAAGTAAAGAAGTTTTAGCTAATCGAGCATCTATAAATATTCAGTTAAAAGAAAATGTTCAAGAATTAGATGGAGTTGTATTAATTGGATATGGATCTCAAATAATTAAGGAGGTTACAGGAGCTGTAACTATTGTTGATAGTGAAGCGATTGAAAAAATAAAACCAACCAGAGTTGAAGAGGCATTACAAGGGCAAGCGGGAATCAGTGTAACTCCTTCATCTGGTTCGCCAGGATCAGCACCAAAAATTAATATTCGTGGTATATCAACTAATGGAGATAGTAGACCTTTAATATTATTAGATGGAGCAGTTATAGAAGATTTGAGTGTTGTAAACCCTTCAGATATTGCCTCTATGAGTGTGATTAAGGATGCAACAGCAGGTATTTATGGAGTAAGAGGAGCAAACGGAGTAATTCTAATAACGACCAAGTCAGGTCGTAAAAATTCAGATTTAAAATTCAGATTTGATGCCTATACGGGAATACAGCAAACCACAAAAAAAATGGATTTGTTACAACCTAGAGATTATGCCATTTTAGTTAATGAAGCAGCAGCTAATGGAGGAGACTCTCCGGTGTTCACATTGTATCCTACAACAGGAACAGACTGGCAAGATCAAGTGTTTAAAAATGCCCCAATATCAAGTGTTAATTTTGGTTTAAATGGAGGAACTACAAAATCTAATTATGATTTTAGTATATCCCATTTAACACAGGATGGTATTGTAGGTGGAGATAAATCAAACTTTAATAGATCAACAGCTAGGCTAAACTATTCTATTGATTTAGTAAAGAATTTAAAATTATCAACAACTACAACTTATATCAATACCAACAGAAAAATATTGTCAGAAAATGCATTGGGTTCAGTTTTATTTAATGCATTAAGTGCTCCACCTCAATTATTAGTAAGAGATACTAATGGAGATTATACCAAATTACCAAACACAGGTTTAGGAATTGAGGTTGTTAATCCATTGGCTCAAATAGAAAATACATATAACCAATCTCAAGTAAATAAAATTTCAGGAAGTTATGGGTTGAATTATAGGTTTTTAGAATATTTCCAAGCAGAATCTAACATACAGTTGAATTATGCAGATGTTAGAGGTAAAAGTTATTTTCCAGAATTATTTTATGGGTCAGGAAAAGTATTTAATACTGTTTCTAGTGAAGCTGAATTAACAGATGATGTAAATAGTGCCACCGTAGATGAGTCAGGTACAGTTTATAAAGATTATACTTTTGATGCTTTTATTAAATATGAAAGAAAATTTGATAAACATGATATTAAAGCTTTGTTAGGAACCTCAATTTTTAAAACAGTAGGAGTAAATCTTTACAATAAAAAAGGGTATGCTCCAACGGGTAACACTTTAAAGAGTGCTAGTGTAGAAAACTCTGCTACAGTAGATGATAACTTAGCAATAAACAACACTCCTAAAATTTCTTTTGATAGTAGATTGTTATCATACTTTACTCGTATTCAGTATGCTTATGATGGTAAGTATTTAGCTTCAGCAGTATTAAGAAGAGATGGTTCTACCAATTTTGGTCCTAAAAATAAATTTGGTTTTTTTCCAACAGCATCAGTAGGTTGGGTAGTTTCAGAAGAAGATTTTATGAAGGATGTTAGCTTTATAAATCTTTTAAAATTAAGAAGTAGTTATGGTGTTTTAGGAAATGATAGAATTGGAGCTTATGGATTTGTTTCTCTTTTAGATGGAGAAGGAGTGTATGTTTTAGATAACGCTTTAACTTATGGAAAAACAATTGGAAAATTATCAAATCCAGAAATTAGATGGGAAAAGCAAAAACCATTTGACATTGCTATTGATTTAGGGTTGTTTGATAAAATAGATATTACAGTAGATTACTTCAATAAAAAAACAGAAGACTTATTAGTAACACCACAAGTGTCAGGAATATTAGGAGTATATGCACCTGGTTCTGGGGCCCCAACAATTAATGCAGGTACAGTAGAGAACAAAGGGTTTGAATTCTCTATAGGATATAACGAGAAAATTTCAGAGGACTTTAACTTCAATGTAAAATATAATATCACCTCATTAAAAAATGAAGTATTGTTTGTGGGTAGTGATACCGGAGTGTTAGAGTCAGGTTCTTTTGGAGTTGGACAAGACCCAATTGCAAGAATGGAAGCAGGTAAACCAATTGGTTATTTCTATGGTTATAAAACCAATGGTGTATTTCAAACTCAAGCAGAAATAGATGGTGCCCCAATTCAATTAGATGCAGAGCCAGGAGATTTACGCTTTGTAGATGTAAGTGGAGATGGAAAGATTGATGCAGATGATAAAACAGATTTGGGAAATCCTATTCCAGATTTTACAATGGGGTTTAATATGTCCGTTGATTATAAGAATTTTGATTTTAGCTTATATGCTTTTGCATCATTAGGAAACGATATAGTAAGAGATTATGAAAGAAACCTCCCCTTGGTTAATAGACCAACATATTTCTTAGATAGGTGGACGAGTGAAGGGACTAGCAATTCTTTCCCTCGTGTAACCACCGAAGCTACACAAAACTCATTGTTTTCAGATTTTTATGTAGAAGATGGATCGTATCTAAGATTACAAAATATTCAATTAGGTTATACAGTTCCAGAAAGTCTAACTACAAAAATAAAGTTAGATAAAGTTAGGCTATACGCATCAGCAACCAATTTATTAACACTAACAAATTACAGAGGATATGATCCTACGGCATCTACAGGAGAGCCAATAGGAGGAGGTATTGATAGAGGATTCTATCCAACTCCAAAAACATTTTTTGTAGGTGTAAATGTTAATTTCTAAAAAATAAACTCATGAAAAATATAACTATAAAAATACTAGCGGTTATAGCAACGTCTTTATTTGTTGCTTGTAGTGATGACTTTGTAGATGTTGAATCTCAAGTTATAAACTCAGAAAATTATTTTAACACAGAACAAGATTATCAAGATGCATTAATAGGAGCTTATGATATATTACAATCCACCTACTTAAATGTAATGTTGGGTGAAATAGCCTCAGATAATACATTGGCAGGAGGAGAAAGTGCTAATGATGTTATAGGGATTCAAGAAGTAGATGACATGGTTCATACTTCATCAAATCAACAACTGAGAGATATTTTTGGATGGATGTTTGGAGGTGTAAATAGAGCAAATTATATTTTAGAGTTTCAAGATAAAATAGATTTTGCAAACAAACCTGTAGTTTTAGCTGAAGCAAGATTCCTAAGAGCCTATTATTATTTTGAATTGGTAAAATGGTTTGGTGATGTGCCTTTGGCAGTAGACAAAAGAATTCTTTTTGGAGAAGAAATTTCTATTGATAGAACTCCTAAAGCACAAGTTTATGCGCAAATTGAAACAGATTTACTTTTTGCTGTTAACAATTTACCAGTCATTCAGTCACAGGTTGGTAGAGCTACCAAAGGAGCAGCACAAGCTTTATTAGGTAAGGCATATTTGTATCAAAATAAATTTACAGAAGCAGCTACTGTTTTAGAAGATCTAATTACTACGGGGCCTTACGACTTAGTTGCTGATTACAATACCATTTTTGAACATGCAGGAGAGAATAACATAGAATCTGTTTTTGAGGTTCAATATACAGAACTAGAAGGTGCCTCATTTGATTGTTTGCAATGTAGTGAGGGAAATATAGCTGTTGGTTTTAATGGGATTAGAGAATACGTAGGGCCGTTATTTACCTCTGGTTTTAGTTTTAATGTACCAACTCAAGAGGTCGTTAATGCTTTTGAAGCTGATGATAACCGTAAAGATGTAGCTATTTTAGATATTGTTCAATGGGCATCAGATAACGCTAGTGTTACTTACGGAACAGGGTATGAACATACAGGATATTTTAACAGAAAATACATTCCAAGGTTAAGAGGACCAAACGCTACAGGAGATAGAAACTTAACCAATCCCAATAATTACAGAGCTATTCGTTTTGCTGATGTACTGTTAATGGCTGCCGAAGCAAACAATAGAGCAATACCTAGTAATGATCTTAAAGCTCAGAGTTATTTAAATAGAGTAAGAAGACGTGCTTTTGGAGATTTATTACACGATGTGGTACTTACTGGAGCAGCTTTAACAGATGCTATATATGCAGAAAGAAGGGTTGAATTGGTGGGAGAAGGACATAGGTTTTTTGACTTGGTAAGAACAGGAAAGGCAGCTACAGAAATTACAGGTTTTACAGCAGGGAAAAACGAAGTCTTTCCAATACCTCTAATAGAAATTAAGTTAGCAGGAAACAGATGGTCACAAAACCCTAATTACAATTAAAAAAATAAAACAAACTCTATGAGTTATTAGCTATAGAGTCAATATAATTAAAATGTTAAACTAAAAAAATAAGAAATGATGAAACTATTAAAAAAAGGAAAGTACGTGCTTTTAGCGTTAAGTATTATTGCATGTTCAAAAGACGAAGACGTGGCTGGATCAAGTTCAGCAAGTATTACAAATTTAACTTTTACCTCTGTGTCGGTAGATGATACAGGTAAGGTTGTGGGAGTAACTCCTACATCAACAGGTGGTACAAACACAGTCTATACAGTAGATTTTGGAGATGCAAATGCAATAGGTGATGCTGATATTAAGCAAACAAGTGGGCCCCAAGTTACTTATGAATATCAGGCAACTACAGCAACCTACGATATTAAAGTAACAGCAGTTGCAGATAATGCAGATGAAGTATCTGTAACAAAACAACATACAGTAACTTTTGAGGCTGGAGTTTCTTTAGCAGATTTTGAGGATGAAGCTAGTTTAAATTTAAGAGATGATAGAGATAATGATGGAGTTACAATTGAAGTAGAGACTAAAAATGGTAAAGACGGAACCCCATCAAAAGTAGGTGTAGTGACAAGTAAAGGAGACCTTTACGAAGCATTTATAGTTAATAGGTCAAAGCATGTTGATGTAACTTCAAAAAGTATCATTACTATGGATTTCTATCAAGAAACAGCAGCTGAAATTCCTGTATTAATGAAATTAGGAGGTGCAAGTATTGATGGAGGATTTGATATTGAGGTATTAGCAACAACTACTGCTACATCGGGTTGGCAAACATTATCTTTTGATTTTTCAAAAGATGCAACTAACAGTTTCCCAAATCATGAAACTACTACAATTACATTAGATCAGTTTCAAAGTTTAATTGTATTTATTGGTTTTGCCGAAACAACAACAGGAACTTTTTATGTAGATAATATTACAGGAGGTGGTTTAGGTTTAGATGTGCCAGATACAGATAATGATGGTGTTATAGATTCAATAGATAAGTGTGTAAATACACCTGGAACAGTGGCAAATGGTGGGTGTCCTGAGGAAACAGACCCAGTGGATGCACCAACTGCACCAACCAAGTCTGCAGCAGATGTCATCTCATTATATAGTGATGCTTATACAGATGTTTCTGTAGATACATGGAAAACTGACTGGTCAGTATCTAACTATGAAGAGAAAACAATTGCAAGTAACCCTGTAAAATTATACACATCTTTAAGTTATGCTGGTGTTGAAACAACTAGCGCAACGATAGATGCTTCTACAATGACTCATGTACATATTGATATATGGTCAAGTAACGCTACGGAGTTTGGATTAAAAATAGTAGACTTTGGGGCTGATGGAGCTTTTGATGGAGGAGATGACACAGAAGGGGCTAAAACAATTACTGGTTTTGCAAATGGTAGCTGGGTTTCTTTTGATTTTCCTTTAAGTGATTTTCCTGGATTGGTTAATAAAGGACATTTAGCTCAATACATTATTACAGCATTACCTAATGGTGAAGCAAGTGTATTTATAGATAATTTTTATTTCTATAAATAATATTTAACAAGCATAAACCTCACTCATTCAAATAATGATGAGTGAGGTTTATTATTAAAATAACTATTAGTTAAGGCACATAGAACCTGTAAAATAGATACATAATGAATAAACTTTTACAAAATATAGGAATATTAGGATACATGTTTTATTTACTTGTTGCTTGTTCTAGTAGTAATAATGAGAATATTGATAATGGAGGAGACACAAACGGAGTCCCAAAAGATTTAATAATTACAACTTTAATTTCAGGAGCAACCATAGAAAGTCCTGAGGGAGATGGTTCTGGATTGGTCAATTTTACTTTGTCAGCAACCGATGCAGTTTCTTATAAAATAACTTTTGGAGATAATACAGAAGTGACATCTGCAACAGGAGTAATTTCACATACCTACAATGAAAAAGGGAGTAATAATTATTTAGTAACTGTTTTAGCCTATGCAGAAAACGGAAGTTTTATAAGTGAATTTATAAAAATCAATGTTTTAGTTGATGAAAATGTTTTGACTTTGGTTTGGTTAGAAGATTTTGATGTAGATGGAAAACCAAATACAGATAATTGGGATTATGAAATTGGACGAGGTAATGGTGGTTGGGGAAATAATGAAGCTCAATATTATACTGCACGAAGTAGTAACGCTTTAATTAGTAATGGGATTTTAAAAATTACGGCAAAAAAAGAAAATTACTACGGTGCAGATTACACATCAGCTAGAAAAGTAACTAGAGGGAAATTTGAATTTAAATATGGTGTGATTGAAGTAAGAGCAAAATTGCCTAGTGGAGGTGGAACTTGGCCTGCAATCTGGATGTTAGGGGCTAATTTTGAAGCTGTTGGTTGGCCTAGTTGTGGAGAAATTGATATGATGGAGCATGTAGGTAATGATCAAAATAGAATACATGGAACATTACATTATCCTGATAATTATGCCGGAAATGCTAATACTAATAGTACTATTATACCAGATGTTTCTACAGAGTTTAAAATTTATAAAACCATTTGGAATGAAAGTGAAATTAAGTTTTATACAGATGATCTTCTTATTCATTCGTTTTCAAATAGTTCATCAGTGCCTTTTAATCATCCATTTTATATGATTTTAAATGTTGCAATGGGTGGTTCTTTCGGAGGACAAATAGATCCAGGTTTTACTGAATCATCAATGGAAATAGATTACATCAAAGTATATCAATAAAATCATAAATGTTTGTTTAGTAAAGTTTTTATATGTGGTAAAGGTGTTTTAAACCTTTGCTACACATAAAAAATAATTCAATAAGAATTTAAAAAAAATATAATGATGATAACGATATCTCGTGTAGCATTTCTAAAAAATAATAATACTTGTAAAATTAGAAATATGAAAAATTTTATAAAATCAGTAAGCGTTTTCATAGTCATGTTAAGCATGTTTTCATGTAAACAGAATGGTGAATTTGCTTATAAAAATAAAGCATTGACTATAGATGAAAGAGTAGAAGATTTGATGTCGAGAATGACTCTCGAAGAGAAAATAGGTCAAATGAATCAATACAATGGTTTTTGGAATGTAACAGGACCTTCTCCAATTCAAGGAGACGCTGCTAAAAAATATAAAGATCTGCGTAAAGGTTATGTGGGGTCTATGTTAAACGTAAGAGGGGTAGATGAGGTAAGTGCTGTACAAAAAATTGCTGTAGAAGAAACTAGATTGGGAATTCCATTAATCATAGGGTTTGATGTAATTCACGGTTACGAAACCATGAGTCCAATTCCATTAGCAGAAGCTGCAAGTTGGGATTTAGAAGCAATTAAAAAATCAGCTGAAATGGCTGCTTTAGAAGCCTCATCGGTAGGAATTAACTGGACTTTTGCACCAATGGTAGATGTGTCTAGAGATGCTCGTTGGGGGCGTGTGATGGAAGGTGCTGGGGAAGATACTTATTTAGGAAGTAAAATTGCTTATGCAAGAGTTAAAGGTTTTCAAGGAGATGATTTATCAAAAGAAAATACAATAGTAGCTTGTGCAAAACATTTTGCAGGATATGGTTTTGCAGAATCAGGTAGAGATTATAATACAGTAGATGTAGGAACATCAACTTTATATAATATTATTTTTCCTCCATTTCAGGCGAGTATTGATGCTGGGGTAAAAACATTTATGAATTCTTTTAACGAATTAAATGGGGTGCCAGCTACAGGAAATAAGTTTTTACAACGTGATATTTTAAAGAGAGATTGGAATTTTGGTGGCTTTGTAGTTTCAGACTGGGGATCTATCTCAGAAATGATAGCTCATGGTCATGCGGAGAATTTAAAACAAGCTGCAGAAATAGCAGCCAATGCGGGTTCAGATATGGATATGGAGTCTTATGCTTATGTTGATGAATTAGCCAATTTGGTAAAAGAAGGAAAAGTAAAAGAAGCTTTAATTGATGATGCTGCAAAAAGAATTTTAAAGGTAAAGTTTGAATTGGGTTTGTTTGATGATCCATATAAGTATTGTAATAAAGAGCGTGAAGAAAAAATATTAGGGAGTCAAGAGGTGATGGATGCTTCTTTAGATATGGCTAAAAAATCAATTGTGTTATTAAAGAATCAAAATCAACTATTGCCGTTAAAAAAACAAGGACAAAATATAGCGGTGATAGGAGCATTGGCAAACGATAAAACAAGTCCTTTGGGAAGTTGGAGGATTGCAGCAAAAGACAGTACAGCAGTATCTGTTTTAGAGGGATTGCTGGCTTATAAAGGGAATAAAATCACATATGCAAAAGGAACAGATGTTGCTATAGGAATCCCAGATTTTATAACAGAAGTTAAAATTAATACTACTGATAAAAGTGGTTTTTTAGAAGCGAAAACAGTAGCTAAAAAGGCAGATATAGTGGTTATGGTTTTAGGAGAACACGGTTTTCAAAGTGGAGAGGGCCGTAGTAGAACAGATCTTGGTTTGCCTGGTTTACAACAAGAGCTATTAGAAGAAGTTTATAAAATAAACCCAAATATTGTTTTGGTTTTAAACAATGGTAGACCTTTAACATTAGGTTGGGCAGATGCACATATTCCATCAATTTTAGAATGTTGGCAACTAGGAACACAAAGCGGAAATGCAATTGCTCAAGTTTTATATGGTGAATACAACCCTAGTGGAAAACTACCTATGAGTTTTCCTAGAAATGTAGGACAAGTACCGTTATATTACAATTATAAAAATACGGGTAGACCTACGTTACCAGGAAAAGATGTGGTTTTTTGGTCTCATTATCAAGATGAAAAAAACAGTGCTTTATATCCTTTTGGTCACGGGTTGAGCTATACAGAGTTTGCCTATGAAAACTTAAAAATAAAACAAAAAGGAAATAAGGTTTTGGTAAAAGTTGATGTAAAGAATATAGGAAAGGTAAATGGAAAAGAGGTGGTACAATTGTATATTAGAGATGTTTTTGCTAGTATAACTAGACCTGTTAAGGAATTAAAAGGATTTGAGATGATTTCTTTAGCACCAAATGAAGAAAAAACCATAGATTTTACTTTATCAGATAAAGAACTAGGTTTTTATGATAATCAAGGAGCTTTTATAGTTGAGCCTGGGAAGTTTAAAGTTTTTATAGGGGGTAGCTCTAAAACAGTAATTGAAACAAGTTTTGAAATTTATGAATAAGTTATTTTTATATAGTTGTTTGTTGTTTTTAGTCATATCAAGTTATGGCCAAGGAAAAATTATTTTTCAGGATGACTTTAATCAATCAGAATTAGATACCACTTATTGGAATTATGAGTTAGGTGATGGTTGTCCTACTTTGTGTGGGTGGGGAAATGAAGAATCTCAATGGTATCAAAAAGAAAACATAAAAGTAAAAGATGGTTTTTTACATATCAAAGCATCTAAGGTAAACGAACAATATTTTTCAGGAAAAATCACCACAAAAGATAAAGTATCATTTAAATACGGAACAATTGAGGTGAAAGCGAAAGTTCCTAATGGGAAAGGTTTATGGCCTGCTGCTTGGTTATTAGGATCTGATATTAGTGAAGTAGGTTGGCCAGCTTGTGGCGAAATAGATATGTTAGAGTATTTAGGAAGGGATCCTAATTATTTATATACTTCTTTACATACTCCTGATAGTCATGGGGAAACTATTAATACCAAAAGAACTTTTGTGAAAGGTATTGATAAAGGTTTCCATATTTATAAAACCATATGGACTAAAGAGGCTATTATTTTTTACGTGGATGATATATTGTTGTATACTTTTTCACCACAAATTAAGAATGATAAAGTTTGGCCATATAACAAACCTTTTTATTTGATTTTAAATTTAGCTATTGGAGGTAAGTTTGGAGGGAAAGATATTGATGATACTGCTCTTCCGGAAGAATTTATTGTAGATTATATTAAAATAACCCAATAATCAGCATTAAAAATCAGCTTTGGCTTTAAATTCAATTTTTTCTTTGGTAACAGGATGAGTTAAAGAAATATGCTCTGCGTGTAAATACAATCTATCGGATTTAGAACCATATAAATCATCACCAATAATAGGAGTGTTTAGTCCTTTTGGATGTGAGGCATGAACTCTTAATTGATGGGTTCTACCAGTAACAGGATAAAAGTAAATTTTAGTTTTATTATCGTCAACATGGTTGAGAACCTTCCAAAGTGTTTTGGCAGGTTTTCCATGTTCATAACAAACCAATTGTCTTGGTCTGTCATCTATATCCAAACGCAAGGGTAATTCAATAGTTCCTTTTTTCTCTTTAACAATTCCATCTAGTAAAGCTAGGTAGCGTTTTTTTACTTGCCTTTTAATAAATTGTCTTTGTAAATTTTCATGAGTGTCTTTGTCTAAAGCAATTAGCATAATTCCAGAAGTAGACATGTCTAGCCTGTGAACAATAAGAGGACCAGTTGCATTAGGATATTTTTGTTTGATGCGTAAATAAACAGAATCATTAATAGTTTTTCCTGGGACTGATAAAAATTCAGCAGGTTTATTTACCACCACCATATATTCATCTTCGTATAAATATTCTAATTCTTTTCCAATTGCAGGATTGTTAAGTAAAGGATTTACTTCTAATTCCATATCAGAGAGCATGTGTCCTAAAATTGGTTTACACTTTCCTTGGCAAGCAGGGTAAAATTGACCATGTTTTCTAATTTCAGAATTTGGAGCTTTTCCCCACCAAAATTCTGCCATACAAATAGGGGTTAAGTTATTGGCAAAAGCATATTGTAATAGCTTTGGGGCAGCACATTCTCCTGCAGCAGCTGGTGGAATTTTTAAAGGAGTTTCTTTAAAAATATCTAACAAATTTTTGGTGTCACCTTTTTTGTTTAAAAATTGGTATTGATTAAAAAGATATTGCTGTAAAGCGTTAGATTGTTCTTTTCTAATTTTTTTTAATTGATGAATTTTTGATTCAAAAACAGCTACGTCGTTTTTTAAATCAGCAATTTTTTTATCCCAAAAAATGGTTAAGTCTCTCTTTTTTAATTTAGATAAAATACTTTGCTGGTCTAATGCTTTTAATTTTTCTTTTAAAAAATCACCATTAAATTCTTCTTCAAACGCTAGTCTTTGCTGCTTTCTAGCTTTTTTGGCCGAAATCATTTCCTGTCTTAAAGACTCTTTTTCATCAATGGCATTTTGTTGAGCTTTAGAAAGTATTTCAAGACTATTTTTATAAGATTCTGCTTGTTCTAAGTCGTTTATTTGTTGAGTTAAAATATTTAATTTTTCCTCTTCTATTTTGTAATATCCATCTAAAGGAAGCATATCAAAAATAGGGGGGATAAAATAATGATGGATGTTGGTATCAGCTAATTTTCCTGATACAGCAGCAATAAATCCAATACTTTTGTGTAAATCTTTTACAACTAAAACTCCAAACATTTTTCCTGTTTCAGAAAAGTTATGTTCAAAATCTTTTTGATAAGTTAAATATTCTTGCAGTTGTTCTGCAGCCAATATACTTAACGGATGGGGTTCGTAGTAAAATGGATAGGTAAACTTTTTAGGAATAGAGATTCCTGTAATATTTTGTTTAAAAAAATGTAAATGCTTGGATGTAGACATGGTGCTGTCAAAAAAAATATACAAGCAAAGATACTTATTAAATTAAAAGGTTTATGGCACAATTACTACAAACCTTTTAGCGTGATATAAATTTAGTTGTTATCTAAAATTAGGCTTGTCTTTTTTTAATTTTACAAAACCATATAAGAATTGCTGACTAAATTTTTGAGGGATTTTATCATCTCCTTCAAATCCTAGTTTTAAATATTTATCAACCTTTGGAAGGTAATTTGTTCTAAAAATATAATCCCAAATACTTAAACTTATTCCATAATTAACTCCATGTTTTTTGTTTTCTGGAAGTTCGTATGCATGATGATATAAGTGCATCACAGGGTTGTTAAGTATATATTTTAAAGGTCCCCAAGTAATGTTTAAGTTGGAATGATTAAGGTGTCCTATAACAATAGCTGTAAAATGTACAATATAGGCTTGCTCTGGCTCAAAACCACCAATAAGCATAATGGCAAAAGTTTTTAGTGGCTTATAAAGAATGTTTTCCATCCAGTGGTAACGCAAATGTGCTGCAAACCCCATTTCTTTTGTACTATGGTGTATTTGATGGAATTTCCAAAACCAAGGGACTCTGTGTAAAATAATATGGGTAATCCATTGCAAAAAATCACTTAATACAAAAAAGATGATTAATTGTTGATAAGGATTAAAATGATCAAGATTTATTAAGGTAAAACTTTTCATTGTAACACCATATTCATTAGCTTTATTACCAACCAAGGCATAAACTCCATTAATAACTATAGCGAAAATGAAAAAGTTAAAAAACATGTAGAAAAAATCTATATCAAAATCTTTTCTAAAAATGCTTTGACGTTTTCTCCAAGGAACAAAAACCTCTAACAACCAAATAGAGAATGAAATAATAATTAAGCCCCAAAAATAATTTTGATACCATGGTGTACGTAAAGCCACCATATTAATAATCCAGTAAATTGTGTTGTTAAAACTGTTAAAAAAAATATCCATCATGATTAAATAATCGTAGTTTGTTAGGTGTAACAAATGTTACCTATGAATATTAGGGGATGGAGTATATTTGTGGGCAAATTTATGTATAATATAAGTAATAAATAAGATTAATGATGATAGAATTTATTTTAGAGCCATGGCCATGGTATGTTTCGGGTTTTTTAATAGCCTTAGTAATGTTTTTGTTATTAATGATGGGAGATAGGTTCGGAATGTCCTCAAATTTAAGAACGTTATGTACTATTTGTGGAGCTGGTAAAAAGACTAGTTTTTTTGATTTTGATTGGAAGTCACAAAAATGGAATTTATTGGTAATGATTGGAGCCATTATAGGTGGTTTTATTGCGGCTCATTTTTTATCGAATTCGAGTGGGGTTGATATTAGTTTAGAAACTATTAAAGATTTACAGCAATACGGAATTAATAGTTCAGAAAATTCTTATTTGCCAACAGAAATTTTTGGTTTATACAGTATAAAAAATATTGTTCTGTTATCAATTGGTGGTTTTTTAGTTGGTTTTGGTGCTCGCTATGCAGGTGGATGTACTTCTGGACATGCCATTTCTGGGTTGAGTAATTTACAGCTTCCTTCTTTAATTGCTGTAATTGGTTTTTTTATGGGTGGACTATTTATGATTCACGTATTGTTCCCTTTTATTTTTTAATTTGATATAGATATGAAGAATTTAGCTTATATAAGTATTGGTGTTTTGTTTGGAATAACCATGTATAAATCCGAAGCAGCCTCTTGGTTTAGAATTTATGAAATGTTTAATTTTCAAGCTTTTCATATGTATGGAATTATTGGTGTAGCTGTAGTTTTAGGACTAATTATAATGCAGTTATTAAAAAAGTATCAAGTAAAAACTTTTTTTGGAGTGCCGATTATTATTGATGATAAGGAGAAAAGTTTTAAAAGATATTTTTATGGAGGTATTATTTTTGGATTAGGTTGGGCTTTAGCTGGTGCTTGTCCTGGACCTATGTTTACTTTAGTTGGAGCAGGTTTTTACAGTTTACTAATTGTAATAGCTTTTGCAGTTTTTGGAACCTATATATATGGTGTTATCAAAGATAAACTTCCTCATTAAAATAAAAAAGCGACAGAATAGTCGCTTTTTTTATTGGATTATATTTTGGGTGTAATTAAATTTTCACTCACTCCCCATTCATAAAATCTTTTAATCCAAGTGTCTTTAGGAAGTCCGTGTTTTTTCATACCAAAACCATGTCCTCCTTTTGAATACATGTGTAGTTCAGCACTTAGGTTTAATTCCCTCCAAGATTTATATAAATTGATACTTCCAGTGGCTAAATCTAATGGGTCATCCGAAGCACAAACTACAAATAAAGGTGGTTCGTTATCTTTAGGTTTTTGAACTGGGTATTGGGTTGTCCATGGATAAATAGGGACAATAAAGTCTGGGCGGTTTTCAGCAGTATAGTTGTAGGCTACTCCCATAGTGACTGCACCACCAGCAGAAAAGCCCATCATTCCAATTTTGTTAGGTTTTATATTTAACTCTTTAGCATTTTCTCTAACATATTTAATGGCATTTAAAGCATCCTCAATAGCGTAGGGTAGTACAAGTTGAACTTTTCTTCCTAATTCTTGAATGTTGTTTTTGGTTGTTGCTTGGTATTCAGCTACAGCATCATGTTCTGTAGGAACCAATCGGTATTTTAAAATAATAGCAGTAATTCCTTTGGAAGCCAACCAGTGAGCAACCATCTTTCCTTCACTCTTAATACTTAATGCGTATAATCCGCCACCAGGAGCAATAACCACAGCACTACCGGTGTTGATGTTTTCTTCAGGCTTGTGTATTTCTATCGTAGGAACAGAAACATTACTAATAATAGGAGTGTTCCAAATATCAGAAAATTGGTGTTTTTCAGGACCTTTCCAAGTAACATCATTAACAACTTTTGTAGGTAATTTAATAACTTTTTGAGCCATCAGAGAAAATGATGAAATAATAAAAACTATATATAAATTTCGTAGTATCATTTTTTTATCACAAGTTAAAGTAAAATCCGTCTTCTTTTAAATTTTCGTATATATTTTCGTCAAAACGATACAACTTTGCAGGTTTGTGAGCCACGTTTTCTTGTTTTTTACCAGTGTCAATCAACAATTTCATTTGATTGATTTTGGTTCTAAAATTACGTTTGTTTAGTTCTGTTTGCAAAATAGCTTCGTAAAGTTGTTGTAAATTGGTTAAGCTAAACTCTTCTGGCAATAAATTAAATCCAATAGGTTCATTTCTTACTCTTCTTTTAAGTCTTTTATGGGCAATATTTATGATGTCTTTATGGTCAAAAGCCAGTTCTGGTAAAGCATCAATGTCACACCATTCTAATTTTTCGGCAGTATAACCAGCTTGTGGCGTATAGTGTTCTATATTAATTAAAGCATAATAACTAATAGTAATAACTCTTTTGTCTGGATACCTATCAATTTCTCCAAAGGCTCTAATTTGTTCTAAATAAATATCTTCAAGACTGGTGATTTTCTTTAAGGTGTTTTCGGCACTGTTATAAATACTTACATCAGCATCTAAAAAATCTCCCGGCAAAGCCATCAATCCTTTTTGCGGATCGTTTTTACGTTTGATTAATAGAACTTTTAATTTTTCATCTATAAAACCAAAGATGACACAGTCTACTGAGTTATAAATCATATTCTGATTGTTGAAATTTATACAAAAGTACAATAGTAAAAATAAATATATAGACTTAGTTTTAAAAATAAACTAAGTATTTGTTTGTTATTTGGTTTTTCCTGTATATATTTGCTTAGTTTGAAAATGAAACTAAGTGTTGTTTTCTTAATTATAAAAGAATATAAAATATGTTGTTAATAGGTTATGATTTAGGAAGTTCATCCGTTAAGGCTTCTTTGGTTAATGGTAAAACAAAAAAAGTTTTGGCTACAGCTCAATATCCAGAGAGAGAAATGCCTATTGATGCCCCGCAAGAAAATTGGGCAGAGCAACACCCAAATGACTGGTGGAAGAATATTAAAAAGGTTACAGAGATACTTTTTGATAAAACTCCAGCCAATAGAAATGAGGTTGTGGCTATTGGAGTAGCTTATCAAATGCACGGTTTGGTAACTTTAACTGCAGCAAATGAACCAGCAAGACCTGCTATTATTTGGTGTGATAGTAGAGCTGTTGCTATTGGAGATAAAGCTTTTAAAGAAATAGGTCAAGAAAAATGTTTAGAGAGTTTGTTAAATTCTCCAGGGAATTTCACAGCTTCTAAGCTAAAATGGATTCAAGAAAACGAACCAGAGGTTTATAAAACCATTAAAAAAATAATGTTACCAGGTGATTTTGTTGCATACAAATTTACTGGAAAGCATACTACTACTAACACAGGATTGTCCGAAGGAATTTTTTGGGATTTTAAGAAAGAGCAATTAAGCGAAACCATTATGAATCACTATGGTTTTGAAGGAGATTTAATTCCTGAAATTGTTCCTGTTTTTGCCAATCAAGGACAGATTACCAAAGAAATGGCAGAGGAATTTGGATTCAATGCTAATGCTGTAGTTTCTTATAGAGCAGGAGATCAACCTAATAATGCTTTTTCTTTAAATGTTTTAAAACCCGGCGAAATTGCTGCTACAGGAGGAACATCAGGAGTGGTTTATGGAGTAGTAGATCAACTAAAATACGATCCTAATAATAGAGTAAATACTTTTGCTCACATTAATCATACAGAAGAAGCACGTAGGCTAGGGGTTCTTTTGTGTATTAATGGAACGGGTAGTGCATATGCTTGGTTAAGAAATAATTTAGCAGCAGATAAAGATTATTTTGAGTTAGAAACCTTGGCATCTTCTGTTGAGGTTGGGGCAAACGGTTTGTCTTTTTTACCTTTTGGAAATGGGGCAGAACGTATGTTGCAAAATAAAATTATTGGTGCTCAGTTTGATGGTTTGCAATTTACTAAGCACAAACTAGCGCACATGGTAAGAGCATGTTTAGAAGGAATTGCTTTTTCTTTTGTGTATGGAATAAAATGCATGAAAGATTTAGGATTGTCTCCAAGTGTGATAAAAGTAGGGAGTGATAATATGTTTCAATCTGAAATTTTTGCCACTACTATCGCTACTTTAACCAATGCCGAAATTCAAGTAAAAGAAACCAATGGGGCTGTAGGAGCTGCTATTGGGGCAGGATTTGGAGCAGGAGAAATAGAAAGTTTAGAAGATGCTTTTGTAGAGGAAAACATCATTAAAAAATATCAAGCAGATTTATCAAAATTAGAAGCTTATCAAAAAGCATATGATAAGTGGCTTAACTCATTAGAAATAAAATTAAAATAATATATCATGTCAAAATTAACCATAGGAAACAAAGAATATTTCCCAGGAATTGGAGAAATTAAGTTTGAAGGTAAGGATTCAAAAAATCCTTTAGCGTATAAATATTACAATCCAGACCAAGTAGTGGCAGGAAAAACAATGAGAGAGCACTTTAAGTTTTCTATTGCTTACTGGCATACTTTCTGTGGACAAGGTTCTGATCCTTTTGGACCAGGAACTCAAAATTTTGAATGGGATCAAAACCCAGATCCAGTTCAAGCGGCAAAAGACAAAGCAGATGCAGCTTTTGAATTTATTACCAAAATGGGATTTGACTACTACTGTTTCCACGATTTTGATTTGATTCAAGAAGGAGCAACTTTTGAGGAGTCTGAGGCTCGTTTAAAAGAAATTGTAGCTTACTTAAAAGAAAAGCAAGCAGCTAGTGGGGTTAAATTATTATGGGGAACAGCCAATTGTTTTTCTAACCCACGTTACATGAATGGTGCTTCTACCAACCCAAATTTTGATGTAGTTGCAAGAGCTGGAGCACAAATTAAATTGGCTTTAGATGCTACTATGGAATTAGGTGGAGAAAACTACGTGTTCTGGGGAGGACGTGAAGGTTACATGTCTTTATTAAATACAGATATGGGACGTGAATTAAACCACATGGGACAATTTTTAGGTTTGGCTAAAGATTACGCTCGTGGAAAAGGATTTAAAGGAAACTTCTTTATTGAACCTAAGCCAATGGAACCAACCAAACATCAGTACGATTTTGATGCAGCTACCGTAATTGGTTTCTTAAACAAGCACGGTTTACAAGATGATTTTAAAATCAACTTAGAAGTAAATCACGCAACTTTGGCTAGTCACACTATGCAGCACGAAATGGATGTAGCTGCACAAGCAGGAATGTTAGGAAGTATTGATGCTAACCGTGGAGATTACCAAAACGGATGGGATACAGATCAATTCCCAAACAATATTCAAGAAACTGCAGAAGCAATGTTGGTTTTCTTAAAAGCTGGTGGTTTACAAGGAGGTGGAGTAAACTTTGATGCAAAAATCAGAAGAAACTCTACAGATTTAGAAGATGCTTTCTTAGCTCACATTGGTGGAGCAGATACTTTTGCAAGAGGTTTATTGGTGGCTGATAAAATTATTAGAGAATCTCAATACGATGCTTTAAGAGAAAAACGTTATGCTTCTTTTGACTCTGGAAACGGAAAAGCTTTTGAAGAAGGTAAATTAACTTTTGAAGATTTATACACTATTGCAAAAGAAAATGGTGAATTGCCAAGTATTAGTGGTAAACAAGAATTATTTGAGAATATTATTAATGATAATATTTAAAAATATATTTTAGTATTCTATTTTAATATTTTTTTAACTAACGATATATAACATCATAAATTATCATGGGGATTATTTCATTTATAGGATTTACATTGTTGGTGGCCATTATTGCCTATTTAGCTACAAGAAACACTAACGAGAATACCTCAGAGGGGTATTTTTTAGGAGGTAGAAGTCTTACCGCTACGGTAATTGCTGGGTCATTATTATTAACAAACCTTTCTACAGAACAAATAGTTGGGTTAAATGGAGATGCCTATACTGATGGGATATTGGTAATGGCATGGGAAACTTTGGCAGCCATTGCCATGGTAATTACTGCGGTGTTTTTATTACCTCGTTATTTAAAAGGAGGAATATCAACAATTCCTACGTTTTTAGAAAGACGATTTGATAGTACAACAAAAGCATTAACCTCTGGATTATTTCTTACAGGTTATGCTGTTGTATTGTTACCAATGGTTTTGTTTACTGGTTCTAAAGCAATTAGTGGAATGTTTAACGTACCACAAATGTTAGGAGTAGGTGAGTGGGGAGCTGTTTGGATTTGTGTTTGGGGAATTGGAATAATAGGTTCTATTTATGCCATTTTTGGAGGATTAAAAGCCGTTGCAGTATCAGATACAATTAATGCTGTAGGATTATTAATAGGTGGACTTTTAATTCCAATTTTTGGGTTAATAGCTATTAGTGATGATGGTAGTATTTTTAATGGATTGTCTAAGTTAACTTCGGAGCATCCAGAAAAATTTAATGCCATTGGTGGACCAGATTCTTCTATACCTTTTGCTACTATTTTTACAGGAATGATGTTGGTTCAGTTGTTTTACTGGGGAAGTAATCAACAAATTATTCAACGTGCTCTTGGAGCTAAAAGTTTAGCCGAAGGTCAAAAAGGATTAACCATTGCTGCATTTATTAAAATATTAGGACCTATTATTGTGGTTTTACCAGGTATTATTGCTTTTCACAAGTATGGAGCTGGTTTAAGTACAAGTGATGTTTATCCAAAGTTAGTAGCAGATGTTTTACCTGATGTATGGGTCGGATTCTTTGCAGCAGTATTATTTGGAGCCATCCTAAGTTCTTTTAACTCAGCATTAAACAGTTGTGTAACTTTATATGGTGTAGATATTTATAAACAGTTTATCAATGAAAAGGCAAGTGATGAGGTAATTGTAAAGAAAGGAAAACAATTTGGAGTTATTCTAGCTTTTTTCTCTATGATTATTGCACCTTTCTTGGTTTATGCAGATAGTATTTTTGGATATTTACAAACAGTAAACGGTGCTTATAGTGTGCCTATTTTAACCGTAGTTGTTATTGGTTTTGTTACTAAAAAGGTTCCAGCAATAGCAGCAAAAGTAGGTGTTATATTTGCCTTTACTATATATGTAGCTTACATTGTTTTATCAAATGGTTTTGGTTTAATAGACTTACATATGTTACACATGCAAGCAATTACCTGTGTATTAACTATTGTGATTATGTTAGTAATAGGAAAGTTAAAACCTAGAGAAAAAGACTATGTTTTAGACTATACTGAGCAAGTAGATGTTACACCGTGGAAGTATGTTAAAGTTGTAGGTTTCTTTATTTGCTTAATTGTTGTATCAACCTACTTTATTTTCAGATAAATTTAAAAAACGATTAAGCTTAGTATAATAGCTTAATTCAAATAAAAACAAAATTAAAATTAATCAATATGAAATTTTTTATAGACACTGCAAATCTTGATCAAATTAAAGAAGCGCAAGATTTAGGAGTATTAGATGGTGTAACAACCAACCCATCATTAATGGCAAAAGAAGGAATTTCTGGAACCGAAAATATTTTACAACACTATCGTGATATTTGCGATGCAGTTGATGGAGATGTAAGTGCTGAGGTACTTTCTGTAGACTTTGATGGAATGGTGAAAGAAGGAGAAGCTTTGGCTGCTTTAAATCCTCAAATCGTGGTAAAATTACCAATGATTAAAGATGGAATTAAGGCTTGTAAGTATTTTTCTAGTAAAGGGATTAAAACAAATGTAACATTAGTGTTTTCTGTTGGTCAAGCTTTATTAGCTGCTAAAGCAGGAGCAACGTATGTATCTCCATTTATTGGTCGTTTAGATGATATTTCTACTGATGGTTTACATTTAGTTCAAGAAATTAGAGAAGTATATGACAATTACGGTTTTGAAACTGAAATTTTAGCAGCATCAGTAAGACACACTATGCATATTGTTGATTGTGCTAAAATAGGTGCTGATGTAATGACAGGACCATTGTCTGCTATAGAAGGATTGATGAGACATCCATTAACTGATAGTGGTTTAGCTACTTTTTTAGAAGCGGCAAAAAGCATGTAATTCAGACTTTAATATTTTATATAAAAAACTCCCTTTGTTTAAAGGGAGTTTTTTTGTGCAATTGGGTTTCTTAAAATGTTATTTAAAAATAAATATATTTGTTAGAAGAGCATCATTCATCGTTAACATTATTTGAAATGAACAAGAATTTACTGAAAGAAAATATTTTAAAAAATGTAGAAATTTCTAATGCTGACATGAATAAAATATGTGATCACTTTGAGCCTTATACAGTTCAAAAAGGAGAATTTTTATTAACACAAGGGAGTATTTGTAAGTTTGAAGGTTTTGTGTTAGAAGGGTGTTTTAGAGTTTTTACGCTTGATAAAAAAGGAAATGAAAACACCTTATATTTTGCTGCTAAAGATTGGTGGTTAATGGATTTAGATAGTTTTATGAATCAAACACCTTCTGATTTAAATATGCAAGCATTAGAAAATAGTAAGGTTTTGATGATAGATAAATCAAACAAACAATTTTTATATGAGCAATTGCCAGTTGTAGAAAAACTCTTTCGTATTATGTCTCAAAAATCTATAGCGGCTTGGCAAAGGAGGGTGGTTAGAAATCATAGTTTAACAGCAAAAGAACGATATCAATATTTTATAGATACCTATTCAGAAATAGCATCAAAACTAACAGATAGACAAATTTCAAGTTACCTAGGAATTACGCACGAATTTTTAAGTAAAATTAAAAAAAAGAAAGAGTAAAAATTAGCATGTTGAACTTGTTCAACTCTTTTATGGTTTGTATTTGTGATGTTTGCTTTTTTAATATAAAACTTACAATGAGAAAAAAGCAAACCACAATCAAAAGATTTTTATTAGTTCTAATAATAACTAGTTTTAATTTCTATTCAGGACAGGCTCAAACAAATGATATTACAGATAATGAGGCTTTAAAGGCAGTTTTAGCAGCCAAAGAAGCAGCAGAAAAAACAGGAGTTTTGGTAAATATTGCGGTAGTAGATGCTGGAGCCAATTTAAAATCCTTTATCCGTATGGATGATTCATTTTTGGGAAGTATTGATGTTTCTATTAAAAAAGCTAAAACAGCTAGGTATTTTAACATTGCTACAGGAGAGTTAGGGAAATTAACTCAGCCAGGAGGTATTATTTATAATATAGAATTATCTAATGGTGGTTTGGTTACTTTTCCTGGAGGAATCCCAATTAAAAATAAACAAGGAAAAATTATAGGTGCTATTGGAGTGAGTGGGGGTACTATAGAGCAAGATCATGCTATTGCTACAGTAGGTGCTAAATCAATTTTAAATTAAATTATAATGAAACAAATTATTGTATTCGTATTTTTTTTAACATCGTGTATTGGGTTTTCTCAAATAAAAGAAAACAGTCAAGCATCTTTAGTAGAAATAAATTCGCAAAAAACTAAGAACAATACGGTAACAGCTGTTACCTATCAAATAGATGAAAAATATTATGTGTTTTCAGGTGGTGATGGCGCTTTTATAGATGCTTTTAGTATGAACTCTAAGGGAGTGTTAGGCTCTTTGGATACTTATGAATTATCTGATAAAAAAGGACCAGTAAGAGGTTTGGTGGCAGATCGTATTCAGGGATCGGATTATTTATTTGTAGGAGATAAAGGAGGTAATGCTGTAGAGGTTTTTAAAATTGAAAAAGATGGAAGTTTGCAAAGTGTTTTTGTGGTAAATGATACTGATGAAATACATTTGGGAGTAGTAATAACTTTAAAAGTAATTCACATCAAAAAGAACTCATACCTTTTTGTAGGTGGTTTAGAACGAGAAACACCAGGATTGAGTTGTTTTAAAATTCATGCAGATGGAAAATTAACACATGTACAATCTATGAAAGATTCTGATGAAATACATACCGATGGTATTATTGGAATGTATGCTCATCAAATAAAAGGAAAAACATTTTTGTTTACAGGTGGTTTTCAAGATAATGGAATAAGTAGTTTTAGAGTATATGCTAATGGTCATTTTAAAGCCATCAATAGCATTTCTGACAACACTGTAGATAGGTATTTAACGGGAACTTATCCTGTAGATGGCGTTACACTAGGCAATCAACATTATGTAATTGTAGGACATAGACATCATAAATATTACAAAAGAGCGGCAGGATGGATAAAAAACACAAATTTTGTTTACCATGGTGATGGTGTAAGTGTTTTTAAAGTTACGAACAAAGGAGAATTGGTTCCACATTCCGTACTGGTTAATAATGAGCAAACAAAATTAGCGGGACAAACTCGAATTGAAATTTTAAAGGTGAATGATAAAGAAGCCATAGTTGCCATTGCCACTAGAGATGATGAAAGTATCCAGTTATGCAAGTTAAATAAAGAAGGAATGTTAACGCCTGTTGGAATTTTAGATACAGGTTACCCTATTTATTATGGAATGGCTTCACAAAAAATAGGAGAAGACTTTTTCTTTTTAGCAGGTTCTGTGGATAATAGTGTAAAAAAACTTTTTTCGTACAAAGTAAATTTAAACGAGAAAGAAACTAAAGTTTTAAGACATGTAGTAAATCTTAAATATATAGAAACCGCAACTAAGGAAGAAATTGAAAATGCTGTAGAAGGTTTTAAAGCGTTAAAAAATAAAATCCCCGAAATATTAGATTTTGAATGGGGAGTAAATATTAGTAAAGAAGGACATAGCAAAGGATTTACACATTGCTTTTTTGTAACTTTTAAAGATGAAGCATCAAGAGATATTTATTTAAATCATAAAGATCATTTAGCATTGGTAGCTAAAGTAGGGCCTTTATTAGCAGATGTATTGGTGATGGATTATTGGACTAAAATTACTTTGGAAGAATAAAAATACAATTCACAAAAAACTCCCTTTATCTAAAGGGAGTTTTTTTGTGTTTTAATCAGAAACTTCTCTGTTTTATAGATATGTTTTTAGTAATTTTATTTTTCATTTATATAAAATAGGTAAAATGAAACAGACCCCAATTTCAATTATTTTAATTTTTATTTGCCAAGCCCTTTTTGCACAGACAACTTATTATGTGAGTAAAGAAATAGGTTCAGATTCTAATGATGGACTTACAACAACAACTCCTTTTAAAACTGTAGAACACGCTGTTAAGGCTAACAATGATATTGTACATCCGGGAGATACTGTACTTATTATGGGAGAGTATACTAATGATAGCTATGATCCCAATTTTACTTTTGATTTTACCGAAGCCAATTCTAGCGATGATACAGATGAAAGATTAAATGGTATTATAAATTCACATCTTTGGCATGGTGAGAATACCATAAGAATAAATGGAGTACACGGTACTCCTAACAATTACATCACCTTTAAACCTTATGATGCTAATACTGTATTAAAAGGAGATGGGGCAAATATTTTTAGAGTACAAAATTGTTCTTATTTAAAAATTGAAGGATTTGATATAGAAGGAGAGGTAGAAAGAATTTCATTAGCTACTGCTTTTGCACTTCAGTTTGTTTATATAGATAGTAGTGCGGATGTTTCAAATTTAACTTTGGCTCCTAATTCACTAGTTGTAGAACAAGATCAACCTACAGGAAATTCGGTGTATTATAGAGTTCCTCCACATTGGAGTCTTACTCAGATAGAAGAAAATAATGTAGATGAAGGAGGGCCAGGTTGGCCTTTATTACCGAATATAAGCAGACCTAGTTATACAAGTACACGTGGTTTATATGTGAGTAATGCACATCATATAGATGTTATAAACAATACTGTTCATCATATGCCTGGAGGAGGTATTAGGTTTTCAGAAATTGCATATTCTAGTATCATAGGAAATAGTATTCACAATTGTTCTCGTAGATCTTATGGGGGAACACATGCTTTAGTGGTAACAAAAGCTACGAGTCTAGCTACTGATGTTAATATTTCAGGAGGAGGGGATGATAGTAGTAGCAATCCAAATGATGATACTACACACAGGATAAAAATCAATAAAAATAGGATCTATTTTAATTACAACGAGGTGTACTCTTGGGCTCCTACCAAAACTGAAATAACACCTCATTTAGATGAAGGAAAAGGAATTTCACTTCAAAGAAATAGAACTACAGATGCCCCTTGGGAAGCTGGTCGTATTTTGGTGTCAAATAATATATGTTATTGGAATGGGTTTAGTGGAGTGCATTCTAATGATGGAGATAGAATAGATTTTATTAATAATACTTGCTATTTAAACTCTTATACCAACACTGTAACTTTGGCTCCCAATGGAACTGGAGGTAATATTGGTATTAGTGTAAGTGATGGTGAAGATTTAACCATAGAGAATAATATTTCGGTAATAGATGGTGGATTGGAGAAATATGCAATAGCCTCTAATAAGAGCGATAATATTACTACAGTTGCAAATAATGTAATTTGGGCTACAGAAGGTAGTTTGGTTGAAGATTCTGAAATAACAGGAATTCAAGTAAATACAGTTAATGCAGATCCGGTTTTTGTATCTGTTCCATCAATATCAGATGTTAAGTCTAGTGCAAATCCACATTTGTTAACCTTTGATTTTCATCTTCAAGCCTCTTCATCTGCAATAGATCATGCAGACTCTAATGTTGCTCCTAGTGATGATTATGATGGAGTTACAAGAAGTGCTACACCAGAAGCTGGTGCTTATGAGTTTAATGTTTTGCATTCTGATAATATCGAATCAATTAAGATTCGTGTTTATCCAAATCCTTTTTTTGATGAAATAAGAATTAACACTGTTGATGTTAAAAAGGAAGAGATTGTGTTGTTTGATTATTTAGGTAAAAGAATAAACAATCCTTTTATAGTTGTTTATCATCAAAATTATATAGAGTTAAATACCTCTAATTTACCTAAAGGAATGTACTTGTTAAAAATTAAAAATGTAGTTAAAAAGGTGTTTAAAAATAGAGAGCGTAATTAGGTTAAAAACGATTAATTAATATCATAAATCTGAGAAAGATTTAAATATCATAAAAAAGGGTTGAAATTAATTTCAACCCTTTTTCATTATGCTTCGGTTATGTTAGTTAATTTTTAATAACCTTAATTGTTTTGTTTTTACTACCATTTAGAGATAAAATATAAACACCATTTGTAAGATTACTCACATCAATAGTGAAATGATTAGTGTTGTTGTCTACTTTACCAGTTTTGACAATTTTATGATCTATGCTATATAGTGTGTATTGGTGATAAGTTGAATATGGAACAGTTATATTTAGTATATCAGATACTGGATTTGGAGAGATAGCTGTTGAATTGTTAGTCTTTATTTCAATATTTGTTTTACTTGTTTTTAAAGAACTATTTGAGCTTGCATCAAACCTCCAATGCATGTTTTGACTGCTAGCATTTGCATAAATGTTTACATTGTTTCCATCAGCTCCACCAGATCCGCCATTTATTGAGAAACCAGGAGCACTACGTTTTTCTAAACGATAGAAGCCATTACCAACATCTACTTTTTTCCATTGTTGATTATAGTCCATTTCATCATTTTCTCTTAAATCAACATTCTGGTTATTAGTTCCACCATCTCCACCATCTATACAATAATTGGTGTTTAATTTTTGAAAACTGTAATACCCATTACCTCTGTTTATTTCTGTCCATGTAAGATTGGTGTGTGTAATACTACTGTGTAAGCTAATGTTTTGTCCATCGGAAGCTCCACTCCCTCCGTTTAAACCATAACTAGTAGCGTTTCTTTTAATGATATGGAAATTATCATTTGGAGCAGAGCTTCCTTGTGGGTGAACAATACTATATCCATTACTACCGTCCCATAAAGAAACTTTGTCGTAAGTAACCGTTCTAGTTTCTCCATCCTCATACCCATCAAAATAATGATTATCTTCATCATAAGTATCTGCATATGCAGGATCTGGTGTTATGTTGTATTGACCATAGGAAATAGAAGAATACGTCTGATTATACATACCATTAGCGTTCATATCACCCCATCCTATTGTTTGGTCATACAGGCTTAATCTTAATTCATCATCTATCCATATTTGAACGATACCACTACCTAAGGCACCAAGTTTTACTCTAATAACTACTTTTACAAATGTATCTTTAGGAAAGTTTGGATATACTAAAGCTTGTTTGGTAGTAGCAACACTATTATATCTATGTTGCCAAGTTAGTGCACCTCCATTTCTACCATCAAATTTTAACATAGCATACCAATTGGCAGAGCTAGTAGCATCATTATGTCCCCAAATTTGCATAAGACATGCCTGTGTATTGGTATTAGTAGCCATATAATCGTTATGGATTTTTAACCAATATCCTGTCCAAAATTCTTGAGTAAAATGATAGGCATTATTGTCTGGTCTAATTTGAGCTTTTCTACCAGAGTTGGTGTTGTTGTACAAATCTTCTTGCCAATGAGTTTCTACACGTTTATTAACAATTTTTACTCTAGACTCTTGATCCACTTTGGGAATTTCAAATCCACCAAAATCTCCATCATTAAAATGATGAGTTAACAAGGTTTGTGAAGATAAAGACTGAGACACTACAATAAAGAAGAGTGAAACAAGAAAGACTATAGTTTTTTTTGGAATCATAATTTTTTGAGTTTATTAATAATAGTTCGCTCAAATATATGATTAATTATCAAATATACAATCGATTGTTGTTTTTGTTGAATTATGTTTAGTTTATAGGTGTTTTTGGTGTGTTTTTGTTAAAATCTCCAGGCGATAAATCTACTTTTTTTGCTCCCTTGTTCCATGTCTACAATTTTTACTTCTGTAGGATTTGTTTTATTAATGGCTCTTTTGATGTTTTTTAAGTTTTCTTTTTGAGATACCAAAGAAGTAAACCAAGCAACTTGATTTTTAAAAAATACACTTTCTGTAGCCATTTTTTTTATAAAAGCTTCTTCGCCTCCTTTATACCAAAGCTCGTTAGAAACCCCTCCAAAATTTAGTTTGGAATCTTCTTTAAGCCGTAAGTTTTTTAATTTGCGTTCATTCTTTTTTGCTGCATCACAAGCATTTTTAAAAAAAGGAGGATTACAAACCACTACATCAAAATAGTCGTTGGGTTGAATAATATTTTCTAATATGGAGTTTTTAAATTGTTGATGTCTTAATTCAAGATTCCTCAATTTATTTTCATCAATAATTTTTTGAGCATTTTTTAGTGAGATTTTATCTACCTCGCTAGCAGTACATTTCCAGTTAAAATGACAATTACCTAAAATAGGATAAATTAAATTGGCTCCCGTTCCTATGTCTAATATATGGACGTCTTCTTTATTGTTTAGTAGATCATTTACATGTAATAAATAATCTAATCTACCTGGAATTGGAGGACAAAGATTGTTCTCTGGAATGTCCCAATACTTTAATTGGTAGTGTTGCTTTAGCAAAGCCTTGTTTAGTTCCTTAACTGCTTTTTTATTGCCAAATTTAATGGTTTGAGTTTCGTATTCATTAATGAATACATGTGGTTTTAAATCTGGGTGAATATTGATTAATTCGTTAAAATGATAAGCTCTTTGAAAAGGGTTTTTTGGATGCATAATGATTTTTAATCTATACCAAAGATAGGCATAAAACAGGTCAGTTTTCGCTGTGTTATAAATCTATTCGTTTACCAAAAAGTAATAAAAAAACGTTCGTAAATTTCTCCTCGTTTCATCCAAACCAACGGACTGTGTTGTACAGCAATTTGTTCTAAAATAATGGGTTTTAGCTCTGTAAAAGACTGCCAATTATTATTGTGTTTAGGGGCTATTAACCAATCTTGTTTAATAGGAACATGATACAAAGCCATTGGAAACAAAAAATCTATTTCTTTGTAACTGATGTAATATCCTTTAATACAATCATTATTAATGTGTGGAAAAGTATGGTTCATCAAACTTAAAGGGATGTACAATTGCGCTTTAAAATGTACAGATTGTTTTATTTTATCCACCTCCAAACCTTTGTTTTTAAACAGTTCTTTAGCAATAGGATGATGGAGCATAGGAAACTGTTTCTCCTTTAATTTTTGTAGTTTTTTAACCAAAGAATCTTTTAAATTTGGGCCAACCCATCTCTCAATTTCATAAGGAATGTCTGTTTTGTACAAGTAAAATTTATAGGTTAATTCAATGTGATGAATCCCGTTTGGTGTATTACAAACAAAATCTAATTCTCCTAATGTTTGGTGCTTGTCTATTTGAATCTGGATGTTATTTTCTATCGATTGATAATCCTTAAGAATTTCTAAATTCTTTTGATAAAAAACTTCTACTAGTTTTCCTAATCGTTGATGTTTACTGGTGTCAATAGTAGAAAAGTCTATATTTTCTAGAAAAGGAACTTCAATTTGTGGATAATAAAAAAAAGTATCGCTTATCCATAAATTGGGCTGTAGTCTTAAACCTTCGTATCGATGTTTTAATTTTTCTAGTGTTACCATGTAAACAAAGTTACTAATAAGGTTCTAGGTTTTATACTTGATTTTTATTCATTTTTAGATCAAAAAATATAGCGCTAAAATTAATCGGATAATTTTATCCGTTTTAAAAATCTTTCTATACCTTAGCAAAAGTTTTTACGTAAAAAACATCTATAAAAAATTTTAAAGATTATAACTAAATAAGTATTAAAAGAAATGAAAAAAGTATGGATTGCATTTAGTAGCGTAGTAATACTCTCGTTTGTTGCATTAATTTGGGTGGGTACAGAAGTGTACCAAAAACAACCTCCTATACCAAATACAGTAGTGGTTAAGGAAACAGGGCAAGTTGTTTTTAGTAAAGAAGATATACAAACTGGTCAAAATGTTTGGGAGTCTATTGGTGGAATGGAAGTAGGATCTATTTGGGGGCATGGTAGTTATGTAGCTCCAGATTGGTCTGCAGATTGGATTCATAAAGAAGCCGTTTTTATGCTAAATTATTGGGCTCAAAAGGACTTTAATCTTAAGTATGATGCTTTGAATGTTGAACAACAAGCTGCCATAAAAGCAAGATTGATTAAAGATGTTAAAACAAATACTTTTGATGAAAATAACAAGAGTATTCAAATTTCAGAGGTTCGTTATTTAGCCATTCAAAACAATTCTAAACACTATGCTGATGTATTTTCTAATGGATTTGAAAAATATGCTATTCCCAAAGGAGTATTAAAAGATGAGGTAAAATTAGCTCAACTAAATTCTTTTTTGTTTTGGACATCCTGGGCAGCAAGTACCAATAGACCCGATAAAGATTACACCTATACTTCTAACTGGCCACACGAACCATTGATTGATAATACGATTACTGTAGATTCTCAAGTTTGGTCAGGTTTTTCAATTATATTATTGTTGCTGTTTATTGGAATTTTAACTTATTACTACTTATCTAATCACGAAAAAGGAGAAGCTGTAGAGAATCAAAATTTAGATCCCCTGGTTAAATTATCTTTTACCAGATCGCAAAAAGCAGTATTAAAATACTTTTTAATTGTATCGTTATTAATAGCTCTGCAAGTAGTTTTAGGAGCTGTTACAGTGCATTATACAGTAGAAGGACAGTCTTTTTTTGGATTTGATTTGTCTAGTTTTTTACCCTATTCAATTACAAGAACATGGCATACTCAATTGGCTGTTTTTTGGATTGCTGCAACATGGTTAGCCACAGGATTGTTTTTGGCTCCTATGATTAGTGGAAAGGAAATGAAGTATCAGGTTTTTGGAATTAACTTTTTGTTTGTTGCTTTATTGATTATTGTATTAGGTTCTATGCTAGGGGAGTGGCTAGGTGTACATCAATTTTTAGATTTAACCACAAATTTCTTTTTTGGTCACCAAGGATATGAATACATGGATTTGGGTAGATTTTGGCAAATATTCTTAGGAATAGGATTGATTCTTTGGGTAGTAATGGTAGGAAGACATATTGTTTATGCTATTAAGAGAAATGATGATTCTAAGCATTTATTAATCATCTTATTGATTTCTGTAATGGCTATTGGAATGTTCTTTTTCTCTGGATTGGTTTATGGAGAAAATAGTAGTTTACCTGTAATTAATTATTGGAGATGGTGGTTGGTTCACCTATGGGTAGAAGGATTCTTTGAAGTTTTTGCAACAGTAGTAATTGCATTTATTTTTTCTAGAATGAAAATAATTTCTGTTAAAACAGCCGGAAAAGCTTCTATAGCATCAGCAACCATATTTTTGGCTGGAGGAATTGTAGGAACTTTACATCATTTATATTTTTCTGGAACTCCTGTACAGGCAATTGCATTGGGAGCTACTTTTAGTGCTTTAGAAGTAGTACCATTAACTTTAATGGGATTTGAGATTAGAGAAAATTGGAACCTATTAAAAATCAATCCTTGGATTCAAAAATATAAATGGCCAATATTCTTCTTTATGGGAGTTTCGTTTTGGAACTTGGTAGGAGCAGGAGTATTTGGTTTCTTAATTAACCCTCCAATTGCTTTGTATTATATTCAAGGATTAAATACCACAGCTGTTCATGCTCATACAGCATTGTTTGGTGTGTATGGCTTGTTGGGTATGGGATTCATTATTATTTGTTTACGTTTTTATTCTGATAGAGCATGGAATCATAGCTATCTAAAAAAATCATTTTGGTATTTAAATATTGGTTTGGTAGCCATGGTGGTTTTAAGCTTGTTGCCAATAGGAATAATTCAGGCATATACCTCAATTACCAAAGGGTATAGTTTTGCTAGAGATGCAGAATTATTATATTCTCCAACATTGCAAGTATTAAAATGGATGAGAATAGTAGGAGATGTTATTTTCTCTATAGGAATTTACTATTTCTGTTTGTTTACAGTTAAAGAAACTTTGTATTGCTTTAAGAAAAAGTAATGTTTGTTTATAGTGTTGATAAGAGCGAATCCTAAATTTAGGATTCGCTTTTTTTATGAGTGATTGTTTTGTAAAAACATTTTTAATTTTTGAACTCCTTCTACAGCTGTAGCTTTTATACAAGTAAAATGATTTGGCACATTAATTTCATCAACTTTAGGATCAATAATATATACAGGGCAATGGTTTGGAACACTGTGAATTAATCCTGCGGCAGGATATACTTGTAAACTGGTTCCGATAATGATAAATATATCGGCTGTCTCACATATTTTAGCGGCCTTATCAAGCATAGGAACTTCTTCGCCAAACCAAACTATATTGGGTCTTAGCTGATGTCCTTTTGGGCAAACATCTCCTAATTTGATTTCTTTTCTAGTAATATCAATAATATAGTTAGGATCGATTTCACTTTTGGCTTCTGATAATTTTCCATGCAAATGTGTTACTTGTTTGCTGCCAGCACGTTCGTGTAAATCATCTACATTTTGAGTGATAATTTCAACGTTATATTTGTTTTGTAAACTGGCTAAGTATGAATGAGCATGATTAGGAAATACGGTTTCTGCCTGTGCTCTTCGTTGATTGTAAAAATTTAAAACCAATTCAGGATTTTGATACCAACCATGAATTGAGGCAACTTCCATAACATCGTGGTTTTCCCATAAGCCATTGCTATCTCTAAAAGTTTTTATACCACTTTCGGCACTAATTCCAGCTCCTGTAAGAATAACTAAGTTTTTCATGAATTTGTTATTTTAACTTTAATACTTTTTTAGTGAGAACAATCCAAAATGGACTCATTAATAGGGTTAGCGCAGTTATAATAATGGTTAATTGATAGGTGAACTCTGTAATTACATTGGCAAAATATGCTGTTGAAATGAGTACAAAACTAAGTTCTCCTATTTGTGCTAACATTGCGCCTCCATAAATACTTCTCTTCCAATTTTTTTCAAAATATTGTAAAATAAAAGCGTTGATAAAAGTATTAGATAAGTAGATGGTAAAGATTAATATGCAGATAATTTTCCAGTGGATTAAAAAAAATTTGGCATCAATTAGCATTCCAATAGAAACAAAGAATAAGGCAACAAATATAATTCTAAAAGAGTTTAAACTGTCGTGAAACCATTGGGTGGATTTGGCAGAATTAACAACCATACCCGCAACAAAAGCTCCTAAGGCAGCAGATAGTCCAAAAAGGGAAGTCATTACTGCACACCCAAAGCAAAGGCTAAAAGCAAAAAATACTTGTAATTCATGATCTTTTTCAAAGGACTTGCTAAAAGGAATAGTGATTTCTTGTTCTTTTAAAATCCATACAATTCCAATAATTAATAAAATTCCACCAACAGCTTGTAATATAATTTCAGAAGTTTCGGGTTTACTACCTCCTAAGTAGTTCGTAGCAATTAGCATAGGAACAATTAAAATATCTTGCATTAATAAAATACTAATAATATTTTCTCCCAATTCGGAGCTACTCTCGTTATTATCTTGTAATAATTTAATAATAACTGCCGAGCTACTTAGACTAATTACAAAACCTAAAATTATAATTCGGTTAAATTGCCAATTAAAAAAATATCCGATTAACGTAACTATTAAAATACTTGCTAGTATTTGTAGTATGGTTCCAAAAACAGCAACTTTCCACTTTTTTATAAAGTTTGGCAGGTTAATTTCCATTCCAATAAAAAATAGAATTAAGATCAATCCAAACTCTCCTAAACCATCTATCAGTTCAGTATTGGTAATAATTTTAAAACCATGTTTTCCAAGTAGTACTCCAGCTAGTATATAAGCTACTACATAAGGTTGTTTATAATGTCTTAGCAATGCACCAAGAAAAATTACTACTAAACCAATTAGTACAAAAAGTAATATGTTTGGGTTAAAGGCAGAAAGCAAAATCATAGTCATCATATTTTTAACTAAGATAGTTGATGTAGTTTAATCTTTTGATGAAATTTTAAGGGGTAAATTATTTTTTAATTACAACAAAAGATGAAATAAATAGTAGAAAATAAAACAATTAAAAATGAGTAGTTTATAAGGTTTTATTTTGATTACAGATAGCAAATAGTTTTATTCAATCTTTATTAGCGTGATAATATAAATTAAATATATTTGCCCTAAAACTACTGATGAAAAAACATTTAGCATTTCTACTTTTTTTAATAACTCCATTTTCTTTTGCCCAGGAGAGATTTTCTATAGCATTACTTACAGATGCAGGTTTAGCACTAAGAGGTGATCATCATGGGCACCCTGCAGGAACTTTTGATTTGTTAGGAGAGTTTACATATCATCATACACAGCAAAAATACGGGAGATGGATATATTATGTAGAATTTGAACATGCACCATTAAAAGGAGGTTTTAAAAGATATTCTGGAAACATAGGATATTCTTTTAATAAAATTGTAATTCCTTCATTTTGGTTTGTTCCTCGTATGGATTTAAAAAACTTATCTTTTACTACCTCATTAGGTTACGGAGCTATTAGTAGATATGATTTTGTAGTAGGTAGTTTTGGATATGATGCTGAGTTTTCGTACAGAATTAACAAAACATTTAAGTTGAATTTATTAGCACAAGCTTCTGAAAGAAGTGATATGATAAAACTTTATGGTAAATCAGATTCTATACTAGGGCCTTTTAATACTAGAGAAAGTCTGTTTATTGGAGTAGAGGTTAGTTTTTACTAATATTTAATTTTTTGAGTATAAAAAAAGCCCCTTTACAAAGTAAAGAGGCTCAAGAACTGGGAGGTTCTTAATCATACTTTTATTTTTCAAAAAGTATAATGCTTTCTATATGTGCAGTATGTGGAAACTGATCTACCAAACTCATTTTTGATATTTTGTAACCAACTTGTCTTAAAATTTCGGTATCTCTTGCTTGGGTAGCTGGGTTACAAGAAACGTAAACCATTCTGCTAGCTCCAATTTTTATTACTTTGTCTAATGTTTTAGGAGCAATTCCTGCACGTGGAGGGTCTAAAACAATAGTTTCTATTTTTCCTTTGTATTGTGGATATTCAACTAAAAATTTACCAACATCGGCAGCGTAAAAATCTACACCTTTAATTCCGTTACGTTCTGCATTCTTTTTAGCATCTTTAATGGCATCGGCAACAATATCTACTCCAATAATTTTAGTATCGGTAGTTTTAGAAGCTAATATTTGACCAATGGTTCCTGTTCCACAGAACAAGTCCATTACTATTTTTCCGTTGACTGTTTCTGCTTTTTCTAAAGCATAATCAATGACTTTGCTATAAAGTTTTTCGGCAGATTTAGGGTTGGTTTGAAAGAAACTCTTCATAGAAATTTCAAAATTTAACCCAAGTAAATTTTCTACAATTCTATCTTCACCAAACACCAAACGTTCGTTACCAGTAACAGCTAAAGTTCTATCTCCAATTTCGTCGTTGGTAGTGTGGATTAATCCGGCTAATCTTTCTCCAAATAATTCTTTTAATAAAGCAACAAACCCATCCATATCAAAATGAGATACTTGAGGAGAAGTTGTTACCAAATTACATAGAATTTGATTGGTTTTATAACTTTTACGAATCACAAAATAACGGAAGAACCCCTTTTTTTGTGGTGCATGCCAAGGCTCTAAACCAGATTCTATACAAAATTGTCTGATGTTTTTTAGATTGTTTTCTACTTGCTCATCAAACAAACCAGAATCTTTATCAAGATTTTCTGCACACCACCAAGTACCACGTTTTTTAAATCCTAAAGCAAAATCATCTACATCAGTTTTTTGCTCAAAATCATAACGAATGGCAGAGAAACCATATTCCATTTTGTTACGATAATGAAATACTTCTGGAGAGCTAATAAATTCATCAAATAAATCTTCTATATTTTCAACTTTACCAATACGTTTAAACAATTCTAATGTGCTTGTTTTTTTGTACTCGTGTTGAATATCAATAGGTAGTTTGATGTATGGAGCTCCAGGAATGGCTTGAAAAGGAACGTCTACTTCTTGGTCTGATGATGATAAAACTTCAAACAATTTTGCTTCTGCATAACGTTTGCTTGTTTTTTTTATCTGACATCTAACTGTTTGACCAGGTAAAGTGTTGGGTACAAAAACCACAAACTCACCTTCTTCGTTTCTTATTCTACCTATTCCTTTTCCTCCAAAGGCATAGCCTTCTATTGTAATAGAAATGATTTCACCTCTTTTTACAAATTTATTTCGTTCTCTTTTTGGCATTCGGCAAATTTACTTTTTTATTGGCATAAAAAAACTAGAGTTTTCTAATTTTTAATGATTGGTAATAAAAGTCTTTTTAGCGTGATAAATTTTAAGATGGCTTTTGATGATTTTTCATTTGAATAGCAATATCATCTATGCGTTTTTGTCTTGTTTCCGCCCTTTTAGCAGATACAATTTTGTACAAAAGTAATTTTCGATGAGATTTACTTAAGCTTAAAAAGAAATCTTTAGCTTTTTGATGTTGTTGAAAAGCTAGTTCTAAATCTTTAGGGATAATAAGTGCTTCTACATCGTCTAAAATAGTCCACGAACCATTTTGTTTTGCCGTTTTAACACTTTCTATCCCGGCGGGTTTCATCAATCCTTGTTTGGTTAAGAATTCAATTTTATCCTTGTTAACTTTAGACCAATTACTTTTTGGTTTTCTTTTGCAAAAGTACTGTTGGTATTTTTCTGAATCTATCGTTTTCTTGGTGCTATCAATCCAACCAAAACAAAGTGCTTCGTCAACAGCTTCACTCCACGTAACAGAAGGAGTGTTAGTGTTTTTTTTATACATCACAAGCCAAATGGCATCCTCTGTTTTATGATTTTTTTCTAACCATAATCTCCATTCTTGTTTGCTTGATGGACAAATATTTTTAATTTCTTTTTTATCCATTAAAAATGGTTGTTAACGTAAGGTTAAAAAAATTAATTTTCAGGAATTATTCTGTTTGTTAGCAATAAATAATCAAGATAGTTTATGATTAATTTGTTTTGACTACTTAATAGTTTTAACTCAGATTCTATTAGTTTTTCCTGCCTTTTGTTAATTAAGAATAAAGAACTTTCCCCGTAATTAAACTTTTGAGTTTCGGCTTGTAATAATCTTTGATATCCTGAAATGTTTTTTTCTAACAATTCTATTTGATCTATCAAAGCGTGCTGGTTCTTTTTGTTTGCAACAATTTTGTTATGAATTTCAGTCTTTTTGTAAGCTATTTCGTAGTTTATTTCATCTACAGCATATTTACTCTCTCTGTACTTTCCTCTTTCAGATCTAAAAAAGATAGGAAAGGTTAAACTAGCTCCCCATTTATAATTATCTATATCAAAATTAGGGTTGATGTTGTTTACATTGGTTCCTAAAAGTTGATTGTATTTTACTTTTAATTTAGGTTTTAGTTTTTCTCTATTTAATTTTTGCTTTAAAATTAGCGATTGTTTTTTTGCTGTTTTTTCGGCAATAATAGGAATACTATCTAAATTATCATCTAATGGAATTTCATCAGATTTATGAGGAATAATATTACTTTCCGGTTCAATATTAGATTGTAAACCAATAGGAATATTTTCTAACCACAAGTGGTTTTCTACTTTCAATCTCTTTTCGGCTAAAAGCTGTTTGTATTTTACTAAATCTATTAAGTTGTTTTGTAAATACACAGTAGCTTCTAAAGTATCTACCGCTGTTTTTTCTCCACTAGCTAAAGAACTTTTCACATTTTTTAAATATCGCTCACTAAGCTTTAAGTTGTCTTGTAAAATACTATAAATAGAACTGTATTGTTGCCATTCTGCATAAGCTTTTGAGGCTTCGTAAACCAATTCATTTAACAATTGTAATTGTTGATTTTTTGCAATGGTTTGGTAAACTTCTGCTTGTTTTAGGGCTGTTCTTCTTGGGTTGGTTAACAAACCTTGTAAAACATCTACCTCTATACCTGCACTCCACAAACCTTGATTAGTAGTGGTGTTTTCGGGATTTAAATTATAACCAGAATTATTGTCAAACCCACCTGTAAGAGAAACTCCTAAAGAAGTGGGAATTTTAATTTTATTTTTAAAAATGTTGTAATACTCTTTTCCATCAAAATCTTTTTGATCTATGCTAGAGGTTAAATAGGGGTCTAATCCTCCTTTAGCCTCTAGTAGTTTTGCATTGGCAACTTTTTCTTTTAAATGAGCACTTTTTGCAATAGGATGCTCACTAATAACATTAAAAATAAACTCTTTGTAGCTTAAAATATTTAAAGAATCTACTTGTGCATAGTTTTTTAATCCACAAAGCAGAAGTATTATATAAATTGCTTTGTTCATTATTTAACAGATTTTATAGGAGCTTTGGTTTTTACATCAGATTCTCCGCTATTATGATCTTCATTTGCTCGGTAAAAGTCAGGAGGGAAACCATTTAAGTTTCGCCATAATTCATACCAAATAGGCACATCTTTTAACAATACAAAAGTATAGGTTCCTGTTCCTACTCTTAAATTTTCTGGCCATTGTTTATCGGCTTCATCAGGAGCAATAAGTACACGATATTTTCCGTTGGTACTAATATGTTGATCAATAGCAAAAATTTTACCTGAGAAAATTCCTGTAGATTTTTCTGGCCATCCGCTAATAACCATAGCAGGCCAACCATCAAATTGTAATCTAGAGTGATCTCCTAAACGTAGCAAAGGTAAATCTTGAGGTTTTACATAAATTTCTACAGCCAAATCATAATCAGCAGGCATAATGGTTAAAATATCTGTTCCTTCTTTTACCAATTGACCTGTTCCTTTTTTAATGGTTTTTGTTATATACCCGTTGGTAGGAGAGGTAATGTAATATAAGTTTTGTCTTTGTTGGTAATTACTTAGTTGATTTTGAAGTTTAGAAGTGTTAGAACGTGCTTCTAATTTAGCAGACAAGGCACTTTGAATATCAGAATTGGTTTTTGATATTTTTTGTTGATAATCTTGTTCTGTTGATGACAACTCCAACTTAAAGTTAATCAACATGTTTTTTTGGTTTTCTAACTTGTTTTGTTGTGACAAATAAGCAGCGTAAACCTCTTGTTGTTTTAACTCTTTTTCTTGTAACTCAGACAAAGATTTTAATCCTTGGCTATGTAATTCTTTTGTTCTTTTATATTGATTTACAGCAATATCGTATTTAATTTTATAGGCATTTAAATCAATACTGTCAATTTCTATTTTGTTTTTGGTTTGAATAATTTTATTACGAACCTGTTCTAGTTTTAATAACCTGCTTTCTCTAATAGAAGTTAATTGCGCTTTTAAAGCAATCACCTTATCATCATAAGAAGTAATACTTTCGCTTTTGGCATCAACTTGTTCTTGAGTTCTAGAAATTAAATTAGGATCAAAATAATCATTTTTAACCTCGGTAATATAAATAAGAGTATCTCCTTTTTTTACGTAGTTACCCTCTCTAACATACCATTTTTCTAAACGTCCAGAAATAATAGATTGTATAGGTTGTGGTCTTTGTTCTGGCAAAAGTGTTGTTACATAACCTTTTCCTTTAATGTTCTGTGTCCATGGAACAAAAAAGGTAATAAGTAACATAATAACAATGGCAATACCGTAGTAAAACCGTTTTTTTTGAGTGTCTTTATTCTTTAAGTATTTGTGAGATTTATATTCACTTAACTTAACAAATTTGCTGATGCTATTTTCTGATATATTTAACATGAGCTTATAATTTTATTATTTGATTTGCTTTGTTTGCCCAATATAAATAATCGGCAACTACAATAACTGTCCAAGGTTTATTTTCGTCCATAATAAAGTCTATAATGGCTTTTTTCTCATCTTCATCAATAAACTGTAAAGGGTCTTCTAGTAATAAAATAGCAGGATTATTAACTAAATATCTTGCCAATACTATTTTTTGAGTAGTACTTTTAGGCATACGTCTACCTCTAGAATCTACCTTAGTTTTTATTCCGTTTTTAAGTTTAGAGATATGTTCTTTTAGGAATAATTTTTCTAAAATAAGATCTAGCTCTTTGCTTTCAACTTTTCTATCTATTAAAATATTTTCTTCAATAGTTCCTTCAAAAAGTCCTGTGTTTGGTCCAATATAACCTATTTGTTCGTGGAAAGAATCTAAAGAGTAATATTCTGATGGTCTGTTGTTAATTAAAACAGATCCTTTTTCTGGACTGTGCATTCTAGCAAGAATGTTTAATAAGGTTGATTTACCTTTACCAGTATTTCCTTTTAACCAAACTTTGGCTTTAGGTTTAATTTTTGCAGATAAACCATTAAATACATAATGATCTTGATTAGGGTATTTAAAAGAAATATCTACCAATTCAATAGTAACTCCATTAGCAGTATCTTTTAATTCACCGTTACCAGTGTCTTTATCTAATTCTAAATCGGTAACATGTCCAATTTTGTCTAAAGCTGTTAAAACATCATAAATAGTTTCTACTATTCTAATAATTTTTTCAACAGAGTTGATAATCATAATAATGATGATCTCAGAAGCGACAAATTGTCCAATATTCATTTGTTGATTAAAAACCAAAATCCCTCCTAAAACTAACAATCCAGCAGCTACCCAAACTTTAAAACCTATAAAAAGCACAAACTGTTTAATTAATATATTAAAGTGAGCTTCTCTGTTTTCTAAATATTGTAGGTTAATATTATCTGTTTTCTGTAAATGTAGATTTCCTTTTCTAAGTACTTTAAAAGTTTTGGTATTACTCGCAATTTCTTCTAACCAGTGGGCTAGTTTATATTTGTATTTACTTTCTTTAATACTTGTTTCTAATCCTTTAGGACCTGTAAACTTAAATATTAAATAGATAATTAAGAATAGAGAAATTCCTAAAACAATAAAATAAGAACTATAAAAAGTAAGTAAAATCAATCCAAAAATAATTTGAAATGCTGCCAAAGAAAAATCTATTAAAATTTTAGGCAATCCTTTTTGGATGGTTAAAATATCAAAGAATCTATTCACCAATTCTGGGGCATGAACTTTATCTAAGTTAACTCTACTTATTTTAGGAATTCTATATGCAAACTCAAAGGCTGATTTTGCAAAAATGTCTTGCTGAATATCTTCAACAATTCTAAGTTGATTAATTTGGATTTTACCAGTTATTGCAATACCAATTAAAACAAAAACAACTAAAACAATCCAAGAGGTGGTAAGTTCTCCTGTTTGTAAATAATTTATAATTGCTTGTATTCCTAATGGTAAAGATAAGTTTACAACTCCACTAATAATAGCGTAGTAATATATTAATCGTATTTGTTTTTTATATTGATTTATTAATCTCCAAAATCTTACTAAGGGCGATAATGTCATAATTTCTTTTTGTTCAAAAATAATAAATAGGCAGCTTTATAAGTAGCAATATTTGTACCGATTTTTTTGATGTTAATACTTAATCTAGATTGTAAAAAATGTTAAAACTTTGTTTAACTTCAGTACATGTAATGGTAAATAGCTTGGTTCTACTATTTTATTTTGTTTCATGATGATTTATTTAATGAATATTAATTCCCAAACGGTTTTTTACGGTTGGTAATTAAATAAGAAATGGTAAATAAATCAGGCTCTAGGAGGAGGAGTTTCTAGTTGTTTAGACTTGTTAATTACTAGAGGAGTATGTTTAGGAAATTGTTGTTTAGCTGTTTTAAGTAATATATACTTTATAGCACATAACGATCCGTCAGTTGTTACTAATTTTATATTAAAATCAGTATTTTCTTTATTGTCTTCGGTATCATTGTCATCGTATTCTTCAAAAGTGTCTTCGTAGCCTAGTACCTTTTCAAAAAAGAATTCAACAATACTTTCTTGGTCGTTAAAAGACAAGTCTTTATTTATATTTATGGGAGTTGTAGTGTTAGGAATATCAACACAAATATTGAGTAAGTGAACCCCCAATATCCCAAAGATAATTTTAATAAATACGCTATTTCTTAGTTTTTCAAACACAAATCAAAAGTACGCTAAAAAATGAAAATGAGTTCTGCTAATGTTTAATATTTTTTAAACTGTTGGTTCACTACATCAAACCTATATTTAAAAATATGATTTAATTGTTTTTTGATAAATAGAAAATTGGCCATAGCGCCTAAAAAACCAAAAGGAGGTTGATAGGTAATAATATCTTTCATAAGTACGCCTTGATCTTTTTCTATTAAGATATGTTGGTGATGCCAAATTTTATAAGGACCAATACGTTGTTCATCAACAAAATACTTTTTTGGAACCACTTGGGTTATTTCTGTTACCCATTTAGTAGGTATTCCTAAAAGAGGTTTAACAATGTAGCAAATAATCATTCCTGCATACATTTTATCATCGCTGTTGTCAGATGTAATATCAAATCCCATGTGCTTTGGGGTGATTTTTTTTAAGTTTTTAGGAGATGATATAAAATCCCAAACCTCGTCTAAACTAGCCTCTATATATTGTTCTTTTTTTAATTGATAAAAAGCCATAATAATTAAGTTTTATGAACTTACAATATACTTTTTTAAATGTTGAATTCTAGTAGCTACTCTTTCTGCTTCTTTAATTTTTTTAGAACAAATAGCTTTATTCTTATTAAACAATAACAATGCATCTTGTATTAATTTTTGATGTTGCCTTTGTAATTTTTTAATTGGAATTTTAACCAAAAATGGTAGTATCATAACTTTATATTTTAATGTTAACATTTCTCTATTGATAGCTAAAACCTAGCCAAACACTCACTAACTATTATTTGATAACAAAAATTTAATAATCAGTGTAATATCTTTTGATTTTCTAATTTAAAAATGCTTATTAGTTATGTGTAAAATTTAAACTCCAATAATTATTTAAGAGGATGTAAATTTAAAACTGAGGTTTAATTTTTTCTTTAAAAAAGAATTTACCTATATCCATAATATTTTCTACAGTTGTAATTCCTAATAAATCAAAACTAGTATTAACTGTTTTTTCTATAAATAAATCTGTTTTTTCAAAACTAGGGGAGTCATCTTCTAACCAAAATTTTAAGGTAAATAAAAATTGAGTCCAAGCTAATTCTTCAATGTTTTTTTCTTGTTTAACATCAAGAGTTTCAATTTGTAAAGATTTTATAAAATCTTTAAATTTTGATTTTAAAGGAGTTAATGTTTTTGCCTTTTTTAAATTGCTAAGAGGTGTTCCTAAAGATTGAATTACAAAGCTTCTGTTTTGTGATAACAGTTCAAAAAAAGTATAATAAAAAGCTAGTAATTCATTTTTAGCATCAAGTTTATTGTAGTCAATTTCTGACATTATTAGCTTGATGGTTTCATCGTAAAAACTTACATAAACATCACTAGAAATTTGATCAAAGGAAGTGTAGTGCTTATAGAATTCTTTTTCAGAAATTTTAAATTTTTTGGCAAAGGAATGTATAGATTTTGATGTAAACTCATCATTTAAAGCATAGTTTATGTAATGAGTTAAAATATGGGTTTTGTTGATTTTAGCTTTCATATGAAATCAATATTAAGATGTATAATACTGTTTATACGAAGTTTGTAACTAAACGGTTTTATTTTTTTATAAAAAAATTTGTTAACGATTAGATAACATTAAGCTGATGTTTACAAAACAGTGTTGAGCCTATATTTGCAGTGCTAAATAAATTACAATATGCACATCCTTATAAAAAAACTACTATTTGTTTCTGTATTGATTTTTTCTGTATCTACACAAGCAAATGGATTGGAAAAAGAAGTTCCTAAAGCTTCTGAGGATAAAACAGAAACTTCTACAGAAGAAAGCGCTGTAGATTACAATGAGGTTAAAGACGTTTTTATGCCGGTAAAAAGAATAGATAATATTCTAACGCCGAAAAAGAAACTAAGAAAGAAAAAATATACCATCGCTTAATCTAAAAAATTAAGCGATTTTTTTTGCTATTTACTTCCGTCAATAACTGCTTTTGGAGCAAATTGAGATAAGTCTCCTCCGTGTTTTAAAAGATCTCTAACAATACTTGAACTAATAAAAGAAGTGTCTGCACTTGTTAACAGAAAAACAGTATCTATACCTGTTAATCTTCTGTTGGTAATGGCAATGGCTTTTTCAAACTCAAAATCGGCAGGGTTACGTAACCCTCTTAAAAGAAAATCAGCATTTACTTCTTTACAAAACTCTGTGGTTAAACCTGTATAAGTTTCAACCTTTAAGTTTGGCACATGTTCAAAAGTTTTTTCAATAAACGAAAGTCTCTCCTTTAAAGAAAATCTATATTTTTTAGTGTCGTTAATACCAATAGCTATGATTAATTCATCAAATAAGGGTAGTGCACGTTTAATAACATCAACATGACCTAAAGTAATAGGGTCAAAAGAACCAGGGAATACAGCTTTTTTCATAATATTTAAAGTTACTTATTTTTTATGGCCATTTCAATAGCATTGGTCAATAAGTCTGGTAAAGGTATTCCAGCAGCTTTGGCTTGTTGTGGTAATAAACTTTCGGTAGTCATTCCTGGAACAGTATTCATCTCTAAAAAGTAAGGAATGTCACCAATAAAAATAAATTCAGATCTAGAAAATCCAGACATGTTTAAAGCTTTGTAGGCTTTAATAGCTTCTGTATGTAGGTTTTTTAGTTGTATGTCAGAGATTCTTGCAGGGGTAATTTCTTGCGATTTTCCTTCGTATTTGGCTTCGTAATCAAAAAAGTCATTTTCTGATACTATTTCTGTAGCAGGTAGTGCTAGTACTTTTTCTTTATAGGTAATGACTCCAATAGAAACTTCGGTTCCATCTAAAAAAGATTCAATTAATATTTCGTGATCTTCTTTAAAAGCTTTTTCAAAAGCAGCCTTAAAATCTTCTGTTTTATTTACTTTAGAAATTCCATAACTAGAACCAGCGTTGTTTGGTTTTACAAAACAAGGTAATCCTAATTCATTTACTATTTCTTCAATATTAATATCATCACCTTGGTTAAAATAAAGTGATTTTGCAGTATTAATTCCGTGTTTACGCAATACACTTAAACAATCACGTTTGTTAAAAGTTAAGGCCATTTGGTAAGCAGGAGCAGAGGAGTAAGGCAAGTCAATCATATCAAAATACCCTAAAATTTTTCCATCTTCACCAGGAGTTCCATGGATTACATTAAAAACACAATCAAAATTTACTTTTGTTCCATCAATAATGGCAGAAAAATCATTTTTATCAATATTAAATTCCTGATCCTTTTCATTTAAAGCAACCCATTTCTCTTTGGTGATTACTACTCTATAAGGTTGATATTTAGTTTTATCAATATGATTGTAAACCACATTACCACTAATCATAGAAATGTTGTACTCACTAGAGTAACCACCCATTATAACTGCAATATTTTGCTTCATGAAAATCCAAATTTGGGTCGTAAAATTATTAAATATTAATTCAAATCACTACATATAGGTTTTATATCTTTGCCAAAAACCTTTATAGATGAATTTTATCAAGTTTTTAAAAAGTAAAATTTTTATAATCAACATTGTTATTTCCATAATTATTAGTGTATTGTTAGTTTGGGCGGTTATTAAGTTCCTACATACTTACACCAATCAAGAACAAAAAATAGAAGTTCCTAGTTTAATAGGCTTAACAGTTGACGAAGTAAAAGTAGTGCTAGAAGACAGAATGTTAGACTACGAGTTGTTAGAAACAGGTAGCTACAATCCAAACATTCCTAAAGAAGCTGTTTTAGAACAATTGCCAAAAGCAGGAGAAATTGTAAAAGAAAAACGTAAAATTTATATTACCATTAACCCTGATGGTTATGCAAGTGCTCCAGTTCCTCCGTTTTATGGAAGAACCAAAAAAGAAATTGAACAAATTATTATCAACAGTGGTTTTAAAGTTGGTCAATATGAGGAGGTTGATGATATAGGTACTGTAGTGCGTGGATTAAAATTTAAAGGTCAAGAATTAAAGTCTGGAGATAAATTACCAAAAATGTCTGTATTAGATGTAATAATAGGTAACGGACAATTAAGATAATTATGGAAGAATTTGTACCAGAAATGGATGGAGTAGAAGAAAACTATGAGCATTATAGATTTGTAGCAGAAGCAGGACAAGAGCCTTTAAGGGTAGATAAGTTTTTAATGAATTTTGTAATGAATGTTACTCGTAACAAAGTTCAGCAAGCTGTTAAGGACGGAAGTGTATTGGTGAATGATGAGGTAGTAAAAGCCAATTATAAAGTAAAACCAGGTGATATAGTAACAGTGGTTTTTGAGTTTGCACCAAAAGAAACAGAAATTTTACCAGAAGATATTCCTTTAGATATTGTTTTTGAAGACAATGAGGTGATTGTATTAAACAAACCTGCTGGTTTAGTAGTTCATCCAGGACATGGAAATTATAATGGTACCATGGTAAATGCTTTAATGCATCACTTTAAAAATTTACCAGAAAATGCGGATGGTAGACCAGGTTTGGTTCACCGAATAGATAAAGATACTAGTGGATTATTAGTGGTTGCTAAAACAGAACATGCTTTGGCACATTTATCTAAACAATTTCACGATAAAACTTCAGAACGTTTGTACTATGCTTTGGTGTGGGGAAATATTGATGAAGATGAAGGAACTATTGAAGGAAATATAGGACGTAATTTAAAAAACCGTTTGCAGCAAGATGTTTTTCCTGATGGAGATCAAGGGAAACCAGCCGTTACACACTTTAAAGTTTTAGAGCGTTTTTCTTATGTAACTTTAGTAGAGTGTAGATTAGAAACAGGTAGAACACATCAAATTAGAGCGCACTTTAAGCATATAGGACATACTTTATTTAATGATGAACGTTATGGAGGAAATGCGGTGTTAAAAGGAACTACTTATACCAAATACAAGCAATTTGTAGATAATTGCTTTAAGCTAATTCCACGTCAGGCTCTACATGCTAAAACTTTAGGTTTTGAGCATCCTACTTCTGGAGAAATGATGCGCTTTGATTCTGAAATTCCAGAAGATATGCAGCAAGTGTTAGAAAAATGGAGAGGATATACGCTGACGAATAAGTAAATATTTGGTGTTCGAGCGAAGACGAGAACTTAAGAGTTTGAACTAAAGGAGTTAGAAAGGTATTCAAAAAGCTTGTACTGAGTACAGCTGAGAACCAAAAATAGATGATCAAAAAATATAAAAATGAAAATTGTAGTATCACCCGCAAAATCATTAGACTTTGAGTCAAAAGTACCTACGGCTAATTATACTCAAGGAGATTTTTTACAAGAGGCCGAAAAATTAAATCAGGTTTTAAAAAAGAAGAAACCTAAAGATTTAGGAGCTTTGATGAAGATTTCGGAGAAGTTGAGTGATTTAAATTGGCAACGAAATCAAGATTGGTCTTTACCTTTTACACCAGAAAATGCCCGTCAGGCAGTATTTGCTTTTAATGGCGATGTATATGCAGGTTTAGATGCATATACTTTAAAAAGCGAGCAAATAGAAACGCTACAAGAAAAATTAAGAATTCTATCTGGTCAATATGGTGTGTTAAAACCATTAGATTTAATGCAGCCATATCGTTTAGAAATGGGAAGTAAATTAAAGGTTGGTAGAAAAAATAATTTATATGAATTTTGGGGAGAGACTCTTACTCAAAAACTAAATGAAGAATTGGCAGATGATGAACTTTTTGTGAATTTAGCCAGTAATGAATATTACAAAGCAATAAAGCCTAAATTATTAAAAGTTCCTGTAATTACACCAGAGTTTAAAGATTACAAGGATGGTAAGTTAAAAATAATTTCTTTTTTTGCTAAAAAGGCCAGAGGTTTAATGGTTCGTTATATCATAGATCACAATATAAACTCTATAGAAGGATTAAAAGGATTTAATTACGAAGGTTATGCTTTTGATGCAAATTTATCTACCGAAACAGATTTAATTTTTACGAGGTAAGAAATTATAACGATATAAAACAAAAGCCCAATTTTAATCATAAAATTGGGCTTTTGTTTTGGTATATTATTTTGTTAAAACAAACTATATCCTACTATTAGTGATAAGTTATTATAGTTGGATTCCCAGCTAAGATATTGTTTTGTAAGATCTCTAGTAGAATAACACCTAAGCTCTACACTTACCTTTTTATGATATTTATAACCAATTCCTAAAGACAAATTGTACGGAGTGGTGGCAATATCTAACTTGCTATTTGAGTTTGTTTTTTTGATGTTGATAGATGAATTTTTAAAATAAAAATCATAGATAAAAGAAGCATTAATAAATAGTTTTGATTTTTTGTTTAAAAAGTAATAGTACCTAACTCCAATAGGAAGTTCAATAGATTTATAATCTATATCTAGTTCAAAAGTACGTTCTACTACAAATGGGGCATTAGTAGTTTGGGTTGATTTACTTTTAAAAGATTGATAAGTCGGTTCAATAATAATAGCCCATTTGTTGTTCATTACAGGTATTATAAATTCAGCTTCAATACCATACCTTATTTGAAATTGTTTTCCACTATTTACGTTCTTATATTGAGGATTGTTATTGTTTGTTATAATGGCATTTGGGTAATCAATTCCTAGTTTTAGATTCAAATTAAATAAATCACGTTTTTTACGAAAGTTATAAACTTGATATTCTTGATTTGTGTTTTGATTATATTCTTCAAATATTTCAACCAATGATTTTTTGTCGTATTCAAGTTCTAAAGTTTTGACAAGAGTGATGTTCTCACTTTTTAAATCATTATAAATTTGTTTTTTAAAATCGGTGTTTTTTGAAGTCACATTTTTATTAAGTGGAGATTTATAATGTTTATAAATCAACTGTTTGATTTCATTGTCTTTAACCTTGTAAAAGAAACGAATCAAACTAGATTCTTCATATTGATATAAACTGGCTTCATCATCTACCAAAACTTTTAAGTAAAGCGTTTCTTCTTTAAACTCTGGGTTTCTAACCTTGCTAAGTCTATTGTTAAATTCACTAGATTTATCAATATCAACAGTTGCTCTCACAAATTTTACACTGTTAAGAATCTTAAATTCTTTAACCGCACTAATTGTGGCTTCTTCTTTATCGGAGCTTTCTAAAAGTTTGTATTTAAAATCTGTAGGATTGTATTTCCAATCTTTATTTTTAATATAACAATCGGTTTTTTGATTGTCGTTGTCAATAAAATATCCTTTTTCAAATTGATCTTGGGCATAAGAGTAAATACTTATAAAAGTAATAATTAGGGGTAAAAGTTTGTTTTTCATTTTTTTAGAATAGCAGTTTTAAAAACAAATATAGTATTCTTTTAATTAGTTTTTTAGAGCACATTAATGAATAAAAGTTGAACAAAGTTTGTGTTTACTATATTAATTATTTCTTTATTTCTGCCAACCTGTCATTTCTTTGTGACAATTTGTTGTTTGGCAGCTCGTGGCATACAAATTGACTATTGCTAAGTGTAAAATTGAATCAACAACTTATTTAAATAAATAATTATGAGTAAAATTATCGGAATTGACTTAGGAACTACTAACTCTTGTGTTTCTGTAATGGAAGGAAACGATCCAGTGGTAATTCCTAATGCTGAAGGAAAAAGAACTACACCATCTATCGTTGCATTTGTAGAAGGTGGAGAGCGTAAAGTAGGAGACCCTGCAAAAAGACAAGCTGTAACTAACCCAACTAAAACTATTGCATCTGTAAAACGTTTTATGGGGAACAAGTTTTCTGAGTGTGCTGATGAAGTAACTAGAGTACCTTATAAAGTTGTTAAAGGAGATAACGATACTCCACGTATTGATATTGATGGACGTTTATATACGCCACAAGAAGTTTCTGCAATGACTTTGCAAAAAATGAAAAAAACTGCTGAAGACTATTTAGGACAAGCAGTAACAGAAGCTGTAATTACAGTTCCTGCATATTTTAACGATGCACAACGTCAAGCTACTAAAGAAGCTGGAGAAATTGCAGGATTAAAAGTTCAACGTATTATTAACGAGCCAACTGCTGCTGCATTAGCTTACGGTATTGATAAAAAAGGATCTGACCAAAAGATTGCTGTTTACGATTTAGGAGGTGGTACTTTTGATATTTCTATCTTAGAAATTGGAGATGGAGTTTTTGAAGTATTGTCTACAAACGGAGATACTCACTTAGGAGGAGATAACTTTGATGAGGTGATTATTGACTGGTTGGCAAACGAATTTAAATCGGCAGAAGATATCGATTTACGTTTAGACCCAATGGCATTACAACGTTTAAAAGAAGCTGCTGAAAAAGCAAAAGTTGAATTGTCTTCATCTACACAAACAGAAATCAACTTACCATATGTAACTGCAACTGCTGCAGGACCAAAGCACTTGGTACAAACTTTAACTCGTGCAAAATTTGAGCAATTAGCTGCAGATTTAGTAGTTCGTTCTATGGAGCCAGTTAAAAAAGCATTACAAGATGCAGATTTAGATACTTCTGATATTGATGAGGTAATCTTAGTAGGAGGATCTACTCGTATTCCTGTAATTCAAGAAGAAGTTAAAAAATTCTTTGGTAAAGAGCCAAACAAAGGAGTAAACCCAGATGAGGTTGTTGCTATTGGAGCGGCTATTCAAGGTGGAGTTTTAGCTGGAGATGTAAAAGATGTATTGTTATTAGACGTTACACCATTATCTTTAGGTATTGAGACTATGGGGAATGTGTTTACTAAGTTAATCGAAGCAAACACTACTATTCCAACTAAAAAATCTCAAGTTTTCTCTACTGCTGTAGATAACCAACCTTCTGTTGATATTCACGTATTACAAGGAGAAAGAGCAATGGCTGCAGATAACAAAACTATTGGACGTTTCCAATTAACTGATATTCCACCAGCACAAAGAGGTACTCCACAAATTGAAGTAACTTTTGATATTGATGCAAACGGAATTATTAAAGTTTCTGCTGTAGATAAAGCAACTAACAAATCTCAAGAAATTAAGATTGAAGCTTCTTCAGGATTATCAGAAGAAGAAATTGCTAAAATGAAAGCAGATGCAGAAGCAAATGCAGAAGCAGATGCTAAAGCAAAAGAAACTGCAGAAAAGTTAAACACTGCTGATCAAATGATTTTCCAAACAGAAAAGCAATTGAAAGAAGTAGAAGGAAAACTTCCTGAAGATAAAAAAGCTCCTATTGACGAAGCTTTAAATGAATTAAAAGCTGCTCATGCTGCTAAAAATATAGAAGGAATTGATCCTGCTATTGAAAAGTTAAACACTGCTTTACAAGGTGCTGCTGCTGAATTCCAAGCGGCTGCTCAAGATGGTGCTGCTGGAGCTCAACAAGAAGAGCCTGCTGCAGCTTCTAACGGAGGTGACGATGTAGAAGATGTTGACTTTGAAGAAGTAAAATAATTACAAATTAGTAATTGATAAATATTTAAAACCCCGTTTCAGTTTTCTGAAACGGGGTTTTATTTTTATGAAGCTATTTGAAAATGATGAGTTAATGTGGCTAGAATAATTTGATGATGACTTTTAAATTGTTCTTGTAATAACCATACTTTTAATTCTTCTATTTCAGAATGGTTTAGCCATTTTTTAGACTTGATTAACTCTTTAATAAATAACTCTTTATTGTGTTTTACTTGTGATAATACATGTTTTTGTAATTCTAACATAATGGTAAAATTTTAAATACACATAAAAAACCGAGTATTACCTCGGTTTAAAATTACTTTACATCAATTACCTTAATAGGTTTAGGTTTGGCTTCCTCTTTTTTAGGAATAAAAACTTTTAATATCCCATCATCATAACTGGCCTCAATATTCTCTTGTTCTATACTTTCTGATAAAGTAAAAGACCTACTAAAAGATTGATAACTGTATTCTTTTACAGCATAATGGTCATCTTCTCTTTTTTCTTCTTTTTCGGATGAGATAGTTAATCTACCATTGTCTAATTCTAATTTAAAATCATCTTTCTTAAATCCAGGAATGGCCATTTCAATAGAGAAACCATCGTGGTTTTCAGAAACATTTACCAATGGTATAGTAGTGTTAGTTTTAGAAAAATGCTTACTTGAACCGTTTAACATATCATAATTAAAAAAACGATCAAATAAGTCTGGGTACGAATTTGAAAATTTTACTAGTGACATAATATTAAAATTTAAGTTAAACAATCTATTTACTTACTTAAAATCAAAGGATATGCCATTTGATTAAAACTGAAATTTTGACATTTAAACTCTATTGTGTTGGTAGTTAGAGTTTTGCGTTTAGGTATATACAGAAGGTAAAATATATGGATTAAAGTATCTTTATGGTCTAATTACAGAACTATGATTTTTTATCAAAAAGAAATTCAGTTAACTTCTCGCAAACGAGGTTATCATTTAATTACGGATGAAATTTTAACAGCTATACCAGAAATTAAAACTATTAATATAGGGCAATTGCAAGTGTTTATTAAACATACTTCTGCAAGTTTAACCATTAACGAAAATGCAGACCCTACAGTAAGGTTAGATTTTGAAACGCATATTAATAAAATGATCCCAGAAGACATGCCTTATTACAAACATGATTACGAGGGTAGTGATGATATGCCAGCACATATTAAAGCTTCTATGTTGGGTTGTTCTGTACAAATTCCAATTAGCAAAGGTTCTTTAAATTTGGGTGTTTGGCAAGGAATATATTTGGGGGAACATCGCAATTATGGAGGGCGTAGAACTGTAGTTATTACTGCTTTTGGAAACTAAAATAAAGTAATTAAGAATATTGATATTTGATTTATAAAAATAAAACCATGTTTACATTTTCATTTAACCATGTTGCACTTTCTGTTAAAGATGTAGAAAAATCTAGCGAGTTCTATATAAGAGTATTAAAACTTAAGGAGATTGAAAACACAGCTTCTGACTCTAAAACAAGATGGTTTTCTATAGGCGAAGGAAAACAACTTCATTTGATTCCTAGACCAACAGCTGAAATAAAAACCAATAAAGCTGTTCATTTTGCATTGGCCATAAAAGATATATCTCCTTTTTTAAAGCATTTAAATACTATGGATATAGCTTATGCGGATTGGTTGGGAACTCCTGATAAAAATTATATAAGAAAAGACGGAATTAAACAGTTTTATTTTCAAGATCCAGATGGTTATTGGATAGAAATAAATGAAGATTTTGATTAAAAAAATCTATAAAAAAAGAGTTGTCTTAAAAGTAAAGTATTCGTCAAACTGAATTTGTTTCAGTTTCTCATCACTACTATTTAAAGCATGGTGTGATTATGAACTAAATTCAGAATGACATTTTATAATGTTTTTAAGACAGTCCTTTTTAATTATTGATAGTGATAAGATCGATGTCAAAAATAAGTACTGAACCATTTTTAAGCCCCAGCCTTGATGGGATGAATAATTTTCCTTTACCACCTTCTTTAAAATATGGAATTCCTTCTTTCCATCCTTGAATTAAGGTTTCTGAAGACAGATTAAATACTTTATTGTCTTTCTCATCAAATATTTCTTCATCTGTAAAGTATCCTTTGTAATTAACGGTAACAATACTTGTATCTGTAGGGGTTTCACCAGTACCTTCTTCCTTAATAATATAATAAAGTCCTGAATCTGTTCTTACAGCAGATTCTGTTAAATTATTTTCAGAAAGATAGTCCGTGATTTCTTTTTCATTTTCTTTAGAATAATTCACAGAAAGTAATTCAATATCAAAAACCAAAACAGACCCCGCAGGAATACCTTCTCTGTCGTAACTACCATAAGCCAATCTAGATGGGATAATAAGTTTACCAGAACCTCCTTCTTTAAAATATGGAATTCCTTCAGCCCATCCATAAATAACTTGTTGTAAGCTTATTAAAATACCTTCTTCATCGCTTTCATCAAAAACTTTTCCATTGGTAAATGTTCCTTTATATGCTACAGTCACTACATCTTGATAAGTAGGTTGTAATCCATCACCTTCTTCATCAATTACATAATATAGCCCAGAGTTGGTTTTAACAGCTAAATCAGTTAAATCATGCTCACTTAAATAAGCTAAAATTTCTTGTTCGTTTTCTTCTGTATAGTCTTTTGGAAGATCATCTTTAAAACAAGAAGTAAGTAAAATAAAAGATAGGGCAAAAAGTATTTTTTTCATGATAAGGTTTCTTTAATAAGGCCTTAAAGATATAACAAATAATAGAATTTGTTAAACGTCTGTTTCTTAGTACTGTGAAAAAAATAAGTGGTAATAAATTTTTTTAGTGGCTTTCTAAAGCTAGTTTATAGGTGTTAATAGCTCTTTCTCTGGCAAATTTATGTTCCACCATTGGTTCTGGATAACTTAATTCATTTAATTCGGGCACCCATTTTTTAATATATTTTAGGTCTTTGTCAAACTTTTGAATTTGAGTGGTCGGGTTAAAAACTCTAAAATAAGGAGCAGCATCACAACCTGTTCCTGCAGCCCATTGCCAATTTCCGTTGTTGGCAGCTAGTTCATAATCTAATAATTTTTCGGCAAAATACGCTTCACCCCATTGCCAATCAATCAGTAAGTGTTTGCATAAAAATCCTGCCGTAATCATTCTTACTCTGTTGTGCATATGTCCCGTGGCATTTAACTCTCTCATACCTGCATCTACTATAGGGTATCCTGTTTGTCCGTTACACCATTTGTTAAATTCCTCTTCGTTATTTCTCCAAGGAATGGTATCGTATTTAGATTTAAAATTGTGGTGCTGTGCTTGCGGAAAATGAAAGAGAATTTGCATAAAAAACTCTCTCCAAATTAATTCACTTAAATAGACATCGCTTTGCTTTGGTAAATTTAAAATGACTTGCCTGATACTTAAAGTACCAAAACGTAAATGAGGACCAATATGTGTGGTGTGATCAATAGAAGGGAAATCTCTATGTTTTCCGTAATCTATAATTTTTGTAGCGTCAAACTTAGGTACTTTTATTAAAGAAGCTGTAAATCCTATCTCTTCAATTTTGGGAAATGATGTTTTTTGTTTTAAAAAGTTTTGATCATTACCTGTTTGCGTTGTAAGAGTTCTTTCTTTAAAAACAGTTAACCATTTGTTTTTATAAGGAGTATAAACAGTGTATGGTTTTCCATCGGCTTTTATAATTTCATTTTCTTCAAAAATGACTTGATCTTTAAACCTATAAAATTCAATTTGATGTTCCTTAGCCAATTTGTAAATATTTCTATCTCGTTCTAAAGCATAAGGTTCATAATCTTTATTGGTGTAAATAGCATTGATGTTGTAATTTTTAAAAAGTTGTTTCCATACTTCTGTAGGTGTTCCTTTTAAAACCAATAAACTACTTTTATGTTGATTTAGTTCTTGATTGATGTTATTTAAACAGTCATAAATAAAAGATACCCTAGCATCATTCTTTGGTAAAAATTCTAAAATTTCATCATCAAAAATAAAAATAGGAAGTACAGGGATGTTCTCTGCTAAAGCTTTGTTTAGAGCTGTATTATCAAACAAACGTAAATCTCTTCTAAACCAAAATACATTAACTTTTTGCATTTGCTTTTTGTTTAAAATATTGATGAAAGTATATGTTTCCAAAAATTAATAACATTCCGTAAAAAGTATCTTCCACAGGAATGGTAAACATTCTTATGCCCAAATTTTGAGTATTGTTGTACCAAACAATAGGAGCTTCTAAAAAACTACCAGTTAATATTCCGTTACTCATAAAAAAGAACGGAAGAATGGTGGCAAAAGTTAGGTAGTAATAAAACAAATTAACTTTTAATTTTTTTAGATAAAGTAAGAAAATACCTAAAAACAAAAAGGTTAAAAAAGTGTACCATTTGTGGTAGTTTAAAATGCCTAAGCCTAACAAAAACAAAGCTAAAATATAGTTGAATTTAATCAGTTTTTGATTGTTTTTTTTATTGGGAATTAAATACAGAAAGGCAAAATAAGTAAAGGAACAAGCGTAAGGAATACAAACAAAAAACAAAATTTCTTCTAGAGGTAAATGACCTAAATAAATTCCTGTTAAGTAAGTAGGGTTAAAGCCCCAAAAATCTAATTGAGTAAATATTTCGTCCCAAATTAAAAAGAAAGTTCCCACCAGCATACAACTCAAAAAAAAGTATTTCCACTCTTTGTAAAATGCGTGTTTTTTGTAAAAACTAGCGATAAAAGGAATTGAGATACATGCGATATTGATGAGTAAATAGGTGTATTGCATTAAAAATATTGTTTAAAATATTTAATAGGTACGTACAACATACCAAAACATTCTCCTTCTTCTTTTCCTAAATGTTTATGATGCACTTTGTGAGCTTTTCTTAAAGATTTGATATATGGGTTTTTTATGTTTTTAAACCAATTAAATCTTTGATGAATGATGATATCATGAACTAAAAAATAGGCAATACCATAAAATAAAATTCCCAAACCGATAAAAAACAAAAAGTTAAGCTCTGGTCTAATTCCAAAATAAAACAAAGCAATACTAGGGATGGCAAAAATGACAAAAAAAGCATCATTTTTCTCAAATACTCCTTGATATTTCGGTTGGTGATGATCTTCGTGTAAATACCATAAAAAACCATGCATTACAAATTTATGGGTACACCAAGTAATACATTCCATAAATAAAAATGTACCTAGTGTAGTAAGAATATATATTAATACGTTATTCATTTTTTATTTTTTTAATGTGTTTTAACATTATGTTTTGATAGTCTGTATTGATGTTACTTTTGGCTAAGTTTTTTTGAATAAACAAATCATCTTCATCGAGGTTATTGTAGTAGCCTAAAAACTTAGGCGCTTTATTTTGTGTGAGCCATCTAATATATCTGGCTTCAACATGATTGGGATGTTTTGTTATAAAATTTTCTAGCATTTTTTTTCCCTTTTTAAAGTTAGATAACTTTTGCATAGGAGACCAAACAAACTCGGCTTTTTTCATGATAGCAGCAGCGTGATAGGGAATAACATCACTACAATTAGATTTTTCACAAATGACTATCATTTCTTCTAATTGCTCTTTGTCTACTCCATCCTGAAAAAAAGTTCTAACTTTTTGTAATTGCTCACAGTTGTTGCTCCACGATAAAGTTAAAGCAGCAAAAAAAGCGATGAATAGGGTTTTCATAAATTATACTAATCTTAAAGAATATTTGGTGTAAGCTCTCATTAGAATCAACATTTTTGTAGGGTTAGATACCCTTATTCTTTCATTCATAATTTGCTCACTAGTAGTTTGCTTTAGTTTGTATAATAGTTTTAGATAATATTTATAGGCTAAATACACTCCTAATTTACTTTCTATCGGTAGTTTTTTAATTCCTATATAAGCCTCTTTAAAATCGTTTTCTATGTCTAAAATAATTTCTTGTTTGGTTTTGGCATCCATAGGTAGAGAGGTCAGGTTTGGGAAGTAAGACCTGTCTAAATCTTGTAAATCATCTTTTAAATCTCTTAAAAAATTTACTTTTTGAAAAGCAGAACCTAACTTCATAGCATAAGGTTTTAGCTCTTGATATTTTTCTTCATTATTATTTACAAAAACACGCAAACACATCAATCCAACAACATCAGCAGAACCATAAATATATTCTTCGTAATCTTGTATAGAAGCGTAGGTGGTTTGAGATAAATCTCTTCTCATGCTCTTTAAAAAATCTTTTACAAAAGGTTGTAAATTATATTTAAGTACCACTTCTTGAAAAGCATTGAGAATAGGATTCATGCTTATTTTTCTGTCTAAAGATTTGTAGTATTCTTCTTCAAACTCATTTAATAATGTCTCTTGAGGATAATCTAAAAAAGTATCTACAATTTCATCAGCATAACGAACAAAACCATAAATTGCGTAAATGGCAGGTCTTATGGTAGGTTTAAATAGCAAAATACCTAAAGAAAAGGAAGTGCTATATTTTTTTGTGATTAACTGACTACATTGGTAACTGGTACTGTCAAATAGAGCTTTCATAAATGCTAATTTTTTTTAATAAGTTCACTCACAATTTCTCCAGATATAATTGCTGGTGGTACTCCTGGTCCGGGTACGGTTAACTGTCCAGTGAAGTATAAGTTACTAATTTTTTTACTTTTAAGTTTAGGTCTTAAAATATGAGTTTGTAATAATGTGTTTGCCAAACCATATGCGTTTCCTTTATACGAGTTAAATTGTTCTTTAAAATCATTAATACAATAGCTTTCTTTAAAACTTACGAAATCAACAATGTTTTGGTTTGTTATTTTTTCTAACCTTTTAATAATGATGTTAAAATACTTTTCTCTAATGGCTGGAGTATCTTCTATTCCAGGTGCAATTGGAATTAAAAAAGTTCCAGATTCTTTTCCTTCTGGTGCAAAATAATCATCTGTTATGCTTGGAAAACTAGCATAAAAAAGAGGTTTTTCTGGCCAGGTTAAAGTATTGTAAATAGATTTTGCATGTTCGTTAAAATCAGTATCAAAAAATAAAGTGTGATGAGAAACGTTTGCTAATTTTTTGTTAAAACCTACATAAAAAAGTAGGGCAGAAGGAGCAAAGGTTTTTTTGTTCCAATACTCTTCTGAGTATTGTCTATATTTTCTAGGTAGTAAAGTTTCTGTAAAATGATAGTCTGCACCGCTTAACAAAATATCGCAGTTATATTCATTATTTGTAGTTGTAACAGTGTTTACTTTATTTTTTTCTAGATTGATGTTAGTAATATTTTCTTTACATATTATTTTTACCCCTAACTCTTTTGCTAGGTTTGCCATACCAACTGCTACTTGATGCATTCCTTTTTTAGGATGCCAAGTACCAAGTTTTAAATCGGCATAATTCATAAAGTTGTAAAACCCAGGAGTGGTTTCTGGTTTGGCTCCAAGAAATAAAACTGGGAATTCTAGTATTTGTTTTAACTCGGGATGTTTTATGTATTTAGCTACTTGTGATTTTATGTTACTAAAAAAAGCCCCAACTTTTAAGGCTGTTTTTGGTGTGATAATTTCAAATATATTTTCTCCTGGTTGATATACTAAATCTTTAATGGCTAGGTTGTAGTTTTCTTCTGCATCGGCAATAAACTTTTTTAATTTATCTCCACTTCCTTTTTCTTTTTCCTCAAAAGTGTTTACAATGGTCTTAAAATTGGCAGCTATGTTCATAGAACTCATCACATCTGCATAAACTTTATAACCAGGATCTAATTGTGTAATTTGATAATAGTCGGATGTTTGTTTGCCAAAATCGTTAAAGAATTTATCAAACACATCTGGCATCCAATAAAAAGTTGGACCCATATCAAACACAAAACCATCTTTGTGTAGTTGCTGTGCTCTTCCTCCAATATGATTGTTTTTTTCTAATATGGTAACATTGTAGCCAGCTTTGGCTAAGTAGCAACTAGCGGATAATGACGAGAATCCGGCTCCTATAATAATTACCTCTTTATTTTTCATATTGTTTTTGTTATCAATTTACATAAACAATAATACAAATAGAAAAATCAGGTTGTTAAAATATGTGATATACAGGTAGTATTTGTGGTGTTTGGGAGGAATGGAACCTTAAAAACTAGTGATTTAGGGCTTTTATGAAATTAATTTTTCTTTTGGAAAAGATCTAGAAATAGGAATTGGCTCTTGAATGTGATTCAAAATGACCACTGTTGCTCTTGCATTTCCTTCGGTTTTAAGAACTTCATTTTTGTTTACCAAAAAAGATCTGTGGCATCTTATAAATTGCGGATAAGTAGTTAAAAAGTCTTCTACTTTTTTTAATGTAACCCTCATCAATGTTTTTTTAGGCTTCCCCTCTAATAAATACACTATAGTTGTGTAGTTGTTGTTAGATTGTGCATATAAAAAATCATCAATATTTAAAGTTAAAGGAGTTTCTTTGATATTGTCAGATTCAATGGTGATGATTTCTTTTTTCTCTTTTCGTATTTCTTCAATAATTTTATGAGAACTAATGTTTAATTGACTCTGTAAATGTTTTTCTACTAAAAAAATAATCAACATTACAGGAAATACTCCAATGGAAAAAACCGATGCCATAAATTTGGGATAAGAAAAAGCAGGCATGTAGTCACTAATAAATACATTGTGATATATGTAATTTATGGTGGTTATAATTAAAAAAGAAACTAGTAAAAAAGTAGCTTCTTTTTGTACTGTCCAATTCCTTAGATTAAAATAAACAGGAAAAATTTTAGGAAGTATAAAATAACTAATAAACAAACTAAGGCTAACAAGTACACCATAACCAACAATTAAAAAAATATTGGCATTAATAACTTGATCTATTCCAAAAGGTTGAAAAATATATAGGAATAAGAAAGTAAACAATCCAACTCCTAGGGTCATTGAAAGTTTAACAGAAAGTTTATCAATTAAGAAATAAGGCTTGTTTAACCAAACTTTAAATTGTTTAATCATTTAGATGGGGTTTGTTCTATATAAAGCTAAAGATAGTAAAGTAATAAGTTACTTTTTAGGGGCTTTACCCAAATGTTTAAAACGATTGTGTGTCCAAAAATATGTCTCAGGGTTTTTTCTAATAGCAGCTTCTATTTTTTCAAGATATGCATCGGTTAACGGATACTCACTAGTCGAGTTTTCTGCTGCCGTTAATTTTTCAAAAGTAACCTCGTAATGTCCTCTTTTTGGCATTTTAATATCCATATAAATCACAGGGTGATTAAATCTGTTAGCCAACATTTCTGCCCCTGTATGAATAGGAACTACATGTCCAAAAAATGGAGCCCAATAATGAGTTTTTCCAACTTGTGGAGATTGATCACTAAGTAAAACGTATAACGAGGGTATTTTTTTTCTATAATGATCTATAATGGTTGGAATCGTTTCCTTTGTGGTAACAAAATAAGAACCAAAACGAGCTCTGTTTTCTTTTACGTATTTATCAAAATATTTATTTTCTACTTTATTATAGACCCCAATACATTTTAAAGAAGTTCTACGATTGATATTGAATAACCACTCCCAGTTTCCGTGATGAGCACCTACAATTAAAATACTTTGATTTTCTTTACCGTATTCCTCAATCAATTCAGGGTTTTTATAGATATATCTTTTATTTAATTCCTTTTCATTAATCCCAAAACCTTTTAACATTTCAATAAAAATATCTACAAAATGTCTAAAAGATTTTTTCTCAATTTCTAGTCTTTCTTTATCAGTTTTTTCTGGAAAACAAAGAGCTAAGTTTTTTCTAACGGTTTTCTTTCTATACCCAATAATATAATAAACTAAATAATATAGCAGATTTGATATCCCATATAAGATAGATAATGGTAATTTTGAAATTATATAAATAATCGGATATAGTATTGTAAAGATAATTCGTTCTTTATTCATTTTATAAAAATATGAATTGCAAATATCGAATATATATCGGATAAAAATAAATTGAATCCAATGAAATTAATAGTAATAGGGCTGATACTTGCTAATGTAATTATGAGTATTAAAGGGTTTAAGGATGTTGTGTTTTTTAATAAATACAAATTCAATATATCATCCGTTCAAAAAGGGGAAAAAATCAGAATGTTTTCTTCAGGGTTTTTACATGCAGATTATATTCATTTAGGTTTTAACATGTATGTATTATACATGTTTTCTAATGTTGTTCTAAGCTATTTTTCACCTTTATTATATTTGGGAATTTATGCATTAAGCTTATTTATAGGGAATTATTTGTCCTTGTTATTAAACAAAAGCAATCTATATTATTCAGCAGTAGGGGCTTCTGGAGCGGTTACAGGAATTGTTTACTCAAGTATTGTGTTATTTCCAGATATGCCTTTGTCTATTTTTCCATTACCTATAAGTTTTCCGGCCTATATATTCGGAATCGGTTATTTGTTTTATTCTATGTATGGTATGAAAAATCAATCAGGAAATGTCGGTCACAGTGCCCATATTGGAGGCGCTATTGCCGGATATTTAGCGACTATTGTATTAATACCTAGCGTTCTAATAACCCAAACATTACCAGTAGTTTTATTAGCCATTCCTATTGTTGTATTGGTTCTAATGCAAAAAAAGAACTTTTCTAGATAAAGATTTAAGGTGTTGATATTAGGTGTAACTCACCTGTAAAGCGTATTTTTGCAACTTTAAAATTATACTATGACTAAATATTTAAAACAATTTACAACAAACCCTAAGAACGACATCTTAGCAGGGATGACGGTTTCTTTAGCTATGATTCCAGAAGTTGTAGCTTTTGCATTCGTAGCTCAAATAGATCCTTTAGTAGCTTTGTCTGGAGCTTTTATAATAGGTTTAATTACAGCCGTTTTTGGAGGTAGACCAGGATTAATTTCTGGAGCTGCTGGAGCAGTAGCAGTTATTTTTGTACACATGATACAAGAAGGACATACCAAAGGAATGTTGTTTGATAGCCCTGTAGATAATATGGGATATTTTTATCTGTTGGCTGCTGTTATTCTTATGGGAGTTTTTCAAATTTTTGCTGGTGTTTTTAAACTTGGACGTTTTGTACGTTTAATTCCATACCCAGTAATGCTTGGTTTTGTAAACGGATTGGCCATTGTTATTTTTTGGGCTCAAGTAAAAATGTTTACTCATAAAACACTAGAAATTTCTGCCGATGGTGTAAAGAATTATATTTCAGAATTTATGTCTGGAACCGAATTATATATTATGATGGCTTTGGTTGGTTTAACCATGGCAATTATCTTTTTATTACCTAAGGTTACCAAAAAATTACCAGCTTCATTAACAGCTATTTTAGTGGTAACCATTATTGTTGTTGTTTCAGGATTAGATGTTTCTACCGTAGGTTCTTATATTAGAGAAGGTGGGGGAGCAGGTTTAAAAGGAGAGTTTCCAACGCCAAATATGGAGTTGTGGCAAAACTTACCTTTTAATTTAGATACACTTACATTTATTTTACCATTTGCCTTTTTAGCAGCATCTGTTGGGCTAATAGAGTCTTTAATGACGATGAATTTGGTTGATGAATTAACAGATACTAGAGGTGATGGAAATCGTGAATGTATTGCGCAAGGAGTTGGAAACATTACTAGTGGACTTTTTGGAGGAACTGGTGGTTGTGGAATGATTGGTCAAACCGTAATTAATGTAAATGCAAAAGGGCGTGGACGTTTGTCTGGAGTGATGATGGCTTTAACCTTATTGTCTTTTATTTTATTTGCAGATAAATACATAGAACAAGTTCCTATTGCCGCTTTAGTAGGGGTGATGTTTGTAATGGTGATAGAAACTTTTGCTTGGTCTAGTATTAGAATTTTAAGAAAAATACCAAAAGCCGATGCTTTTGTATTGGTAGCTGTATCTGCAATTACTGTTGTTTTTGATTTGGCGATTGCTGTTTTTGCAGGAGTAATTATTTCTGCTTTGGTTTTTGCTTGGGAAAATGCCATTAGAATTCGTGCTAGAAAAAGAATGAAAGATGGAACTTTAACATATGAAATTTGGGGACCTTTATTTTTTGGTTCTGTAAATGTATTTAACGAAAAGTTTGATCCTAAAAACGATCCACAATATGTAGAGATTGATTTTATAGAATCTCGTATTAGCGATCATTCAGGTTTAGAAGCAGTTAAAAATATTGTTCAGAAATATGAGGAGAACGGAAAAGAAATTAAGTTAAGACACTTGAGTAAAGATTGTAAAGTGTTGTTAAAAACTGCTGATCCTAAATTTGATAAGATGATTGTTGATGATATTGATGATCCAAGATATCACTTGGTAGAAGATCCAGAGAAGTTTAAAAAAGGATTATACGAAGCAGAGTAAATTCAGCATTGCTCATAAAATTTAAAAAAGAGGTTCACATTTGTGAACCTTCTTTTTTTTAGGGGGATAAGTATCCGTAAGTGAGTCTATAAAAATTAAGAGTATAAAGCTTTATAGCTACCTTTATTAAGTTTATAAAGGTTGATAAGCGTTCTAAACTTAAAGAATTTAGTGTTTAAACTAAGTTGTACTATGTGTATAAAAAATCCCTGAGTTAAATTTAACTCAGGGATTTTGTATAAAAAGATTAATATTTTAGTCTTCTTTCTTTTTAGATTTTTTACTCTTTTTATTGATTGTTTTTTCAAAAGTTAACAATAAAGCAGGTAATACAACTAAGTTAGAAATCATAGCAAATAAAAGGGTGATAGAAACCAAACCTCCTAATGCTTTTGTTCCTCCAAAACTTGAGATGATAAACACTAAAAATCCAAAAAAGAGTACAATAGAAGTGTAGAACATACTAATTCCAGACTCTCTAATGGCTTTGTATACAGATTTCCTAACCTTTCCCTTACTTGCAATAAGTTCTTGTCTGTACTTGGCTAAAAAGTGTATGGTATCGTCTACAGATATACCAAAAGCGATACTAAAAACCAAAATAGTTGATGGCTTTAAAGGAATTCCTAAATAGCCCATTAATCCAGCAGTTAATACCAAAGGAAATAAGTTTGGTATTAAGGAGATTAAAATCATTTTAGAATTTTTAAATAATCCTCCAATAAAAAGTGCAATTAATAAAATGGCTAAACCTAAAGAAATAATCAAATTGTGGATTAAGTAATTGGTTCCTTTTACAAAAACCAATGCTTTTCCGGTCATTGTTACATGGTAACGCTCTTTAGGAAAGTTCTTATCTATAATTACCTGTAATTCTTCTTGAATTTGTTCCATTCTTTCTGTACCAATATCTTTCATAAAAGTAGTGATACGAGCATAGCGTCCTGTTTTATCAACCATACTAGCCAATGCATTTGTGTCTCCTCCAGAGTTTTGAGCATAGCTTAAAATAAAGTTTTTCTCTTGTGAAGTAGGTAGTTTATAAAAATCAGGATTCCCATTGTAAAAAGCCTGTTTGGTAAATTTTACCAAATTGTTGATAGACATAGGTTTTGAGAATTCAGGAATTTTAAGAATTTCGGATTCTAGTTTATCAATTCTTTTTAATGTGGTTAAATTCATCACCCCTTTTTCTTTTTTAGTATCAACTAAAATTTCAAGCGGTAAAATTCCTCCAAATTCTTTTTCAAAGAAAACAATGTCTTTGTAAAACTGAGTTTTTTTAGACATATCTTCAATCAAACTTCCAGAAACTTTTATTTGAAAAGCTCCAATAATTGCTACAACCAATAAAATAGAAGAGATGATATATACAAAAGGTTTTTTGTTTCTAATAATTCTAGTCATCCCTTTTACAATAGAATCAGCCCACTTTTTTTCTAAATGTTTTAAATGCTTAGGCTTTGGTAAAGGCATAAAACTATATAGAATAGGAATTAAGCAAAGGGATATTAAAAAGATACCCATAATGTTAATTGAGGCAATTACACCAAATTCCTTAAGTATTTTACTTTTGGTAAAAATAAACGTAGCAAAACCAGCCGAAGTGGTTAGGTTGGTCATCAAGGTAGCATTACCAACTTTGGTAATAACACGTTGTAAAGATTTTGCTTTGTTTCCGTGTTTATAAACTTCTTGTTGATATTTATGAATTAAAAAGATGGCATTAGGAACTCCAATTACAATAATTAATGGTGGAATTAATGCTGTTAGAATAGAAATTTGATAACCTAATAATCCTATAAAACCAAAAGACCAAAGTACGCCAATAATTACTACAGATAAGGTGATGGCTGTTGCTCTAAGGGATCTAAAAAACAAAAAGAATATCAAACCTGTTACACCTAAACCAAGTAACACAAACATTCCCATTTCTGATTTTACACTAGCAGCATTCATACTACGTACGTAAGGCATTCCAGAAACTCTTACTTGTAAGTTGTTGTCCTCATCAAATTGTTTAATCAGCGGATTAAAGGTGTCTTTAATAAAATCTGATCGAATTTTGGTATTTACAATTTGCTTATCTACATAAACAATGGTTTGTACGGTTCCTGTTTCTTTATTAAACAAGATGTGATCATAAAAAGGTAAATCGTTAAAAATATGATTGCTGATGCTATCTATTTCTTGTTGATTGTATTTTTTCTTTGTAAGAATAGAAGTGAGTTCAAACTTTTGTTCGTCTACATTTTTCTTTAATTCTTTAATATTGCTAAAAGAAATTACGCCTTCTATTTCTTTTTTATATGATGATATTTTATCTGCTAATGCAATCCAATTATTAAATTTATTTACATCAGTAAAAAGAGTACTGTCTTTAACGGCTAATACAATAATGTTTCCTTCTTCTCCAAAAATGTTTAAGAATTTATCATATTCTATATTTACAGGATTGTCCTCAGGAAGTAGATTTGCCTCTGTATAAGAAAACTGTACATTCTTAAATTGTAATGCCAATAGCCCTGTAATAACGGCTATTATGATAATTGTAGCTACTCTATGGGTAAGAATGGTTCTTGCAACAGTATTCCAAAATTTCATAAAAGTAAAGAATTATATGAGGGTTGTAAAATTATATAAAAAAACCATCTAATTAGGTAACAGTGTACTTTATTAGATGGCTCTATGTTTTTAGGCGAGAAAGTATACTTATACTTTCATGATTTCGGCGTCTTTAACAGCATATACTTCATCAATTTTTTTGATATAAGCATCTGTTAAAGTTTGAATTTGATCTTCTGCAACTTTTTTTTCGTCATCAGAAACTTCTAATTTTTTTATATCATTATTAGCATCTCTACGAATGTTACGAACACTAATTTTAGCATGCTCAGCTTCAGCTTTAGCTTGCTTAGATAATTCTTTACGTCTTTCTTCTGTTAATGCAGGTACACTAATAATAATGTGTTCTCCATTATTCATAGGATTAAATCCTAAGTTAGCAACAATAATTCCTTTTTCAATTTCAGGAATCATGTTCTTTTCCCATGGCTGAACAGTAATAGTTTGTGCGTCTGGAGTACTTACGTTTGCAACTTGGCTTAATGGTGTTTGAGAACCATAGTAATTTACCATTACACTACCTAACATGGCAGGGGCAGCTTTACCTGCTCTAATATTTCCGAATTCTTTTACTAAGTGAGCAATGGCAGCTTCCATTCCCTCTTTAGCACTGTCAATAATAAATGTAACTTCTTCGTTCATCTTATATATTATTTATCTGTAACTATTGTACCAATTTTTTCTCCTGTAATTAATTTCTGAAGATTTCCTTTAGTATTCATATCAAAAACTAAGATAGGAAGACTATTTTCTTCACTTAAAGTAAATGCTGTAGAGTCCATTACTTTTAAACCTTTATCTAATACATCTCTATAAGAAATAGTATCAAATTTTGTAGCAGTACTATCTTTTTCTGGGTCTGCAGTATAAATACCATCTACACGAGTTCCTTTTAAAATAACATCTGCTTGTATTTCAATTGCTCTTAATACAGAAGCGGTATCAGTTGTAAAGTATGGGTTTCCTGTACCTGCTCCAAAAATAACTACTCTTCCTTTTTCTAAATGTCTAACAGCTCTTCTTTTAATAAAAGGTTCTGCTATTTCTTCCATTTTAATTGCAGTAAGTAATCTAGTTTTTACTCCTGTAGCTTCAATAGCACTTTGTAGAGCCATTCCGTTAATACAAGTAGCTAACATTCCCATATAATCTCCTTGTACACGATCCATACCTTGAGCAGCACCAGAAACACCTCTAAAGATATTTCCTCCACCTATCACAATTGCAATTTCTAATCCTGTTTCAACTGCAGCTTTAATTTCTTGAGCATATTCTGCTAATCTTTTAGGGTCAATACCATATTGATTGTCTCCCATTAAAGCTTCACCACTTAATTTTAATAGTATTCTTTTGTATTGCATGATTGTTATTTAGGTAGTGCAAATATAAAATTTTAGATGAATATTTACAGATTGATGTGTTGGTTTATTGATTTAATTGCATAAAAAAACCTCTCATAAAAATGAGAGGTTTTAAATTTTATATGAAGGAAATAAATTATCCTAAAGTAACTCTTGAGAAAGCAACAACTTCTACATTAGAAGCAGCTACATATTCAGCAACAGTTTTCTTTTCATCTTTAATGAAGTTTTGATCTAATAGACATTGCTCTTGATCTAAAGTTGTGTTATCAGAAACAAATCTTTCCATTTTACCTGGTAAGATTCTATCCCAGATTTTTTCTGGTTTTCCTTCTGCAGTTAACTCAGCTTTAGCAGCTTCTTCAGCTTTAGCCATAACTTCGTCAGTTAATTGAGATTTAGAAATAAATTGAGGAACGTTCTTTAACGTTTTTCCTAATCTTCCTAATTCAATATTGTCTTTTTCAATAGCAGCAATTCTAGCTTCAGTTTCAGCAGCTACATATGCAGGATCAAAATCTTTGTAAGACAAAGTTGTAGCTCCCATAGAAGCAACTTGCATAGCTACGTCTCTAGACAAAGCATCTGCACCTTCGATAGCTTGAGATAAACCAACTAAAGAAGCAATTTTGTTTCCAACGTGAATATAAGAACCAACGTAAGGAGCCTCAACTCTTGCAAAATCGTTAATTTCTAATTTTTCACCAACAACTCCTGTTTGCTCAACTAATTTTTCAGCTACAGAAACTCCTCCAAAATCAGAAGCTAAAAACTCTTCTTTTGTACTGAAGTTTAATGCGTGTGCAGCCAATTCTTTAGCTAAAGCAACAAAATCTTCATTCTTTCCAACAAAATCAGTTTCACATCCTAATACGATAGAAACTCCAGCGGTTTTGTCTGCATTAACAACAGAGATAGCAGCACCTTCGCTAGACTCACGGTCAGCTCTTTTTGCAGCCATTTTTTGACCTCTCTTACGTAATACATCTACTGCTTTGTCAAAATCTCCTTCAGCTTCTATTAAAGCTTTTTTACAGTCCATCATTCCAGCTCCTGATGATTTTCTTAATTTCATCACGTCAGCTGCCTTAATATCTGCCATAGTATTGTGTTTTAAAGTTTTTATAAAAATGAACGGTACAAAATTAAAAAAGTTTTGTACCGTTACATGTTAAATTTATATGATTATTTTGCTTCTTCTTCAACAGCTGGAGCTTCTGCAGCAGCAGGAGCATCTTTACCAGCTTTTCTTTCGCTTAATCCTTGAGCAATAGCTTCAGTAGTTAAGGTTAAGATTTTGTCGATTGATTTAGACGCATCATCGTTAGATGGGATTACGAAATCTATATCACTTGGATCAGAGTTAGTATCCACCATTGCGAAAACAGGAATGTTTAATTTCTTAGCTTCAGCAACAGCAATGTGTTCTTTTTTAACATCAATTACAAATAAAGCTCCTGGTAAACGAGTCATATCAGAGATAGAACCTAAGTTCTTTTCTAATTTAGCACGTTGACGCTCGATTTGTAACTTTTCTCTTTTTGATAATGCATCAAAAGAACCATCAGTCTTCATTCTGTCGATTAAAGACATTTTTTTAACTGCTTTACGAATAGTAACAAAGTTTGTTAACATTCCTCCAGGCCATCTTTCAGTAATGTAAGGCATGTTTACAGCAGCAGCTTTTTCAGCAACGATATCTTTAGCTTGTTTTTTTGTTGCAACAAATAAGATTTTTCTTCCTGAAGCAGCAATTTTTTCTAATGCAGCAGATGCATCGTCAATTTTAGCTGAAGTTTTGTATAAGTCAATGATGTGTACTCCGTTACGTTCTGTGTAGATGTAAGGAGCCATACTTGGATTCCACTTTCTTGTTAAGTGTCCAAAGTGTACACCAGCTTCTAATAATTCTTGAATATTTGCCATAATATGGGTTATTGTTTAGATGTTAGCAATAGTGGAGTAGTTCTGTGTAGAAGTCTCTACTATTTTTGCTAAACAATCGATTAATTTTATTTTTTAATTTGTAAAGTTTAAGGTTAAAAAGTGGTAACGATATTTGATAAAGTTTAAACTTTTTAACCTTATAAACTTCAATAATATTAACGCTTTGAGAATTGGAACTTCTTTCTTGCTTTCTTTTGACCAAATTTCTTACGCTCAACCATTCTAGGGTCACGAGTTAATAATCCTTCTGGTTTTAAGATAGATCTGTTTTCAGCATCAATTTCACATAAAGCTCTAGAAATAGCTAAACGGATAGCTTCTGCTTGTCCTGTTACACCACCTCCGTATACATTTACTGTAATATCGAAAGATTCTAAGTTATCAGTTAATAATAAAGCTTGTTTAGCTTTGTACTGTAAAGTTCCAGTAGTAAAGTAAGCAGGTAAGTCTTTACCATTAATAGTCATGTTTCCTTTTCCTTCTGAAACATAAACTCTTGCTACGGCAGTTTTTCTTCTACCAATCTTGTGAACAGTTTCCATGATTATAATAGGTCGTTTAAGTTAATAGCTGTTGGTTTTTGAGCCTCTTGAGCATGCTCTGTACCAGCATAAACATATAAGTTTCTGTAAAGAGCGCTTCCTAAAGTGTTTTTAGGTAACATTCCTTTTACTGCTTTCTCGATTAATCTTGTAGGATCTTTCTCGAACATTTCTGTAGCAGTTAAACTTCTTTGACCTCCTGGATATCCTGTGTGACGAATGTAAGATTTGTCAGACCATTTTTTTCCAGTTAAATTGATTTTTTCAGCGTTGATAATAACAACGTTGTCACCACAATCCACGTGTGGAGTGTAGCTAGGCTTGTACTTACCTCTAATTAGTTTTGCAACGATAGAAGCTAAACGACCCAATGTTTGTCCGTCCGCATCAACCAAAACCCACTGCTTGTCTACAGTAGCTTTGTTAGCCGATACTGTTTTGTAACTTAATGTGTTCATTTACACTAGTTTTTGTAATAATTAAACAATAATTCTTCTTGGATTCTCCAAGGGACTGCAAAAATAGAATTATTTGTTTAGATAACAATCTTTTTTTTATGAGAATTTTTCAAAAAATAAAAGTCTAATTTTCTGAAAACTAATCACTAGTGTATTTCTTTAATTTTAAGTTTGTTGTTTTTAAACAATTCGTAGGCGGTTTGGTAGTTTGCAATGGTTTCTTTTTCTAAAGTTTCATCACTTTCTGTTTTGGTTAAAGTGTTTTCTTCAGCGTTCCATTCGTAAGTTTTACTTCCTTTTAATTCGTTAAGAATTACAACTTTATTATCTTTTCTATAACCTAATTTTCTGTGATTAGCAATAAAAGCTCTTTCATCTTCAGGTTTCATTTTTGTAATGTCTTTTCCAAATATCTTACTTTCATAAGACCAATTTAGCCATCCAAATAATGTAGGGAGTAAATCTATTTGTGAGCATAGTTTGTTTACCTCGTGTGGCTTTGTGTTGGGTAGATTATAAATTAGCGCAGGAATATGATAGCTAGAGACATCTAATTCGGTTCTACCTGCACTATATGCACAGTGATCAGAAATAATTACAAATACAGTGTTTTTAAACCAAGGTTGTTTTTTTGCATCGGTAAAAAAACGTTTCATAGCCCAGTCGGAATATCGTAATGCAGAGATTCTATTTCCTGGTTTGTCGTTAATATAACCTTCGGGAAATGAATAAGGTCTATGATTGGTATTGGTCATGATAAAGTTAAAGAATGGCTTTTTACTTTTGTGCTGAATATTAATTTGCTTAATAGCCTTGTTGTAGATATCCCCATCACAGGCTCCCCAGGCATTTTCAAAAGTTACTTCTTCTTCGGTAAAAGGAATTCTTTGTGTAGGGAATTCGTTAGAAGAATTGTTTTCTTTAGGATTGTCTACAATATCAAAACCATTGTTTCCAAAATAACCATTCATGTTATCAAAATGTCCATCACCTCCGTAGAAAAAAGTTCTACTATATCCTTTTTCTTTTAAAATTTCTCCAACAGTAAATAAGTTATTATTATTAGGTCTTTTTACAATACTTCTCCCTGGAGTAGGGGGAATAGCTAGTGTTAAGGCTTCCATTCCACGGATAGTTCTTGTTCCAGTGGCCTGAAGGTTGGTGTAAAAAACGCTTTTGTGTGCAAGGCTGTCTAAAAATGGAGTAAGTAATTCTTGATTTCCAAAAGCTTCCATAAAATTAGCATTCATACTTTCCATACATATAAATACTATGTTTGGTTTATGTTCTTTTCCTGTGTTATGAATGCTTCTTAAAATATTGTCTTCAGAAAGTATTTTGTCTCCATTGTCTAAAAGACTTTGTTGTACAATTTCTAAAGATTTTTGTTTGGATTGTGTTTTATAGAATTCATCATAATCCAATTCGTTAGCATTATAAGCAGCAAAAAAAGAATAGACTCCCGATTTAGCCAATTCGTTTTGATATCTATTGCTAAAAATTTCAGCTTGATTGTTTTGCACATATAAGTGAAAAACTCCTGCAACAATTACCCAAAAACCATAAGGGATAATTTTTCTAAGGTAACCATCCTCATTGTTATAACATTCAACAAAAACGTCTTGTTTTTTTGCTACATAAAAAGCTCCTATAGTTAGTAGAATGATAATTCCAATTAACAAAGGGAGCGGGTAAGATTCGTTAATATTTTCTATAACTTCATAAGTATAAAGTAAATAATCTACTGCGATGAAATTATATCTTCTTGCAAATTCTTCCCAAAAAGTAAACTCTCCTAAAAAAGCAAAAACAAAAACAAAGACCAATAAAAAATAAGTGAAGTTTATCAGTATTTTATCTAACCAATTACCGTAAAATTTTCGAGGAAATAAAAACCAATACAACCCGTAGATAGCTAAAATATAGGCTAGGGTACCAAAGTCAAAAAAGAATCCAATTCCTATGATTTTGATAAGATCAACAAAAGAAAACTCAATACTTTGTATAGACCATATATATAGACTGATTCTTACTATAAAAGAAACGATTAAAAATAAAGCGCTAAAACTTTTTAATAAACTAAAACGTTTAGGAAATAGCAAAGAAGTAATATTGATCATGTTTTTTGTCTTAAAATTCGTGGGTTAATGTGCATCTAACCAATTGTCACCCATATCAGTATCAACTACTAAAGGAACGCTAAGTTTGTATGCGTTTTCCATTAGAGAAACAATTAAAGGTTTTAAGGTGTCAACTTCATCTTTGTGCATATCAAACACCAATTCATCATGAACTTGTAAAAGCATTTGGGTTTTGTACTTTCCTTGTTCTAGTGTTTTTTGGATGTTAATCATGGCGATTTTAATAATGTCTGCAGCAGTTCCTTGAATAGGAGCGTTTACAGCATTTCTTTCATCGGCAGAACGAACAATAGCGTTGGCAGAGTTGATGTTTTTTAGGTATCTACGTCTATCTAACAAAGTTTTTACATATCCATTTTCTTTGGCAAAATCTACCTGACTTGCCATGTATTTTTTAAGCGTAGGATAAGTTTCGTAATAAGTATCAATCAATTCTTTTGATTCTTTTCTGCTTAAATTGGTTTGTTGGCTTAAACCAAAAGCAGAAACTCCATAAATAATTCCAAAGTTTACTGTTTTAGCGTGACTACGTTGCTCTCTTGTAACTTCATCAATTGAAACGCCAAAAACCTTGGCAGCTGTTGAGCGGTGAATATCATCTCCTTTTTGAAAAGAAGCTAACATTTCTGGATCTTGACTTAATTCTGCAATTAATCTTAATTCTATTTGAGAGTAATCGGCAGCAAACAAAACATAATCATCATTCCTTTTAACAAATGCTTTACGAATTTGTTTTCCTCTTTCTGTTCTGATAGGAATGTTTTGTAGGTTTGGATTGTTAGAACTCAATCTTCCTGTAGCTGCAGTTGCTTGGCTGTAGGTGGTGTGAACTCTGTTAGTTACTGGGTTTACTTCGTTTGGTAAAGCATCTACATAAGTGTTTTTTAGTTTTACCAATCCACGATATTCTAATATTTTGGCAGCAATTTCATGTTCCGATGCCAATTTGCTTAAAATATCTTCACCAGTTGCGTATTGTCCGGTTTTGGTTTTTTTAGCCTTATCCACTAGTTTTAAATTTTCAAATAAAACTATTCCCAATTGTTTAGGAGAGGCAATATTAAATTCTTCGCCAGCTAATGAGTAGATTTCTTTTTCTAAAACAGCAATATCTGTAGTTAAGACATCTGATAATTCTTTTAAATATGGAACATCAAGGTTGATTCCTGCCAATTCCATTTTAGCCAATACTTTTAATAATGGCAATTCAATTTCATCATATAATTTTTCTAAATTATTTTCTGATAATTCTTTTCTAAAAAGACTTTCTAGTTGAAAACAAACATCAGATTGTTCGCAAGAATATGGAGTGGTGATAGCTAAATCTACCTCGGCTAATTTTATTTTATTTCTACCTTTTCCAATTACGTTGTCTTGATGAGTAACTTCGTATTTTAAGTAAGTTTCAGACAATACATCAAGTTGATGTCTCATGTCTGGATGTAATAAATAATGAGCTAAACTAATGTCGAAAATTTTTCCTTGTAGAGAAATATTGTATTGTGCTAAAAACTTGATATTACTTTTAACATCATAAGCAATTTTTTCAATAGCCTCGTTTTCAAAAAAAGCTTTTAATTCTGTAAGGATTTTATCAGTATTTTCTGTTACAGGAATATAATACCCTGTGTTGGCTTCGTATGAAAAACTAAACCCAATAATTTGATCGATAAAATTTTCTCTTTCGGTCACAATTTCAAAAGCAACTTTTGGTTGATTTAAAAGTTTGCTAATAAATAGTTTTCTAGCAATATCAGTGTTTAAATATTGATAAATGGGCTTTGTATTGCTAATTGTATTGTATCCAAAAGAAGAAGTTGTGTTTTGCGATGCCTCGGCACTTCCAAACAAATCTAATTGAGGTTCGTTGCTGTTTGTTTGTGGGGTTTCTTGTTTTTCTGTAGTTGTTTGTGGTGTTTCTGTTCCAAAAATTTTGTTAACAGTATCGGCAATACGTCTAAATTCTAATTCTTGAAAAATCTTCGAAGTTTCTTCAATATTAGGCGCGCACATGGTAAAATCTTCCTCGTGATACTCTACAGGACAATCCAATATAATAGTAGCCAATTCTTTAGATAGTAATCCTAACTCTTTGTTGGCTTCAATTTTTTCTTTCATTTTTCCTTTTAGCTCATGAGTATTGGCTAAAAGGTTTTCCATAGATCCGTATTGTTTTATAAATTTTTTGGCAGTTTTGTCACCTACACCAGGTAAACCCGGTATGTTGTCAACAGCATCTCCCATCATCCCTAAGTAATCAATAACTTGTAGGGGGCTTTCTACCTCAAATTTTTCTTTTACTTTTTCTATATCCCAAATTTCAATTCCGTTCCCCATTCTAGCAGGTCTGTACATAAAAATGTTTTCAGATACTAGCTGGGCGTAATCCTTATCAGGAGTAACCATGTATACTTGGCACCCTTGTTTTTCTGCTTGTTTGGCTAAAGTTCCAATTAAATCATCAGCTTCAAACCCTTCAACTTCAATAATAGGAATATTCATGGCTTTCAAAATTTCATGAATATATGGAATTGCTATTTTAATAGCTTCTGGAGTTTCTTGTCTGTTGGCCTTATAAGCTTCAAAAGATTCGGTTCTTGTTACAGATCCACCTTTATCAAAAGCAACAGCTAATAATTCTGGTTGTTCTCTTTTGATGACATCTAATAAAGAATTTGTAAATCCTAGAATAGCAGAAGTGTCCATTCCTTTAGAGTTAATCCTTGGGTTTTTTATCAAAGCGTAATACCCTCTAAAAATCAAAGCAAAAGCATCTAGTAAAAACAATCTTTTTTGTGTGGCCATATATAAAAAATTAAGATTGGTAAATGTAATTAAAATGTCTTAAAGTGATTGGCTTGTTATGTGGTTTTTAAAGATGATTGGGCTTAAAAGTTGTAAAAAAGTGATGAAATGATGTGGTAAAGCGAAAAATTTACTTTGTTTTTTTTGTTTAATTCGTAAAAAAGTTATATTGCAGTGTTATTTGTGTTTGTGTAGCAGTATTTGTTGTGCTTACAAGTTAATTATTAAACATTTACATATGACTAAGTTTGGTGATTTAATTAATGTTGAAATTCCTGTCTTAATCGATTTTTACGCTCAATGGAGTGAGGAGGAAGAAGAGCCAACAGGTGTGGTTTTAAAAGATGTTGTTGCGGCTTTAGGTGATAAAGCTAAAGTGATTAAAATTGATATTCAGAAAAATGAAATTTTAGCAAATGCTTTAAAAGTCAAAGGAAATCCTACTTATGTAATCTATAAAAATGGAGTGATGAAGTGGAGACAGTCTGGAGAGCAAGATGCTAATACATTGATTACATTAGTGCAACAATATGTTTAGGGAATTGCTTTAAAAGAATATCCCTTTTTAGTTAATTCACTTAAGATTTTAGGAAGTGCTTCTTGAAGTCTAGGGAAAGCTTTTTCGCTATCGTGAAAAACAACGATGCTCCCATTTTCTATTTTTGATAGTACGTTTTTAGTACATTCTTTAGCGGTTAAATGCTTGTCAAAATCAGCACTTAACACATCCCACATAATAATTTTATAGTTTAATGATAGCAGTTTTTTTGACTGTGAAAAACTGATTTTTCCATAAGGTGGTCTAAATAGTTTTTGAGTCTGAGTAGGAAGATATTGCTCTGCTAATAAGGTGTTTTTGATGTATTCATCGGTATTAGTGTTCCAGCCTTTTAGATGGTTAAAAGTATGGTTTCCAACTCTATGGTTTTCTTGAATAATTTGTTCTAGTATTTCTGGGTGTTTTTTGATGTTGTCTCCTATACAAAAAAAAGTGGCTTTTGCTTTGTGTTTTTTTAATTGGTTTAAAACCCAAGGAGTGATGTTTGGGATAGGGCCATCATCAAAAGTAAGGTATACTTCTTTTTTATTGGTGTTAAAACTCCAAGTCCATTGATTAAAAATGGACTTGAAAATTTTAGCAGTTTTTATAGGGTATAACCTCATGGTTTTATTGGAAAATTTCTTCGAACAATTTGATGTGTTCTAAGAATGATTTTTCAACCATGTCTTTATAGTCAGTGTCTTTGTCGTATTTATTAACATCCGCAGCTACAGTTTGATACATTTTGAATTGGTTTTCAACTTCTGAGAATAAGTAGTTTAAGTCATATGAGTTAAACTGACTGTAATAAGTTAAATGTTCTTGAAAAGTTTTGATCAATAAATCTGCAGCAATACGAGCTTTTTCTGGTTTGTTAATAAGATAATATTGTTCAGGAAAACCTAGGCATACTCCGTATTGTTGGTATTCTTCAATAGGCATCTTGTTAAAGCTTAAATCTAGTATTTCTTCAGCTTTATCAAACTTTCCTTCGTTAATTAGAGCTTCAACTAGTCTAGAAATAGTGTTTCTATAAGAAATTGAATTTTTTCTAGATTCTACATCTAAATAAAAATCTTTTCCATGATGTCCAAAATTCCAGTCTTTTACTTTTTCGTATAAGTCATCACTATCAATTCTTCCCATTCCTAAAATACCATATTCATTTTTGGTTTTTATAGGGACTAATTTATAAGCCATACCATCTAGTTGTAAATAATCTTTTAACCAAATATATTCTTCGTCAGCATTGGCTCCTCCTGTAAAATAAATAGGATGTTTCCAGTTGTTGTTGGCTAGAATATCTAACATTAAAATTCTGTTTTTTGTAAGTCCTCTATCATCAACATCCATATCCATATAGTCAACAATACTATCAGCATCTTTTGCTTTAACAGTACCATTAGCTAAAACAGTTTCTTTGTTAACGGTTAATCTTAATTTGTTTGTTGGGTAGAATTTCTCAAACTTTCCATCAGTAACTTCAATATAAGTTCTCTTGTCAGATGAGCTAATCCACATCATAAAGTCGTCAATATTCCAACGGTCGTCAACTTGATCGATATGATAAGCTACGTCTAAACTACCGTGTCTGTATTGCTTGTGTGTTAATTGTGATGGGATAGGGTCAGACTCATAAGCTTTACGCTTCATTTGATCAATATACCAATCAGTAGCTAGTAAACTAGAGTTGATGATTTTAATATCAGTTCTGTATTTTTCTACTTCTTGTAAGTACCAAAGTGGGAAAGTATCGTTATCTCCAATGGTAAATAAAATAGCATTTTCATCACAAGAATCTAAATAAGCTTTTGCATTAAAATAAGCTGTATATCTGTTAGATCTATCATGGTCATCCCAGTTTTCTGAAGCCATCAAAACAGGTGAGATTAGCAAACAGATTGAAGTTACAGAGATGGCAACCAGTTTGTTATTTTTGTATTCGTTTATTTTATCAATAATAGCATAAACACCAAATCCTACCCACATGGCAAAAATGTAAAAAGATCCTACAACGGCATAATCTCTTTCTCTTGGTTCAAAAGGTTTTGGGTTGGTGTAAAAAATGATGGCAAAACCTGTAAAAGCAAAGAATAATAATAGGTTGTAAAAGTTTCTTTTGTCTTTGCTGTATTGATATATTAGTCCGATAATCCCTAGTATAAAAGGAATACCAAAATAAATATTTCTCCCTTTGTTGTTAATAACATCGCTAGGAAGATTTGTTTGCGGACCTATAAAAAATCTATCTATGGCATTAATTCCAGTGATCCAATTTCCGTTTAAAGGATCCATGTTTCCTTGAATGTCGTTTTGTTTTCCAACAAAATTCCAAAACAAATATCTAAAGTACATGTATCCAAATTGATACTCGGCCATGTATTTTAGGTTTTGAGCCATGGTTGGTCTCTCTTTACTGTTTTTAGGAATACCTGCAATCATTTTATAGTTTTGCTCTAGACCTGGAACAACCATTCTAGGAATAAAACCTTTGTGTTGATCTCCGGTTTTTTGTTGTGCGTTTTTGTAGTCGTTAACAATAATGTATTTCCCGCTTTTCTCGTCTTTTTCGTACTTAGGTTTTACATCTTCCATGATGGTTTCACCATTGGCATCTGTTGCAGGTTCTCTATTGTATTTTTCAGAATAATAGGTATCGTAAAAAATATTAGCATCACCATATTGTTCACGATTGTAGTAAGCTAAAAGTTCTCTAGCAGATGAAGGGTTGTTTTCGTTAATAATGGTATTGGCGTTAGCTCTAATAGGAAGCATTAACCAGCAAGAAAAACCAATCATAACAAACATGATAGATAATAAAGCTGTGTTTCCTAAATACATATTGTTTTTACGAGTGTGTTTTAATCCAAAGTAGAAACCAATAATAATAACAATACCAGCGATAATAGTTCCTGTATTAAATGGCAATCCTAGATTGTTGATAAAGAACAATTCAGAAGCACTAAAGAATAATAAGGTATAAGGGAATAAAAACTTAAAAATAAAAGCTAAGGTTCCTATTGCAATAGCATTGGCAATGATAAAAGTTTTTACAGTGTATTTTTCGTAATAATAATTTAGGTATAGGAATACTAATGATGGAATTACTAATAAAGATAAAATGTGTACTCCAAAAGAAAGACCTATAATAAGAGATATTAAAATTAACCATCTATTGTTTCTAGGTTGTCCAAAAGATTTTTCCCATTTTAGTCCTAACCAGAAAAGTAAGGCCATTAAAAAAGAAGACATAGCATATACTTCGGCCTCTACAGCACTAAACCAAAAACTATCAGAAAAAGTATAAGTTAAACTACCTACTGCAGCACTACCAATAATAGCAATAGTTTTGTTTAGGTCTAATACATTGTTTTTTATAGCAATTCTTTTAATTAGGTTGGTTAAGGACCAAAACATAAACAATATGGTAAAAGCACTTGCTAGACCAGACATAAAGTTAACCATATAAGCTACATTACTAGCAGAAAAACTAAACATGGCAAAAAAGGCACCAAGCATTTGGAATAAAGGAGCACCTGGTGGGTGACCTACTTCTAGTTTTACAGCTGTTGAAATATATTCTCCACAATCCCAAAAGCTAACAGTAGGTTCAAGAGTAAGTGTGTATGTGATTAGTGAAATTGCAAATACAACCCATCCAGTGATGATGTTCCATTTTTGATAAGTTTTTTCTTCCATGTTGTTTATGAGAAACTAAAATTTTAGTCACAAATTTAAATAAATATAAATGCTGAAGTACTTTTAAGCAAAAAATGTTCCAACTGAGAAGATGAAGAAAAAAAATATGAAACATTAAAATGTTGATTTTCAACTGAAAGATTCAAGAGAGGAAAAAAAAGTGATTTTTTTTTGAAAAAAGTTTTGCAGAATTGTAGATGTGCTGTATATTTGCAACCGCTAACGCACTGTCCCATGGTGTAATGGTAACACAGCGGTTTTTGGTACCGTCGTTCAAGGTTCGAGTCCTTGTGGGACAACAAAAAAGTCTTAATCCTTTTGGTTTAAGACTTTTTTATTTAAAGCGTATTTTTAGCCTGTCTTTGTTGAGTTAAGAACAAGAATAGTCTTTAAGATTAAAATCTTGTGAATCAATAAAAAACTCGTATATTTGCGTTGGAAATAATTGAAATTGATGAGTGGGGCTAATTAGCCCCACTTTTTATAGATATATATGGATAAAAATAAAGTCGAAGAATACATTAAGGAGGCACTAGTTGAAAACGCTGAATTGTTTTTAGTTGACTTAGTTATAGGAGCTGAAAATAAAATTTCGGTGATTATAGATGGTGATAAAGGAGTTCCTTTAAGTGAATGTATTCGTGTAAGTAGAGCTGTAGAAGCTAACTTAGATAGAGACGAAGAAGATTTTAGTATTGAAGTTGCAACACCAGATATTGCTAAGCCAATTGTGTTACAAAGACAATATGTAAAAAATATAGGGAGAACAATCCTTGTGACTACTGAAAATGATAAGTTTGAAGGTGTGCTTGAAAAAGTAACCGATGAGAATATTGTTTTAAGCTGGAAAACAAGAGAACCTAAAGAAATTGGTAAAGGAAAAGTTACTGTAGAAAAATCAGCAACTTTGACTTATGCCGAGATAAAGGAAACAAAAGTAAAAATATTATTTAGTTAAAATATTTAAATGGAGAATATAGATTTAATCAATTCATTTTCAGAATTTAAAGATGATAAGAACATTGACCGTGTAATGTTAATGTCTATTTTAGAAGAAGTTTTTAGAGCTGCATTGAAAAGAAAGTATGGTTCTGATGAAAATTTTGATATTATCGTAAACCCAGATAAAGGGGATTTAGAAATTTGGAGAAACCGAATTGTAGTTGAAGATGAAATGTCTGAAGACGATAATGAGGAAATTGAGTTGTCTGAAGCTAGAAAAATTGAACCGGATTTTGAGGTTGGTGAAGAGGTTTCTGAAGAAATTAAATTACATCAATTAGGACGTAGAGCTATTTTAGCATTACGTCAAAACTTAATTTCTAAATTATACGAGCACGATAGTACAAACTTGTATAAAAAGTTTAAAGAGTTAGAAGGAGATTTATATACTGCAGAAGTTCATCATATTAAACATAACGCTGTTATTTTATTAGATGATGAAGGAAACGAGTTAGTATTGCCTAAGAGTGAGCAAATTCGTTCAGACTTTTTTAGAAAAGGAGATTCTGTAAGAGGTATTATTAAAACAGTAGAGTTAAGAGGTAACAAACCTGTTATTATTTTGTCTAGAACTGCTCCAGAGTTTTTAACTAAATTATTTGAACAAGAGATACCTGAAGTATTTGATGGTTTAATTACTATCGAAGGTGTAGCACGTATTCCTGGTGAAAAAGCAAAAATTGCTGTTGATTCTTATGATGATAGAATTGATCCTGTTGGAGCATGTGTTGGTATTAAAGGATCTAGAATTCACGGTATTGTTCGTGAGTTAGGAAACGAAAATATTGATGTTATCAATTACACAAAAAATGTTCAATTATACATTTCTAGAGCATTAAGTCCTGCTAAAGTTGTAAAAATGGATATCTTTGAGGCTGAAGGAGATAAAAAAGCGAAAGCTGAAGTTTATTTACGTCCAGAAGAAGTATCAAAAGCAATTGGTAGAAATGGTGTAAATATTAGATTAGCTACTCAATTAACAGGTTACGAAATTGACGTGTTAAGAGATGGTGTAGAAGACGATGAAGACGTAGAGTTAACAGAGTTTTCTGACGAAATAGAAGCATGGATTATTGACGAATTCAAAAGCATTGGTTTAGATACTGCAAAAAGTGTTATAGACAAAGATGTGGCTGAATTAGTGAGCAGAACCGATTTGGAAGAAGAAACAATCATTGAGGTTCAACGTATTTTAAAAGAAGAATTTGATAGATAGGGTAGTCAATAGCCTTTTAATCAAAACATCTTCTTAAACAAAAAAACAGTAAAAATTATATATGTCTGTAAGCAAAACATTAAGGCTTAACAAAGTTTTACGAGAATTAAACATATCGTTAGATAGGGCGGTAGAGCATCTTTCATCCAAAGGGATAGAAATAGAGGCTCGTCCTACAACAAAAATTTCTAATCAAGAATATCAAATCTTATTAGACGGTTTTCAAACGGATGCCCAAAAGAAAGCTGATTCTAAAGAAGTAGGAGAAGAGAAAAGAAAGGAAAAAGAAGAATTACGTATTGCTCAAGAAGAGAAAAAACGTAAAGAAGAGGAGGAAAAGAATAGAATTCTAAAGGCTAAAGCTGAAAAGTTAGAGTTAAAAACTGTTGGTAAAATAGATTTAGAACCTAAGCCAGCTGCTCCTGTTCAAAAAGAAGAGCCAAAAGCTCAAGCTCCAAAAGAAGAAACTGTTAAACCAGTAGAAACCCCAAAAGAGCCTGAAGTAATTAAAGCTAGCGCTCCTAAATTAGGAGGACTTAAAATAGTTAAATCTGCTCCAGAAGTAATTAAAGAGACTCCTAAAGTAGAAAAAGAAGTAAAAAAGGAAGAGCCTAAGCCAAAAGCAGAAGCTCCAAAACCTGAAGTTTCAAAAGAAATGCCTTCTGCCTCAGTTAGCAAGCCGGTAGCTAAAGAAAAAGCACCAGAAGTTAAAGAGGAAACTACAGCAGCACCTACAGCAAGTAATGATCCTGAGGAAGGTGGAGAGCCAGAGGCTATTAAAACTCAATATCAAAAACTTACAGGGCCAAGACTTACAGGTACAACAATTGATTTAAAACAATTTGAAAGACCTAAAAAGAAGAAGCCAGATCCTAAGGCGGCTGCAAATGCTGCTAACGATGCTAAGAAAAAACGTAAGAGAATTGTAAAACCAGGAACTCCTAACACAAACAATCGTGCAGGAGGACCAGGTCAAGGAAATAGATCAGGAGGAGGACCAGGACAAAGAGCTAATGCAGGAGGACCTAATAGAAGACCAGGAGGACCAGGTCAGAGAGGTAGATTTGCAGCTCCTGTTACCAAGGAAGAGCCTACAGATGAAGAAGTACAAAGACAAGTACGTGAGACCCTAGAAAGGCTTCAAGGAAAATCTAAAAAGAATAAAGGGGCTAAGCACCGTAGAGAAAAACGTGATTTACACCGTCAACAAGCTGATGATGCTCAAGCACAAGAAGCAGCAGACAGCAAAATCTTAAAAGTAACAGAGTTTGTTACTGTAAGTGAAGTTGCAACGATGATGGATGTTCAGGTTACCGAAATTATTTCAGCATGTATGATGTTAGGAATGATGGTAACAATGAACCAACGTTTAGATGCTGAAACAATTAAGATTGTTGCAGAAGAGTTTAATTATGATGTTGAGTTTGTTGGTGCAGAAGTTGAAGAAGCTGTTGCCGAAGCTGAAGATGATGAAGAAGACTTAGAAGATAGAGCTCCTATTGTAACCATCATGGGACACGTAGATCATGGTAAAACATCATTACTAGATTATATTCGTAATGCAAATGTGATTGCTGGAGAATCTGGAGGAATTACTCAACATATTGGGGCTTATTCTGTAAAGATTAATACAGGACAAAAAATTGCATTTTTAGATACACCAGGTCACGAGGCCTTTACAGCAATGCGTGCACGTGGTGCTCAAGTTACGGATTTAGTAATTATTGTGATTGCTGCCGATGATGATGTGATGCCGCAAACAAAAGAAGCAATTAGCCATGCACAAGCTGCAGGAGTACCTATTGTTTTTGCTTTAAACAAAATTGATAAACCTACTGCAAATCCAGATAATGTTAAGCAACAATTAGCTAGCATGGATATGTTGGTTGAAGATTGGGGTGGTAAATACCAATGCCAAGAAATTTCTGCAAAAACAGGATTAGGTGTTGAAGATTTATTAGAGAAAGTAGTTTTAGAATCTGAAATTTTAGAATTAAAAGCTAATCCAAATAAATCAGCAGTTGGTACAGTTGTAGAAGCACAATTAGATAAAGGTAGAGGATATGTTTCAACCATTATGGTTCAAGCAGGTACTTTAAAAATAGGTGATTATATTTTAGCAGGTAAACACTCTGGTAAAGTAAGAGCAATGTTTGATGAACGTGGTAAAAACGTTGAAGCAGCTCCACCATCTACGCCTGTATCTATTTTAGGATTAGACGGAGCACCTCAAGCAGGAGATAAGTTTAATGTTTTTGAAGACGAAAGAGAAGCTAAACAAATAGCATCAAAGCGTTCTCAATTACAACGTGAGCAATCTGTAAGAACTCAAAAAACTCTTACTTTAGATGAAATTGGTCGTCGTATTGCGTTAGGAGACTTTAAAGAGTTAAACATCATCTTAAAAGGAGATGTGGATGGTTCTGTAGAAGCATTAACAGATTCTTTCCAAAAATTATCTACTGAAGAGATTCAAGTAAATATTTTACATAAAGGTGTTGGTGCAATTACGGAGTCTGATGTATTATTAGCTTCTGCTTCTGATGCAATTATTGTAGGATTTAATGTTAGGCCTGCAGGAAATGCAAGACAATTAGCAGATACAGAAGAAGTTGATATCAGAACTTATTCTATTATTTACGATGCAATTAATGATCTTAAAGATGCGATGGAAGGTATGTTATCTCCAGACACTAAAGAAGAATTATTAGGTAACGTAGAGATTAGAGAAGTTTACAAAATTTCTAAAGTTGGTAATATTGCAGGATGTATGGTTATTCAAGGTAAGATTACTAGAAATTCTAAAGTTAGAATTATTAGAGATAGTATTGTAGTTCACGATGGTGAGTTAGCAACATTAAAACGTTTTAAAGACGATGTTAAAGAAGTTGCTAAAGGTTATGATTGTGGGGTTCAGATTAAAAACTACAACGATATTGCCGTTGGAGATATTATTGAATCATACCATATTGTAGAAGTAAAAAAGAAATTAAAATAATTTTCTTAAAAAAATAAATCAAAGCCTATCTATTATAGATAGGCTTTTTTATTGACTTTCAGTTATTTGTTAAATAATAAATTAAGCAGTTTATTGTGTGATTTATTTTTTAAATACTATGTTTGTACTTTATTAAATAATATTTTACACAGTGAAAAAAGGTACAGTAAAGTTCTTTAATGAATCTAAAGGTTTTGGATTTATTATTGACGACGAAACACAACAAGATTATTTCGTACACATCTCAGGATTAATTGACGAAGTTAGAGAAGGAGATGCAGTTGAATTTGACTTAAAAGAAGGTAGAAAAGGATTAAACGCAGTAGACGTTAAAGCTTTATAATATTTGCTTTTTAAAAAAATTAAAACCCGCTTAACGATGTAAGTGGGTTTTTTTGTGCTTTATATTTTCTTTTTCTCTAGTTAGAGAAAATCAATTTTCCTGTATAACTCTGTCCATTGGTAATTTTTAATTTAAAAACATACACTCCATTTTCTTCGTTGGTTTTGTTGTAGTTAATATTGTTATTTCCCAATTGTGTATTACCAGTCATCATATTAATTCTTTTACCAGTAATATCAAAGATTGATAATTCATAGTTACTATTAATATTACTATAATAACTAATAGTAGTGTTTGTTTTTATTGGGTTAGGATTTATCTGAACTTGTTGGTTAAAAGTTATGTTGTTATTAGATAGGTTTTCAGCCTGTTTAAATTCTATATTCTCTAATGAAACTGACTTATATTCTTCTGTTCCAATATTTTCATTTGTTAAAACAAAAACCATCATGGTAACGTTTGACATTTTAATAGACTCATTATGGCTGTTTTTAAAATCACTTAATAATATTTCCTTTGTGGTAGTTTCGTTTGTTAGTTCTACAGTGTATTTATGTTGATCTTCCCAGTGTTGAACATCTTCTTTCATTATTACAATAGATAATTTACCTGTTCCTTTTAGATTTAATTTTAAGGTATTGTACTCTTGTAAATCGATGGCATTGAATCTTGGTGTAAAGGCTTTATAAACAGAAACGTATTCAGTTGTTTTTGCAGATAAGTTAATACCTCTTTCTACCATATAACTTCCGTCCGTAATAATGTCTTCCTGTGGACTTACGTCAAAGCTAATAACTTCTGTATTCTTAGCAGAAGCATCTACTCCCCAAGCACCATCAGCCATAAACACATCATCGGGGGTACCTCCATTATTTCCTTCAATTCTAAAACCAAAATCAAAAAGAGATTTTGCTTCAAATTCTATTTTAGTATTATAACTGTCTATTTCAATATCACTATCAATAGTTTCGGTATCACTTGTTTCCGAAGCTCTTAATCCACCTTTGATTTTAATATTTGTAGCATTATTTGTGTTTACAATGTTTAAGGTTAATTTTCCGTTTTTATAGTTTCCGCTCTTTACATAAACGTAAGGAGGGGTAGAGTTTTTATAACTAGTGATGGGCTTTACATTGCTAAACATCTCTAAAATTTTAGAAGTTAGTCTATATAAGTCATCTACAGAATTAGACCAAACTTGATAGTTGTAATATGAAATGTTTTGAGTGTATTTATCTAGGTTCCAGTGTGATTCTACATCGTATCCACTTCCATTATCACTTACAGCAAAACTAATTACGTGTTCAATTTCTCCACTAGGACTTTTGATTGTTGTTTTAATAAACATTTCATCATTTATATAGAAAGTATTAATCCCTAATATTTCAGCCCCTAAAAGTCTATCACAAATATATTTTGTGTGTTCGTAGACTCCATTTTCTGTTTCCATTGTTAAAATAGAAGCAACAGTTTGTTGTTGTGTGTTAACGTAATCTACAGAAAATATTTTTTTAGCATTGGTTAAATTGATTAAGTCTGAAGGTGTTGTAATTTTAGCTTCGGTATTTTTAACACCATCATATGGGATAAAATCTTCTATTCCAACCATCGTTTTTTGCCCTAAATAGATTTTATTTGAAGGCTTAAATGTTGGAGCTTTTTTACTATCAAAATCATAATTTGTTTTACTTCTTAAATAGTTTCTAGCTGTAATTTTTTGAGATAACCTATTGTTACTTTCTAATCCACCTTTATTAGCCGAAGTTGTTAACGTAATTGTAGGACAAGATTCTACACCTGAACAAGCAGGATCATCACAGTCTATTAAACCATCACCATCATCATCTTTTCCATTACTACAGTCTTCATCTGGCACAGGAGCGCTTGGGCATCTAGCACCATCATTTGATGCGCTTGCAGGACCATATGCAAATAGATTTGAATCAATATAACCGTTAGTGGTAATATTATGCACATTTTTTATTCTATAAATTGTTCCTGTTTGATTTGCTGATACATATAAGTTTCCGTCAACATCAAAATAGACAGCACCATATGTGTAGTCATTACCAATAAGAATAGGAACAATTCCTAAATCGGTCATTACTTTAGTTTCAGTGTTGATTCTATATAGGTGATTGCTGTTTTTTTCTACAGTGTATAAATTGTTATCATTAACATTAAAAGCCCAGTCATGTACGTTGATGTTTTGTGTTAATTCAAAACTTTCAATAAACTCAAGGTAATTATCTGAATTTGGGTTTAGGTCAACTTTGTAGATAGATTTACTTACTTTATAATGATATATTCCATCTACATTAATATCACCTACAAAACTAAAAATAGCATCATCTGGAATGGAGTTAATGGTGAATTTATTTGTGCTAAAATCATTTCCAATTCTGATTAATGTCTTAGGCTCGTTTTTTAAGAATCCCCATAAATAACCATCTACATTATTGTAAGCAGATGCGTTAATACTATTTTCTGTAATGTCTTCGGCAACTAATAATGAAGTTCCAGAAGCTAAATTAACAGCATAAACATCGTTGTATTGAAATAAGTAAGCATTGTATACGCAGTTAAAAGGTTCGTTTTGTGCGTTTGCATTTATGGTAATTATTGATGTGATAATCAATAAAAAAACTTTTGATTTAAATGATGTTACTTTCATGATATAGCTGTTTGTATAATTCTATATCAAAAGTAAAGAGCTAGTCTAGTTGTTTTTGGAGTTTTTAGGTGAGTGGTATTTTTGTGTAGATAAGTGGTAAAAAAAAAAGAGCATCTGTACAGATGCTCTTTTATATATATAGAATTGAATTCTTATTTAATAATAGAAGACAATTTTTCTCTTTCTTCTTCTGCTAAGGCAGCATCAACTAAAATTCTACCAGAATATTCATCGATAGTTATTTTTTTACGGCTAGCAATTTCAATTTGAACTTGAGGAGGAATAGTAAAGTAAGATCCACCAGCAGCACCTCTTTCAATTGGAACTACAGCTAATCCATTTACAACACTTTTTCTAATTCTTTTATAAGCAACTAATAAATGGTTGTCAATTTTTTCAGCCATTTGCTCTGAAAGTTTGTTTAACTCATTTTGCTCATTTTCAGTTTCCTTTAAAATAGCATCTAATTCAGATTTTTTATGATCTAAGTGAGATTGTTGAGCGTTTAATTTTTCAGTAGTTCTAGCAATAATTTCCTTTTTTTGCTCAATTTTAGCATAAGCTTCTTTGATTCTTTTTTCAGCCAATTCAATTTCTAATTCTTGAAATTCAGCCTCTTTAGTTAAAGAATCAAACTCTCTGTTGTTACGAACAGATTTTTGTTGTTCAGTGTATTTTTTAACCAATTCTTTAGATTCTAAAATACTTGATTTTCTGTTAGAAATCTCAGTTTCAAAACCAGCAACATCTTGATTTAATTTTTCAATACGAGTTGATAACCCAGCAATTTCACTGTCTAAATCTTCAATCTCTAGTGGTAACTCTCCTTGAACGCTTATGATTTCATCAATTCTAGAGTCGATTAATTGTAAATTGTATAAAGCTCTTAACTTGTCTTCTACAGATACTTCTTGTTTAGTTGCCATAATAACTATGAGTAATATATTGGGTTTGTACTTTTATCCGATAAAATGATTGCAAAATTACGAAAATTTTCTTTAAGATAATCAACTAATAAGTTTTTTGTAAACTGTTCACTTTCGTAGTGTCCAATATCGGTAATTAATATTTTTCCTTCTGCTTTATAAAATTCATGATATTTAAAATCGGCCGTAATATAGGCATCAGCTCCCTTGCTTATTGCGGCATTTATACCAAAACTTCCAGAGCCACCAAGTACAGCTACTTTTTTAATTTTTGAGGTCAAAGGTGCAGAGTGTCTTATGCATTCGGTATTCATTTTATTTTTAACATAGCTTAAAAAATCTTTAGAAAGCATTGGAGTTGATAACTCTCCAATCATTCCGATACCAATGTGTTGATTTGTGTTTTCTAAAGTAGTTATTTCATAAGCAACCTCTTCGTATGGATGTGTTTTAAGAAGTGTTTTTAAAACTTTACTTTCTAAGTGTTTAGGAAAAGTAATGCCAATTTGCGTTTCTTGTTCTTTTGAAGTAGTCCCTTTTGTACCCACTACAGGATTAGAGTTTTCATTTCCATTAAAGGTTCCTGTACCATTAATATTAAAACTACATTCACTATAATTTCCAATGGCACCAGCACCAACTTCAAAAAGAGCTTCTCTAACACTATCAGCATTGTGAACTGGAACAAAAGTGATTAGTTTTTTGATGGTTCCTTTTTGTGGAATTAAAACTTCTTTGTTTTTAAGTTCTAATACTTCGCACATTTTAGCGCTTACACCATTAAAAGAATTGTCTAAAGCGGTGTGAGTTGCATATATAGCAATATCATGCTTAATAGCTTTCATGACTACTCTTTCAACATAACTATTTCCGTTGAATTTTTTTAGTCCATCAAAAATAATAGGATGAAAACTTACTATTAAATTACAATTCTTTTGAATTGCTTCATCAACAGTTTGTTCTAATGTATCAAGAGTTACTAATACTCCAGTGACTTCGGTATGATAGTTTCCCACTAATAAACCTACATTGTCAAAATCTTCGGCATAGCTTAGTGGAGCTAACTTTTCTATATAACTTGTAATTTCTTTAATCTTCATATTCAAAAATACAGATTTTGTTCTATTTGTTGTTTCTAGGATGGAATTGTTTTAGTTTTGAAATTAAGATATAACTGATATAGCACAAATGAATTTCATTACGATATTAAGAATTTTACTTTTACCATTTTCTGTTTTATATGGAATTATTGTGTCTTTTAGAAACCTAATGTATGATTTTGGTTTTTTTAAATCTACCTCATTTGATATTCCTATCATTACGGTTGGGAATTTAAGTGTAGGGGGAACAGGAAAAACTCCGCAAATTGAGTATTTGATTCGTTTATTACAAGACAAAACTAACATAGCGGTTTTGAGTAGGGGATATAAAAGAAAATCTAAAGGTTTTGTATTGGCTAATGAAAATACTACTGTTGAAGAATTGGGAGATGAACCTTTTCAGTTTTATCAAAAGTTTTCTAAAATAAATGTAGCTGTAAATGGTGATAGGGTAGCAGGTGTAAAACAACTGTTAAAGTTACAAGCTAAAACCAATTTAATTTTGTTAGATGATGCTTATCAACACAGAAGAATAAAAGCAGGTTATCAAATTTTATTATCGGCTTATGCCGATTTGTTTTATAAAGATTTTATGATGCCAACAGGTAATTTGCGTGAATTATGGTGGGGAAAAAATAGGGCTGATGTTATTGTGGTAACCAAATGTCCAAAAGATTTATCGGTAGAAGAACAATTAAAAATAACAGCTAAGATAAATCCATCAAACAAACAAAAAGTATTTTTTACAACTATTGCTTACGCTCCAGTTTTAAAAGGAAGTAAAAAAATTGCTTTAGAAGATTTACAACATAAAAAAGTAATATTAATTACGGGGATTGCAAAGCCAGAACCATTGTTGACTTATTTAAAAAGTAAAGAAATTACATTTGAACATTTAGCTTTTCCAGATCATCATCACTTTACCATTGATGAAATAAAAACGATTCAACAAAAAGGAAAAGAGGCTACAATTTTAACTACGGAAAAAGATTATGTTCGTTTGGAAAAAGAGATAGAAGAATTATATTACTTACCCATAGAAACAGTTTTTATAAATAATCAAAAATTGTTTAACGAGCAGGTAGAACAATATGTAAATAAAAAAGCATCTTAAAATATTTTAAGATGCTTTTTGTTATAGATAAAGTGATTATTAGTAATTAAAAGTACCAAACTCACTGTTGATTTCTAAACTTTTTTGTCCTTCAGCTTTAGCAGTTTCTACGCGACCAATAACTTTAGCATCTACGTTAAAACTTTTTGATATTTCAATAATATCATTAGCAATTTCTGCAGGAACATAAATTTCCATTCTGTGTCCCATGTTAAATACTTGATACATTTCTTTCCAGTCTGTACCAGAGTTTTCTTGAATCAATTTAAACAATGGCGGAACATCAAACATATTGTCTTTAACAATGTGTAAGTTTTCTACAAAGTGTAATATTTTTGTTTGTGCTCCTCCTGAACAATGTACCATTCCGTGAATTTCTTCTGGAGTATATTTAGCTAATATAGCTTTGATGATTGGTGCGTAAGTTCTTGTAGGAGACAATACCAATTTACCAGCGTCAATAGGAGAGTTCTCTACAGCATCGGTTAATTTAGTGTTTCCAGAATAGACTAATTCTTCAGGAACAGCAGCATCATAACTTTCAGGGTATTTTTCTGCTAAATATTTATGGAAAACATCGTGTCTAGCAGACGTTAATCCGTTAGACCCCATTCCTCCATTGTAACTTTTTTCATAAGAAGCTTGTCCAAAAGACTCTAATCCTACAATAACATCACCTGGTTTAATATTAGCATTGTTTACAACATCGCTACGTTTCATACGAGCAGTTACTGTTGAATCAACAATAATAGTACGAACTAAATCTCCAACATCAGCAGTTTCACCACCTGTTGAATGAATTTTAACACCAAAGTTTGCTAGTTCGGTTAATAATTCTTCGGTACCGTTAATAATTTCAGAAATTACTTCTCCAGGAATTAAGTTTTTGTTTCTACCAATAGTTGATGATAACATAATGTTATCTGTAGCACCTACACATAACAAATCATCAATATTCATAATTAAAGCATCTTGAGCAATTCCTTTCCAAACAGAAGCATCTCCTGTTTCTTTCCAATACATATAAGCTAAAGAAGATTTGGTACCAGCACCATCGGCATGCATAATCAAACAATAGTCATCATCATTTGTTAAGTAATCAGGAACAATTTTACAAAATGCTTTTGGGAATAATCCTTTGTCAACATTTTTAATTGCGTTGTGTACATCTTCTTTAGAAGCTGATACTCCACGTTGGCTATATCTTTTACTTACTTCAGAACTCATAGTATTGTTTGTTGTTTTTTAATGGTGGTGCAAATTTAGTTATTTGATTTTTATCTACTGTCAAAAAAAGCAATAAGGTTTAAAACTGTTAAAAATCAGTTTGTTTTATGTGTTTACGCAGGGTTGATTTTTGAATTTATTAATTTTCGACCCTTTTTTTTACGATTTAAAGAAAAATAAATATTCTACGTAAAAATACGTAGTATTTCGATTGGCTGTTCAAATATTTATTTTATATTTGCTCTCGTTAAGATAAAAAGAAACTTTTATTAAATATAATATTTTATTATGGCTAAAATTAAATTAGAGTATATCTGGTTAGATGGATACTTTCCAACTCAAAACTTAAGAAGTAAAACTAAAGTTGAGGAGCACGAAAACTTTCAAGGAACATTAGAAGAGATCGGAAACTGGTCTTTTGATGGTTCATCTACAAAACAAGCAGAAGGAGGATCTTCTGACTGTGTATTAGTACCTGTAGCAATTTATCCTGATCCAGCTCGTATCAACGGATGGTTAGTAATGACTGAGGTTTATAATGCTGATGGAACTCCACACGAATCTAACGGACGTGCTACTATTGATGATGATAATGATGATTTCTGGTTTGGATTTGAACAAGAATACTTTATCATGGATACTGAAACTGACTTACCATTAGGATTCCCTAGAGGAGGATACCCTAAGCCACAAGGTATGTACTACTGTTCAGTTGGAGGTAGAAACACTCATGGTCGTGATTTAGTTGAAGAGCATGCAGATTTATGTATCGAGGCTGGATTGAACTTTGAAGGAATTAACCAAGAGGTTGCTTCTGGACAATGGGAATTCCAATTGTTTGCAAAAGGTGCTAAGAAAGCTGGAGATGAAATCTGGATCGCTAGATATTTATTAGATCGTTTAACTGAAGGTCGTGGAATGTACATTGAGTACCACCCAAAACCATTAGGAGATACTGACTGGAATGGATCTGGAATGCACGCTAACTTCTCTAACTCTGTGTTAAGAACTTGTGGTTCTAAAGAAAAGTACGCTGAAATCTGTGAAGCTTTCCGTCCTTACACTAAAGAACACATTGCTGTATACGGTGAGTTTAACGACCAACGTTTAACTGGTAAGCATGAGACTGCTGCTATTACTGATTTCTCTTGGGGAGTTTCTGATAGAGGAGCGTCTATCCGTATTCCAATTATCGCTGTAGAAAAAGGATACAAAGGATGGTTAGAAGACCGTCGTCCTGCTTCAAACGGAGACCCATACAAAATTGCTGCTCGTATTATCAAAACAGTTAAGACTGTTTCATAATTATAAGCACTATAATATTTTTAAAAGCCCTACATTTTGTAGGGCTTTTTTTATGTGAAAAAACTACTTTTAACTCATGGTAGTAATGTTAGTAGTTTTATTCCTGATAGGAATTGGTATTTATAGTTATAGAAAATCTATTTCTGATAATAAAACAATAGTTCCTCGTAATTTACATGTGTTATTGTTGTCTAATGTATTGTTTTATGAAAAATTAAAAGAAGAGGATAGACAAGAGTTTAGAAATAAGATTGAGCTTTTCTTAAAAGCCGTGAATGTTGAATCTGTAGGGTTTAGATTAGAAGATATTGATGTAGTTTTAGTAGCTGCAAGTGCTGTTATTCCTGTTTTTTACTTCGAAAATTGGCAATACTCCAACTTATCAACTGTTATTTTATATCCTGATTATTTTAATAAAGACTTAAGTTTTACCGAAGGTGATGTTGATAGAAATATTGGAGGTCTGGTAGGAACTGGAAGGTTTAGGCATCAAATGATTTTATCACGCAAGGCATTACATTATGGTTTTAATAATAAAACTGATAAAAGTAATACAGGTATACATGAATTTGTTCATCTGATAGATATGTTAGATGGGGATGTAGATGGCGTTCCTAATAGGCTATTATCTAACGCTTATGTAATTCCATGGTTAGATTTAATTCATAAAGAAATGGAGGCTATTAATAATGATGAATCTGATATTAGAGCCTACGGAGGAACCAAGCAAGAAGAGTTTTTTGCAGTAGCTTCCGAATATTTTTTTGAACGCCCTGATCTTTTAAAACGAAAACATCCTGAGTTATTTAAAATGATGGAGTTGTGCTTTTGTAGTAAAAGATAATAGGGGAAGTTGGTATTGATATTAAAAATCGTAGACCAAAGGATGATTTACAGCTTTTAGCTTTTTAAATAAAACAAAAAAACCCTGTATTAAATATTTAATACAGGGTTTTTAGGGTTGAAGAGTAGGTATTTATTTTATCAAACAGTTTGGTAAGTCTTCAATTTTTTCACAACAAAGTTGTTCCATTACCTGTTGTAATTCGGCTTTTAATAAATGCATTGTGTGGTCACCACCTTTTTTACCTAAAGCAGCAGCTCCATACATAAACGGACGTCCCATAAAAGTAAAAGAAGCTCCAGTAGCTATGGCTCTAGCAATATCAGGTCCTCCTCTTAGTCCGCTATCCATCATTACTTCAATTTGATCTCCGTATTTTTCTGCAATTCTACCTAAGGGCTTAATTGTAGATTCACCAGCATCTAACTGTCTTCCTCCGTGATTAGATACAATAACACCATCTAAACCTAATTTAATAGCTTGTTCGGTATCGGCCAAAGACTGTACGCCTTTTAAAACCAATTTTCCTTTCCACATATCTCGAATAGGCTTTATTTTTTCTTCGTTTAATCTACCGCTAAAGGTCTGATCCATAAACTTAGCCAAGTGTTTTAAATCTAAACCTTTTGGCATGTATTTTTCTAAAGTTTTAAAAGCAGGTTGACCATGTATAAGTGTGTTTAGTGCCCAATCAGGTTTACCCATTACTTGTAGAATGTTTTTAAGAGTCATTTTAGGAGGCATTGCTAAACCGTTTCTAAAATCTCTAGGTCTAAATCCAAAAGTAGGTACATCACAAAGAATAACCAATACAGGGCATTCTGCTGCTTCAGCTCTTTTAATAATATCATCTCTTAAGCTATTTTCTGCTGGATGATATAACTGGAACCATGATTTTCCTTCAGTAATTTCTGAAATACGTTCTATACTAGAAGTAGTTACAGTACTTAGTATAAAAGGAAGGTTGTGTTCAAAAGCTGCTTTGGCTAAAATTTCTGGAGAATTAGGCCACATTAAACCTTGAAGTCCTACAGGAGCAACTCCAAAAGGGGCATCATATTCAATACCAAATAGCTTGGTTTTTAGCGTAGATCCATTGTAGGGTCTAATGTACTCAGGTTTTAATAATACATCTTTTAAGTCCGAAATATTTCTATCTCGGTTAACATCTTCATTACATCCACCATCTAAATATTCAAAAGCAAAATTTGGTATTTTTTTTTGTGCTTTAGTTCTTAAATCATCTATTGATGGGTATTTGTCGTTGAACTTTAATGCCATAGTATTTAATTTATATTGAATTTGAGTTGAAGGTTAAGATCCAACTCAAAAATTTTATAGTTATGCTTTTTTAATGGTTCTATATCCGTAAATAGCGATAAAACAGAAACAGATAAGAGGTAGTATAAATGAAAAATTAACTCCAGATAAAGGTCCTATTTTATCCATGTCTATCATTGTACCTTGTAAAATTGGCATCAAAGCTCCTCCTACAATTGCCATTACTAATCCAGCGGCACCTAGGGCAGTATCTTCTTCGCTTAAACCATTAAGAGCAATACCATAAATAGTTGGGAACATAATAGACATAAATGCAGATGTTGCAATTAGTAAATAAAGTCCTATAATACTTTCAATTAAAATCACTCCAGAGATTGTGATAATTGCTCCTATGGCAAAAAACATCAACAATTTTCTTGAGCTAACATATTTCATTAAGAAAGTACCTATGAAACGACTTAGTAAAAAGATGGTCATAGCTATAATGTTGTAGTTTTGAGCATCTGCTTTAGAAATTCCTAAATTACCAGCGTATTGAATAATAAATGTCCAACACATGATTTGTGCAGCCACATAAAACATTTGCGCAATAACTCCTTCTCTATATTTAATGTTTTTAAACAATCTTTTAAAAGAGTCTGCGGGGCTAGAAATCTTGCTTGTTTGCTTTTTTTCTGGCATTTTAGTTACAGCAATAACAACAAGCATTACAAGTACAACAAAACCTAAGATTACATATGGGTCTCTAATAATTCCTAAATCATGGGTTCTAATAATTGCTTTTTTAGCTTCGGCTAAAGTGGTAAAAATTAATTCACCTATTTCATTTCTTTTATCAGAATCTAAGGCAACTAAAATAAATTTTGAAGCAACAAACATTCCTAGCAAAGAACCAATAGGGTTAAAAGCTTGAGCTAAATTTAAACGTTGGGTTGCAGTCTTTTCATCACCCATAGATAAAATAAAAGGATTGGCGGTTGTTTCTAAAAAAGCTAGTCCAAAAGTTAGGATGTATAAAGAGCCTAAAAAGAATTCAAAAATCTCATATTTGGCAGCTGGGAAAAATAATAAAGCTCCAAAAGCATATAAAGCTAGGCCTAATAGTATTCCTTTTTTATAACTGTATTTTCTTACAAATAAAGCAGCGGGAATAGCCATGGTAGCATAACCACCATAAAAAGCTAGTTGTACCAATGCTGCCTTTGCAGTGGAAATTTCCATTACAGTTGCAAAAGCTGCAACCATAGGATTGGTAATATCGTTAGCAAAACCCCATAATGCAAATAATGATGTAATTAGAATAAAGGGTAGTAGATATTTTTTAGGTACTATTGGTAGTTTTTCTGTTTTAGTCATCGTAAGTATTGTGAATTGGTTTTTAAAATCACAAAAAATATAGGCTGTATATAATAATACAGCCTATGTTTTTTTGTAGTAAAATATATGTTATCTGTATTGAGAATAAACAACTTTTGTTTGTAAGTATTCTTCCATACCGTGTTTACCATCGGCTCCACCAAGACCAGATTTTTTCCAACCTGCATGGAATCCTTGGATGGCTTCAAAGTGCTGTCTGTTAATGTAAGTTTCACCAAACTCTAACTCCATAGAAGCATGCATCACTTTGTTGTAATTTTCTGAAAATATAGAAGATGTTAATCCGTATTCACAATCGTTTGCTAATTCAATAGCTTCATCTAAAGTAGAGAACTTCATCACTGGTAAAACAGGACCAAAGACTTCTTCTTTAATAATTTGCATATTGTGGTTTACGTTTGTTAATAAGGTTGGTTGATAGAAATATCCTTTATCAAATTGCGAAGATCTAGAACCTCCCATTACGATTTCTGCTCCTTCTTTTTTAGCAAAATTCACCATTTCTTCTACCTTGTTAACTTGGTCAGAAGAAACCATACTACTCATATCTGGATTGTTGGTTGCAAAAGCATCTTCTACTTTTACTGCACCCATTTTTTCTTTTAACATGTCCATAAATTGATCATGGATAGATTCTTCTACGTATAATCTCTCTGCACAGTTACAAACTTGTCCGCTAAAGATTACTTTAGAATTTACAATAGCTTGAGCGGCTAATTCTAAATCTGCATCCGCACAAACAATAGCTGGTGCTTTTCCTCCTAATTCTAAAGAAACTTTAGTAATGTTTGGAGCGGCAGCTTCCATAATTTTTTGTCCTGCAAACACACTACCAGTTAAACTAACAATACCTGTACGTGGGTTTTTTGTTAAAGCGTTTCCAACAACTGGTCCTGTACCACATACATAGTTGATAACTCCAGCAGGAACATTTAATTTTTCTATTAATTTAAAGAATTCTAATACAGTATTTGGAGCCACACAACTTGGTTTAATTACACAAGTATTACCTGTAACTAAAGATGGAGCTAATTTTCTAGCCATTACAAAGAAAGGGAAGTTCCAAGGTAGCACACCAACAGCAACACCAATAGGAGCTTTGTGTAAAAACAAATGTTCTTTACGGTTGTCACTTTGTATAATTTCTCCTTCAATTCTTCTTGCCCAAGCAGCGTTATAATCAAAATACTCTGCAGTTACATCAATTTCAACCTGTGCTAAAGACATTACTTTTGCTTGTTCAGCAGCTAAAGTTTCAGCTAAAAATACTCTGTTATCTCTAATAACATCAGCCATTTGGTTTAAATATCTAGCTCTTTCAATAGCGGCTAATCTTCTCCATTGTTTTTGTGCATGGTAAGCAGCGTCAATTGCTAAGTTAGCATCTTCAACAGATCCCTCTGGAATTATAGAAATAACTTCTTCTGTACATGGATTTAGTACCTTAGTTACTTTTGTAGAAGTAGACTTTACAAATTGACCGTTTATAAATTGATTAAATTCTTTCATAAAAAATAATGTTAATTGGTTATCGTATTTAAGTGTATCGTTTTTAAAAAAAGACTCAAGAAATCATTTCTTATCATAAAAACTGCTTAGCAAATTTATGTATGTATACGTTTTTATTGTTTATCTATATTAATCAAAGAAATGTATAATTTAAACATTTCTTAATCTTTATGAGTTTTTGATAATGTTTGTTTAATGTTTTTATCTAAAATGAATTACTTTTTTTATGCTACTTAAGTTTAGGTTTTTTATAGGTTATGTTAATTTTGTTTGTATTCTATTTACCTTAAACGCTTGATTGTTTAGTGTTTTGTCTTGTTTTATTTTATTTAGTTATAATATTTTTAACTGTTGTTTTGATATTATAGAACTGAAAAATATTTTATGTAGTTTTTTACAGTTATAGTCTTTATTGTATAATACAAACATTGTTCTTTTTTAAAATAGTGTTTGTGTTAAGGTGTATATGTTTTATAGACATCAATTAAAAGCTTAAAAAACTAATTTTTGTATTTGATAATTAGATAGATGCAGCTTGTAATAAATGGAGTCCGTTATCTATAAAAATAATTTGTCCGTTTTTTAAGACTGTTTTTTGGGCAATAAAAAAAGCAACAGAATCAACAATTTGTTCGTTAACAGAATTATAATACGCTTCGTTGGTTGGAATGTTAGATTGATCTATTCCAGCAATTAATGTAGTATCTGGATAGACAATATTTATACTTTTGATATTTAACTCTTGCTCTAATAAATCAGCTTTTTTATCAAGATTGATATTATCATTTTTATAAGCATTGGTTTTTATACCAAGAGTGTTTTTTGTTCCGATATTAATAATAGTAAAATTATCAGCTAAACAATTGGCATGGTGAAAAGGCTTAAGGAAATCACTGTCATCTTCAACTTTATGATTTTCTTTTATATTAACAAGAGCATTGATTTTTATAGATCCATTATATATATGATCATGATCTTGTTTTTTGTTTTTTATAAATGAATCTGCTCCTTCTGTATTAAGTCTTTTGGCAATACGGTAATACATTCCAGTGTTATCGATATTGATAACAACTCCTTTGTTTTTAAGATTTAAATTCATAATAATATTCTTTTGAAATCGATAATATTAATTAGCGTTTAACAAAAGTCTATTAATATTGCTAGGATTAGTTACTCATATCAATCATTTGTTTGCTTAAATAGATATTTATTAAAAAAAGGGGTGTTTTTTTACTTATAACTTATTTTAAAAGAGGTTTATGTGTATTTTCCTGATTTGTATGAGGCTGGAGTTAAGCCAGTTACTTGCTTAAATACCCTGGAGAAATGATACCTGTCAGAAAAGCCTAAACTAAAGGATATATCTTCAATTGTTTTTGTAGTATGCTCAAATAGCTCACATGATTTGGCTATTTTTCTATTTTGAATAAAATTATGTAGGGTAATATTCATTTCTTTTTTAAATAATCTAGCAAAAGAATTTGGAGCCATATTTACAAGTTCAGACATTTCTGTATTGCTTAATTTTTTTTCAATATTACTTTCAACGTAACGAATTATTTGTAAAACTCTTTCGTCTATATTAATTGCTTTCCATAACTCTGATCCAATATTGGTGAGTGCTTCTTTAATAAAAGCTTGTAGTTTTAAATTAAAAGTTAATTTAAAATCTTTGTTTTCAATTTTTAATCTTTCGGTTAAATACTCTAACCTATCTCTTAAATAATCGGTTAATTCAATTTTTAATATACCAGGATAAACATTATCAAAAGGCACTCCTAGGTTAAAATGAATAAAAAAATGTATTAAGTATTGAGAAGCTAACTGATCTTCGTTGTGCTTGGCGTTTAAGTGTTTTCCTCCTACATGTATCCCCTCATTGTAAATATGATTTTTTGAATATCTAGATGAAAAAGATGTGAATGGTGGTATTATATATATGTAGTTAGGATCCATATCATCAACCTTGTCTTGGTGTATAAGTTGACCCCCTGTGTTTTTATTCCAATATATCCTCCAAAAAGGAAAAATCATTTCATGACAATCCCACAAATTTAAAAGCCAATACCTACAGCATAACATCTTTATTTTTAGGTTGATAAAGTTTTGTTTGTTAGGAGAAGGATCCCCCAAATGTGCGTTTTTAACAAGAGCCATAAAATCAAAATGTTTGAATTAGATACAAACTTACAGATTTTAAATATTTATTTAACATCACCTCTAGGGTAATTTTGTGTAAATAAATCATCATTTAAAAATTATGAAAACTTTAAAACTTCCAGTAGAGGTAGAAGCAGAATTAAAAAAAGTATCTAAAGTAGGAGGATATTTATGGCAAAGAGAATGGGCAGAAAGAAATGCAGGAAATATTTCGATGAACTTAACATCTTTCTTTAAAAAAGAAGATGTAGAAGGAATTGGAGAAGAGGTTGCTTTTGATTTTCCTAAAGAATGTGCTGGTTTTGTAATTTATATTACAGGAACAGGGTGTTACTTAAGAGATTTAGTAGATATGTTAGAAGAGGTGTCTTGTATTCTTTATATCAATGAAGATGCAACTGCTTATTCTATTATTTGGGGAGGAAAAAGACCAAACTTTGGTCCAACTTGTGAGTTGATTTCTCATGCTAGTATTCACTTGTTTAACTCAAAACATAATCCAGAAAACTTAGCTGTAGTACACACACACCCAATTGAATTGATTTGTATGAGTCACCATGATTTGTTTGACGATGAAGAAGAGTTAAACAGACAATTATGGATGATGTGTCCTGAAGTAAAAGTATTTGTTCCTAAGGGAGTGCACTGTACTCCATATGCATTATCAAGTACAGCTGCTTTGGCAGAAGTTACTATGGAGGCCTTTAAAACTAGAAATATTTCGTTGTGGGAAAAGCACGGAGCAACAGCAACAGCACCAGATGTTGAAAAAGCTTGGGACTTTTTAGATGTAGCAAATAAAGGAGCAAAATTGTTATTGACATGTTGGGCTGCAGGATTTAAACCAGCAGGACTTTCAAATGAGCAATTAACAGAATTAGAGCAGTTTATATAAATAAAAAAATATTATAAATCATGAGTAGATTGATTGGTAGACTACCTAAAGTAGGAATTCGTCCAGTAATTGATGGACGTGAATTAGGAGTAAGAGAGTCTTTAGAGGTTCAGACGATGGACATGGCTAAAGCAGCAGCTAAATTAATAGAATCAACATTACGTTTTCCTAGCGGAGAGCAAGTAGAATGTGTTATTGCAGATACTACTATTGGTGGTGTTGCAGATGCAGCAGCGTGTGCAGATAAATTTAAAAGAGAAGGAGTAGAGGTTTCTTTAACAGTAACGCCATGTTGGTGTTATGGTACAGAAGTAATGGATACAGATCCGTTAACTCCTAAAGCCGTTTGGGGATTTAATGGAACAGAAAGACCTGGAGCTGTTTATTTAGCAGCTGCATTGGCAGGGTATTCTCAAAAAGGATTGCCAGCTTTTGGTATCTATGGTAAAGAAGTACAAGATGGAGGAGACCAAACCATTCCGGATGATGTTTCTGAAAAAATATTACGTTTTGTAAAAGGTGCTTTAGCAGTTGCTCAAATGAAAGGTAAATCTTACTTATCTATAGGGTATAGCTCTATGGGGATTGCAGGTTCTATGGTTGATGTAAACTTTTTGCAAGATTACTTAGGAGTAAGAGCAGAATTTGTGGAGTCTGTAGAGTTGTTAAGACGTATGGATGAAGGAATTTATGATCACGATGAATTTGAAAAAGCATTGGCTTGGACCAAAGAAAACTGTAAAGAAGGAAAAGATTACAACAGCCCAGAAGCTCAAAAATCAGCAGAAGTAAAAGATGCCGAGTGGGAAAAAGTTGTGAAAATGACTTTGATCTGTAAAGATTTAATGAACGGAAACCCTAAGTTAAAAGAAATGGGATTTGGTGAAGAGTCTAAAGGTAGAAATGCTATTATGGGAGGTTTCCAAGGGCAACGTCAGTGGACAGATTACCAACCTAATGCAGATTATACAGAGTCTATTTTAAACTCATCTTTTGATTGGAACGGAATTCGTCAAGCGTACACCTTTGCAACAGAAAACGATTGTTTAAATGCTATTTCTATGTTGTTTGGACATTTGTTAACTAACAAAGCTCAGTTGTTCTCTGATGTACGTACTTATTGGAGTCCAGAATCTGTAGAAAGAGTTACAGGTAAAAAATTAACAGGAATTGCTAAAGATGGAATTATTCACTTAATCAATTCTGGTTCTACAACATTAGATGCTACGGCACAACAAACAGATGCTGAAGGAAATCCTACTATGAAACCATTCTGGGAAATTACAGAAGAGGAAGTTCAAAAATGTTTAGACAATACAAAATGGCCAGCAGCTATTGCAGAATATTTTAGAGGAGGAGGATTCTCTTCTCAGTTTAAAACCAAAGGATCTATGCCTATTACTATGTGTAGATTAAACTTAGTAAAAGGGTTGGGTCCTGTTTTACAAATTGTAGAAGGATGGAGTGTTGAATTGCCAGAAGATGTTCATGAAATTTTAGATGAAAGAACAAACCCAACTTGGCCAACTACTTGGTTTGTACCAAGACTTACTGGAACAGGTTTCTTTAAAGACGTGTATACAGTAATGGCAAAATGGGGAGCAAACCATGGTGCAATATCTCACGGTCATATTGGTGCTGATTTAATTTCTTTAGCAGCTATGTTACGTATTCCTGTAAACATGCATAATGTTAATGAGGAAGACGTATTTAGACCAAGTGCATGGTCTGCTTTTGGAGAAGGATTAGAAGGAGCTGATTATAGAGCTTGTGATAATTATGGTCCGTTATACGGATTTAAAGGATAAACAATTTAAAGGGTATTTAACTCTATAAAAGTTAAATACCCTTTTTTAAAACTAAGAAAATGAAGAGTGTAATTGCTGTAATCGATATAGGTAAAACAAACAAAAAAATATTGTTGTTTGATGAAACTTTTGAAATGGTAAGTAGTCATTCTACTCGTTTTGATGAAGTATTAGATGAGGACGGGTATCCTTGCGACAATATTGTAGCGATAGAGAATTGGATTAAAGAAGAAATTAGATTGGTTCAAACTCAAGGACTATACAAGTTAAAAGCGATTAACTTTTCTACTCATGGAGCAAGTTTAATTTATTTAAATAAAGAAGGTAAAAGAATTGCTCCGCTTTATAATTATTTAAAACCATTAGAACTAGAGGAGTTTAACTTTTTGTTTGAAAGCTATGGAGGTAAAGAGGAGTTTTCTAGAAAAACGGCTTCTCCAGCTTATGGAATGTTAAATACTGGAATTCAGATGTTGTGGTTAAAAAAACATAAGCCTGAAATATGGAATAATGTTGATGCCATTATGCATTATCCTCAATATCTAAGTTATCTATTTACCAATACAGTTACTGCCGATTTTACATCTGTAGGAGCACATACTGCCACTTGGGATTTTGATAACATGAGGTATCATTCATGGGTTAAAGATTATGGTATTAACTTGCCAGAACCTAGTAATGGTACTGATGCTATTTTAACAGAAATAAACAATGAAACTGTAGCAGTAGGATCTGGTTTACACGATAGCTCATCTTCTATTATTCCATTGTTGCAAAAAACAACTGATAAAGAATTTGTTTTATTGTCTACAGGAACATGGATTATAGCTATGAATCCGTTTAGCAAAGAAAAGTTAACACAAAATCAGTTAACAAATAATTGTTTGTGTTTTATGACTCCTGAAAAACAACAGATAAAATCATCTATGCAGTTTTTAGGACGTTTACACGAGGTGTATTTAGAACCTTTGGCAAAACATTTTAATACAGATGTAGATACGCATTTAGAATTAGGTTTAGACTCTAAATACTGTGCTAAACTAATTAAAAAAGACAAAAGAGTTTTTTTAAGTGAAGGAATAGATCAGGATTTTGAAGCAAAGCCAGAGCTGTTAGAAAAGTTTAAAACTTATAAAAAAGCTTATTATCAATTAACTTACGAAATAAGTAAAAAAGTGGCTGCAGGAATAGATTTAATATTAGATAAAGATAACGGATTAAAAGAGGTTTATATTTCTGGAGGTTTTAATAAAAACGAAATGTTTGTTGAGTTTTTGTCTTTATTAAGAAAAGATGTAGAGTTTAAAATATCAAACTGTAAAAGCGAGAGTGCTTTGGGAGCAGCTATGTTGATGAAAGATTATTTATAGAAAAGATTTATGCAAAAAAATACAACTCTAGGAGAGTTTATTATAGAAAATCAGAGTGATTTTTCATATTCAAGTGGAGAGTTATCAAAACTTTTAAATGCAATTAGGTTAGCTGCAAAAGTGGTAAACCATGAGGTAAATAAAGCCGGGTTGGTTGATTTAATAGGTAATTCAGGTGATGTAAACGTTCAAGGTGAGAGTCAACAAAAATTAGATGTTTTTGCAAACAAAACATTTATTCAGGCACTGAATAACAGAGAGATTGTCTGTGGAATTGTATCCGAAGAAGATGATGAGTATATTGAGGTAATAGGGAATAACTACAATAACAAATACGTAATATTAATGGACCCTTTAGATGGTTCTAGTAATATAGATGTAAATGTTTCTGTAGGAACTATTTTTTCAATTTACAGAAGAGTAACTCCTATTGGTACTCCAGTAAAATCAGAAGATTTTTTACAAAAAGGTAATAAACAAGTAGCGGCAGGTTACATTGTTTATGGTACTTCTACCATGTTGGTTTTTACTACAGGAAATGGCGTAAATGGATTTACATTAAACCCAGCCATAGGAACTTTTTACTTATCACACCCAAATATTAAGTTTCCTGAAAAAGGAAATTTATATTCTGTAAATGAAGGAAATTATAGTCATTTTCCACAAGGAGTAAAAGACTATATTAAATACTGTCAAAAAATAGAAGAAGATAGACCGTATTCATCGAGATACATTGGTTCTATGGTGTCAGATTTTCATAGAAATATGATTAAAGGGGGGATTTATATGTACCCTAGTAGTTTTCCTTATCCTAAAGGAAAATTAAGGTTGTTGTATGAGTGTAATCCTATTGCTTTTATAGCAGAACAAGCAGGAGGTAAAGCAAGTGATGGTTACACTAGAATATTAGATTTAGAACCAACAGAAATTCACGAAAGAACGCCGTTTTTTTGTGGAAATAAATACATGGTAGATGAATTAGAAAATTTTATAAATAAGTATTCTTAATTATAAAATTAACACAAGGTTGTAGATAATCTTGTTAGATTCTTTCACCGATGTGTATTTTTTTGATAAATTAGTAGTTCTACTTTAAGCCGTCAATATTTATAGAATTTAAAATTATATGAAGAAATATATACTTCAAACTTTAGCCATACTTATTGTAGAAATAAGTATGGTTTTTTTTACCAATTCATTTTTTGTTTTTTCTCAAAAAATTGAAAGATTTTCAAATTCAGAGGGGTTTAATCAAAATACAGTTAATACTATAGCCAATGATAATTATGGCTTTTTGTGGATTGGTACTCCTAATGGATTAATAAAGTATGATGGATATGATTTTAAAAATATTCCTGTAGATTTTAACAGTCATATTACCAAGTTGTATAGAGACAATAATAATATACTTTGGATTGGTCATAATGAAGGGTTAAATATTAAGGTAATTTCTTTAGAGAAAACATATAAAGTTCCTTTAAAAGAGTCTATAAGTATAAGTAATATAACATCTGATAAAAAAGGTAATATATGGTTTTCTGGGGCTAACAAGTTATATGTGTGTAATTTAGTAGATGCTAAAAAAGGACTTTTTAATATTTCTAATAATTTATTAGAAAATGTAAAAGGGCTTTCTAGCATACATAAGTTTCATATTAATGAAAACAATACTTTATTATTAACAACATCTAATGGAGTTTATGAAGTAGCATATAAAGGTTTTGAGACTGCAACAGACGCTAGCGTTGTTGAGGTTAATAAATTTAAAGAGTTTGATAGAGTCAATGTTACTTCGGTAGTTTTAATTGATAATATTTTTTGGGTTGGTACTATTAAGGGATTGTTTAAAGTAACAGCAGATGGGAAAAAGCTTTTTATTCTTCAACAATTAGAGGTTCCTGGAGAAGATAAAAATGATATAAATGTAAAGAGTATTTACGAAGATAAAAGTGGTGTTGTTTGGGTTGGAACTCAAAATATGGGAATGCTCAAATATTATCCAGATTCAGAAAAGGTAGACTGGTATAACTACAATGTTAGTAATAAATATGGTATTAGTAGTAAGATTGTAAACTGTTTTTACGAGGATGATTTTGGAGTTTTATGGATTGGAACAGGGCAAGGAGGTTTAAATAAATTAAATACACTGCAAAAACAATTTATAAATTATACTCATAATCCTTACGAAAGTAATTCTATTTCGGGGAATTTAACAACTTCAATTCTTGAAGATTCCAAAGGATATTTGTGGGTGTCAACCTATAATAATTCTTTGTGCAGAAGTAATCAAAAAATTTCAGACAAAACAGTTAAGAGTCTTACATTTAAAAAACTAAAGGATAAGATACCAATATCAGAAAATGATGTTATTCGATCAATCTATGAAGATGATAAAGGGTATATATGGATAGGAACAGATTATTCGGTAGTTCTATATGATTATAAAAAAGATGTTTTCAAAAAAATTAAAATTGATTTAAATAAAAAATCAAAAGAGTTAGGCCTGTGTTTTGGAATTACTCAATTAGATAAAAACAGAATTTTATTAGCAGGGAGTAGTGTAGTTGTTTTAGAAGATCCATGGAAGTATATAGATCAATCAACGATTACTGTAAAGTCATCATTAGAATTGGTGAATAACAAAGTATTAAAGGTTTTATTAGATAGTAAGAAAAGGCTTTGGTTAGGAACTGAAAAAGGTTTGTTAAAAGTTAACTATCAAAAGAATTCTTTAGCTATTGAAAAAAAATATAGCCATAAAAACACCAAAGATTTTAAACTGAGCTACAATAGAGTTTTTTCTTTAAAAGAAGATAGTAAAGGAAATCTATTAGTAGGAACTTTTGGAGGAGGTTTAAATATTTTAGATATTAATGAGTCTGGAGAGGTAGTTGGTTTAGAAATCTTTAATAAAGATAATTTCTTATTAGATAATGCGGTTTATGGTGTTCTAGAAGATCAAGAAGAAAATCTATGGCTAAGTACTGATATGGGGATTTGTAAATTAAATCCTAATAATAAATTAACTAATGTATTTGATGTTAGAGATGGATTGTTAAATAATAACTTTAGACAATCGTCATATTTTAAAGGAAAATCAGGCTATTATTATTTTGGTGGTTTAAAAGGACTAACCATTTTTAAACCATCGGATATTGTTTTAAACACCATTCCTCCTAAGGTGATTATTACCAAGCTTAAAGTAAAAAATAAAGACATAGAAATTAATCATAACGATGAAAAGTACAGTGAGTTATTATTAAAAAAATCTATTGTAGAAACTAAAGAAGTTGTTATTCATCAAAATGATCAAATTATAGCTTTAGATGTTGCGGTACAGCATAGTGCCGTTCCTTCAAAAAATAAATTAGCATACAAGTTAGAAGGATTTCATAATGATTGGGTTGAAGAAGATAAAGGAAAAACTACCATTATCTATACAAATTTGTCTCAAGGAAGTTATGTGCTAAAAATAAAAGCAGCCAATAGTGATGGTATTTGGAGTGATGAAATTACAGAGTTAAAAATAAAGGTGCTTCCTCCTTGGTATAAAACATGGTGGAGTTACTTAATTTTTGGTTTAATTATTATAGCTTCTACTTCTGGTGTGTTTATTTATTTTATTCGCTTAGAAAAGTTACAGCAAAAATTAAAATACGAGCAATTAGATAAGGAAAGAATTGATATTGCCAACCAAAACAAATTTAGATTTTTTACAAATATTTCTCATGAATTTAGAACACCATTATCTTTAATATCTGGTCCTTTAGAAAGGGTAATTGAGCAAAATGAAGATACTAATAATGCAAAATATTTGGCCATTATTCAAAAAAACACCAAAAGATTATTAAGCTTAGTAGATCAATTAATCACCTTTAGACAGGCAGAACAAGGGTATGTTAATTTAAATTTAACAGAAACTACGCTAGGAGAGTTTATTTATTCAGTAACTGAGGCATTTGAAAATTATTCGATTGAAAAAAATATTAATTTCTTTTACAAAGTAAATTTCTCTAACGAAGAGATTATTATTGATATAGAAAAAACGGAGCGAATTTTATTTAATTTATTGTCTAACTCTTTTAAAAATACTGATGCCAAAGGTAGCATTAGTATCGAGGCTGGAATTAATCACGTAGGTGATAAAAAAGTTATAGAAATAAATGTGGTGGATACTGGTAAAGGAATCCCAAAAGAGAAAATTAACAATATTTTTGAACGTTTTTATCAACTTGGTAAAAAAGGAGAAAACATCAGTGGTGGTGGAATCGGTTTGGCTTTTTGTAAATCTTTAATAGAATTATTAGGAGGTAGTATTTCAGCCAAAAGTAAACCAGGTGTTGAAACCTGTTTTACAGTAACCTTGCCGTCTAAAAACAAAAATGATTATCAACAAGATGAAATAAACAAAGAAGGAAAGTCTTTTATTAAAGATTGGGTTCCTTTGGTGAATAAGGATAATAATTTGGCTAGCACAGAAGCTAGTATGGATAAGTATAATCTTTTAATTGTAGAAGATGAAGAGGATATTCAGCATTTCTTGTTAGAGTCACTTTCTAATAAATACAATATTACACTTGCTAGTAATGGAGTTGAAGGTTTAGAAAAATTAAAAAATAAGGAGCCTCATTTAATTATTAGTGATGTAATGATGCATGAAATGGATGGATTCCAGTTTTGCGAAAAAATAAAGAAAGATCCAAATACTTGTCACATTCCTGTAGTTTTATTAACTGCATTAGGTGAAGTAGAAGATACTATTACAGGTTTAGAATTGGGGGCAGATGAATATATTAACAAGCCGTTTTCTGTTAAAGAATTAGAATTAAGAGTAAATAGGTTAATAAAAAATAATTTAAGAAAATTAGATCATTTTACTAAAAGTACCGCTTTACCAGATGAGGATAAGATAGAAATACCTGTTAGAGATAAAAAGTTCTTAAATAATATTCTTGAAATAATGGAAGAGAATATTGCAGATTCTAATTTTGGAGTAGAGGAATTAGCAAATAAAGTAGGACTAAGTACTTCTCAGTTTTACAGAAGATTAAAACAGTTAACAGGACAAGTTCCAAATGTGTATATAAGAAACTTTAGGTTACAACGTGCTGCAGAGTTATTTAAAAGTAATAACGGTTACAATGTTGCTGAGGTGATGTATCAAATAGGAATTGAATCAAACTCGTACTTTTCTACATCCTTTAAAAAGCTTTATGGGGTATCTCCATCTGTCTACTTAAAGAATAATTCTTAGAATAAAGATTTACTAATTAAACAAGTATAATATTATTAATTTTGTTGTGCTTGTGTTTTTTTTTAAGGATTTTATAGTGTTTTGCATGGATAGATGCATTAAATGAACAAGAGAATGATTAAATAAAGAAAGATGATAATATAGTGTTTCTATAGTTTTGGTGATAAATTAAAACAACTATTATTATGAAACACAAATTACTTACACTTATCGCATTAGCTTTTTTTAGCATTGCTACTTCGGCACAACATAATTGGTATGATATAGGAACTCAAACTTACTTAACTGCAGTTGCTACTGGATCGGCACCTGGAGGTACAGTAACTCTAGGAGGTGTAACAAACCCTAATACATCAGGAATTAACACTACTGCTACAACTAATAAATTTGAGAAAGCTGCTTCAACAACATCTTATATAAAGGTTTCTTTACCAAATCCTATTTTAGCAGCAAATGTTACCAGTACAATTGTAAAGGTTAAATTGTATTTTGAAGAGTTTGATGATCTACCAAATACTACACTTAGAATGTATTTAAGAGATACTGGTAATGGAAATACAAATAGACAATATGTTACATTAAACTTCGCTGAGGCTGATGAAGGAGTATGGAAAGAATATACTTTTGATTTTAGTGGTTCTGCTGAACCTTATAATGCAGAATATGATGAAATTCAATTGTTTTTTAACTTAGCAAATTCAACAGATACAGCTACCTATTACTTTGATGGAATCTCAGGAAATGTAAGTATGGAAGATCCTGAGTTAGGACAGCTAGTTTCAGGGAATTCTTGGTATTATAATCAAGCTACATCTGATTTTATAGGAACTCCTATTGCTACTTTAGCTACTTTTTCTTCATCAGAAACCAATCCTGATACTTCTGAGTTAAACACAAATGCAACCGTTGCAAAATTAACTAAAAGTGAAGGAGCACATTCTGGGTTAACTTTTGATATTAGTAGCACACCTATTACTGATTTTTCAAGCACTAAATTTAAATTACAAGCTTATTTAGATGTAACAACTGCTACAGTTCAATCTACAAATAATTGTAATATCCGTATAGGTTTAAGAAATAATTCAGCGGGTCCGGCTACTCAATCTGTTGTAAGCCAAACGATAAATATTGGGGAGAAATGGGGAGAATATACTTTTGATTTTAATGGTATATCTCAACTAGAAACAACTTATGATGTTTTGTTTATCTATTTTGTATCACCAGACACAAGTTTAGAAGCAACAGGATTTGAGTTTTATATAGATGCATTACAAGGACCAGATTTAGCTACTTTAAGTTCAGAAGATATCGTACTTGATAATTCTAAACTCCAAATTACTCCTAACCCTGTAAGTACTACATTTCAGTTGACTAATAATGAAAGTGTTGAAACAATACAGTTATATGGAATCTCAGGAGCTTTGTTAAAAATATTTAAAGGTTCTGATAAGTATGATATAAGTGATTTATCTTCAGGTGTATATTTTGCTAAAATTACTACACCTTTCAATTCTACTAAATTGGTAAAAATTATAAAAGAATAAAGAGTAAGTAGGGCAGAATATTACCTTACCACTTGTTTAAAAACAATAAATATTAATTAAAAACTTTAAAAAATGAAAAAAACAATAACAACCTTAGCTATAGCTTTATTAATTAGTGTTGCAAGTATGGGGCAGTCTAATGCAGAGGCTCGAGCAGAAACTTTAGCTAGTAAAGATCTTCAAAAAGTAACAGCGGTTATTAGCCTAAATGAGGAGGAGCAAGAAAAATATTTAAGTATAAAGAAAGCATATTTCATGAATCACTTTAGTTTTGCTAAAGAGTATAGAGATAGTAACCCTGAAAAATTTAAAGAAAAGATAAAGGAAAACGGAGTTAAATTAAATTCAGATATGGTAGCTGCTTTTGGAAGACCACGTGCTGTAGAATTATTGAAAGCAGGTAGAGCAAAATAATTTAGGAATTAAAAGAATAAGAAAACGCTAACATTTATTTGTTAGCGTTTTTTATTTTAAACTATTGTAATTGTTTTAATACTTTATCATCTTCATATTTAACACTGTTTCATTGTTTCCTATTTTAATAAAATATCCTCCAGGAGTTAGGTTGCTTAAATTAATTTTATTGTTCTTCTTTATAAGATATTCTTTATGAACGGTTTGCCCTTGTAAGTTCATTACTGTAAGTGATGAGTTTTGGTGTAAACTTGGGATTTTTACGTTTAAATAATCTACTACAGGATTAGGGCTTACACTATATGATTTGTTTTTTATTAGGCTATTATTTGTTAAGTCCTCAGCAATAGGAACCCATAATTTATTTAGGTATTCAGTTGTTAATATTACTTTAGTATCATCTATTATTAAATCATCTAATAAGGTGTATTGGGTGCCATCATTGCTTAAATCTTCACTGGATGCGTATCCTAGTAGTCTAACATATTCAATTTTCCCGTTGTACTGTCTATAGGTAATTCTATTTTGATAGGTTTCATATTTTGGACTATCTTCTTCGTAAGGGTTGCTAAATGGAAAAGTATCTACATCGTAATATAGGTCAGGGGAAATGTATTCTTTTCCTGTAGTTGTATTTTTCATTAAAAATATAGGAACCATCCCTTTAATTGGACTTGTAAATAATTGGATATCCTGATTTAGCGCATCATCTAACTCTTCACTTTTAATAGTTATCATAGGAGAGTTTTCAACAGTAGGTGATATAAATCCATAGGCTACTTCTGATTTTATTTTGTTTGCTTTTTCTTGTACTTCTTGTCTAGTTCCGTTGATATAATATATTCTGTAATAAAAGATGTCTTCTGGTTTTACATCTATTTTTGCAATAGTGGTAAATAGTGTATAATCACGTGGATTTGTATCTCCTCCAACTTGCGCGCTTCTGTAGTAGATTCTGCTAAGATTATGATTATTAAACTCTTCTTTTAAAATTTTATCTCCAAAAACAATTCCTAATGCTGGACTTGATGCAGAAAGTGTATATTGAGCATAAATAACATAACCACCAGTTTTATCAATATCTTCAAGGTCTCCACTAATTTCTGTACCTGTTTGTCCGTAAATAATTTCAATATCTCCACCGGGTCTACTAATAAATTTACCTCTTAAAGAAGAACTTCTAACTCCTCCCCAAGGAATGTTTAAATGATCTAAAGTATCGGTTCCAAAATTTTCAATTACATATGTAACTTCTAAAATACCTTCTCCTATATCCTTGTATTTGGTTGTATATAAAACTCCTGATTTAAATAATGATGGTAGATGTGCTTGTGCACCCCAATTGGTTACATAGTACGCTTTTTCAGTAGGATTGTAGTAGGATGCCATGAGTGGACTATAAAAGGGAGTGTCTAAACCTTCTGTAATATAAGTACCGGCCCCATGTATAAAATATTTTAATCCTTCGTTAGTAGCTCCTTCTTTTACCTCATCGTTTGTATCACCATTATTTAATGTTAAAGCAACACTTACTGGCTGCCAAACCTCATCATTCCATTGAGAATGACTTTTGTTACTAGGCGGAACACCTTCTCCATATGGACCAATAAAAGAATAGATTTGTCCTCCTTTACCTATACGTAAATCCCAAGTATTATTAGAGTTTGATATATGCTTTAAACGTGCTAAAAAAACATTTTTTTCATCTAAAACCTCTCCCCAAATACTACCAGAAGGTTCGTAGTTAGTAGTAAAAGTGGTATTGTTACTTGGGGTGATTAAATCATTATAATCTTTAAATGGGACATGATGAAAGAAAGTACTATCTAGTGCTTCTGTTGGACTTTGATGAATTGATAAGGTTTCTATATTTTGAGCAGAAACTTTATTGGTAAACAAAAACGCGAAATTGATTAAACAGTATTTTAATACTGATTTAGTTTTAATGAGTTGTAATTCTCTATTCATAGTGTTTTATTGGTTAGTTATGTGAAACAAAGTAATCAACTGTTACTTTTTCTATTTTTTCTTTAGTTGGATTAATGTCAGCACCAACTTTTCTCCAATTGTGCCCAGCATTTTTTACAATTATAATGCTGACAGGAGCACCTATTTTTTCTGCTTTTTCTTGCATATAATAGGCGTGTTTTACAGGGATAGTTGTGTCGCTATCTCCTTGTATCATTAATAAAGGTGCGCTGTTTTTAGTTAGATAATTGATAGGACTCATTTCTCTATACAATGTTAATTTATCTTTAGGATTGGTGTTTGGTTTTAAAATTCTAGGTCCAAACCTATCATGAAAATTAGTTTTATCATCGTGGTTAAATAAACTAGATTTCTCAAAATCACATGGTCCGTACCAAGAAACTCCAGCGACCATTTTGTAACTATATTTAGCTAACAATGGATCACCTGTTAAGCTTTCGTGAGTACTTAATAATAACATTTGAGAAATTTGTCCTCCGGCAGAATCTCCAAATGAGTAAAAACGATTTTTGTTTAATCCTAGTTTGTTACTGTTTTTGGATAAATATAGGAGGGCATCTTTGCAATCAATTACGCAATCTCGCATACTAGTAGTTCCATTTTTTGTCCATAATCTGTAACTTACAGAAACTACACAGAATCCTTTTTCTAAAAGTGCTGTATGTACGGTTTTAAAAGAAGCATTAGAAGCACCATGTCTGCTACCAGCTGTCCATCCACCACCATGAGTATAAACAACTACAGGTAGTTTGTCTCCTTCTTTTGTGTTTTTAGGATAATATATGTCTAAGTATAAATCTTCTTCTTTTGTCTTTTTATATAATACGTTTAGCTTACGTTTTCCACCGGTATTTAAATAAGGAACATGAATTTTATCAACATATTCTTTTAAACTCACTTGTTGATCATTATCTATATCAAATCGTTTAAGTTTTTGCCAACTCCTTTTATTTTCATTTTCAGTGAACTGCCCATCCTTATTTTGATCTAATTTTTGCCAAGTATTTTGAATATATATGTTGCGATAGGCTCCATTAGATTGATCTTCTGTTTGTGCTGCTCCTTTAGTTAAGGGAAGTAACAGCATCAATGCTATTAAAATAAATAATTGATATGATTTCATTTTCTGTTTTGTATCTATTTGTTGTTAGTGTTCTCGAAAGAATAGTTAAAGTACTATGAAAGATGGCGTAGGAACTTTACTATTGTTGTTTCCAGTTCAATTGTGCTGTTTTATTTTTAATATCCAAAACAACATCTAAATGCTCAAAAGAACGGGTGTATACATATCCCTCTTTTTTAGCGAACCCTTTTGGAGCTCCTAATTTTTTCTCATATTAAGGAAAAGTTTTTAACCAAACAGCTGATTTTTCAATACCATATCCATCATGTGGATATATGTAGCTATATTTTTCTGCACAAACCAAGAAAATAGCCAAGATGTAATCTATACGTTTGGTTAAATCATTATTGATATTAATTTTATTTCTAACATCATCAATTCCTTCTTCTGCATTTTTAGAAGCTTCTCCAATTCCCATAGACATGGCAATAATTTTTCCTTCTCTTGCAGATTTTTGAACAGCTTCGATTCCTTTAGCTAAATAATCTTCGTAACTCATTCCAAAGCTTTGATGTTCAAATCCCTCTATGTACGATCCTGAAAAAAACTTTAGATATTCTCTACCAACATCTTTAAACTCTGGACGGACTCTAAGAATGTTTGCAATTAATAAGTTGTCATTTCCTAATCTATGATTTAACTCTTCCATCATAGATAAATAACCAGTTTCAATGGCTTTTTGTTTTTCTATCCCAACACGACTATTGAAAAAAACAGGAGCTAATACTTTAATGTTTGCATCCATAAATAAACCATCAATAGCTGGGTTATTCGTCATTTTAGTCACATGGTCTAACCAATAATCACGAACCTTTTCTTGTGATAAGTCAAAAAATCCAGTTTTTTTATTAGGCATTAAAGCTTTTTCACCTTGCTCATCTACTAAAATTCCTTTGGGATGTTTGTTTAGAAAATCCTCATCTTCTTTATAACTAGGCCAATTGATTACTACATTTTTATAGTATAATATTTTTGCATTAGGATTTAGTTTTTTTACAGCTTGGGCAGCTTTTATAGTTCCTTTTTCTGTAGAACCATAAGTTCTACTACCTGTCGTTTTTTCAAAAGTAATTAGAGGATGTTTTGCTATAAATTTAAGTTCTTCTTTAGTAAATGTTGTTGCCTTACGTAAATGCATATATAAAGGCATAGTATCCCAAGAGAATTCAGGTAGGTTTTTGGTAGACTCAACATTTTGAGCCATGTTTGGAGTTACACAAGCAAGTGTAATAATAAAGAGTGTAATGATGTTGTATTTCATGAGTACATATTATTTTAAATCTTATTGCTGGTTTCGAATGTTTTTAGCTAAGTATATTTTTTAATCAAAATCTATGGATGACGAAAGGAATATATTGCTACTTAATAATTGTGTTTTTTTCTTGTTTTAATTATTTGAAATATTAGAGACTAGTATTTAAAGACTCTTCTATGGTGTTTAGTTATATCAAACTCTATTGTGTTAATGTAATTGTGAAAGGTGCTTTTTGTTCTCAAGAACTATAAAAGGTACTGTGATTATGACGAATAAAAATTAGTAGTTTAATAGCATAAGTATGCGCTATGATTTACTTGTTTTTTGCTTATTTCAATCAGTTAGAATAAAAAATAAAGAAAAAAAAGTTTATAGAGGATTTGATAAAATTAAATAATATTAGTCTTTTGTTGTGTTATTGTTGGTTTTTTGATTGTTTTTTGGGTTTTTTAGACTTTATTTCTGTAGTTGATTGAATTAAGCAAATAAAGGAATGATTAGAGCGACTTAATTCTTGGTTTATGTAGGAATTTAGCAGATGTTAAACTTAATGTTTGTTGATAGCTCAACTGTTTAAGTTTATATAAACAATAATAACTAACTTATTTTACTAAACTAAAAAAAACACTTTATGAAGAAATTATGTGTAATTATTTTACTGGTTTTATCGAGTGTGCTGTATGCACAGGAGCAAACCATTACAGGTACTTTGTATAATGAAAGAGGTTTACCTCTTATTGGTGCAACAGTACTTATAGACGGAACTTCTATAGGGGTTATCTCTGATTTTGATGGGAACTTTACTATTAAGGTACCAGCTCCTGCGGCTAAAAAGTCTTTAAAAATTACCACTCTCGGTTATAAAATGAAAATCGTAGCGATTGGTGCTAAAAGACAATTTAAAATAAGTCTTGAGCCTGATGCTGAAGCTTTGGACGAGGTTGTAGTTGTTGGGTACGGAACTGTTAAAAAGAGTGATTTAACAGGGTCTGTTTCTAGTATTAAGGCAGAAGATATTACAAAAACAGGAGCAATTGGGATTGAACAAGCTTTAGCAGGTAGAGCTTCTGGGGTAGTGGTAAGTCAAGGTTCAGGAGCCCCAGGTTCAGGAGCTTCAATAAAAATTAGAGGGATAAGTTCTTTAAATGGTAGTGATCCATTATATATTATAGATGGAACACCGATGGACAATACATCAGCAGGTTCGTTGTCAGGACAGGACCAAGCTAGTGCAGCAATAAGCCCGTTATCAATGTTGAACCCTGCAGATATAGAGTCAATTGAGGTTTTAAAAGATGCATCATCTACAGCAATATATGGTTCTCGTGGAGCAAATGGAGTAGTATTAATTACAACAAAAGGAGGAAAAGAAGGAAAAGGAGTAATTACTGTTGATCATGACTTTTCTATATTGGAAATACCAAATTTTATAGACTTATTAGATGCAAATCAATATACGATTTTAAATGAAGAGGCATATGTAAACGCAGGAGAGCCTATAAGAAACCAAGTAAGGTTAGATTCTGCTAATTTAGGTTTATTACAGACAAGTGATTGGCAGAAAACAATTATTAGGGCAGGAACAAGCTCAAATACAAATGTGAACTTTAGTGGGGGAAATAAAGATTTAAGGTATTTAATTTCAACTAATGTTTTAGATGCAAAGGGGATTGTAGAAAAAACAGATTATAAGCGTATAGGGAATAGAGTAAATTTAGATGCAAATATTTCAGATAAAATTAAAGTAGGGACTAGAATTAGTTACACACATGTAACTTCTAATCAAAGAGCTATTAGTACAGGAAGTAATAATTTAAGAGGAGCTAGTAGTGCAATTTCGAGGGCGTTAAGAAGCGCGCCAACAAGTAACTTAGATGCTGACTCAGAAGATGAGGGGGTTGATTTATGGACACCTATATTAGCAATTAATGCAAATGATTTTAATAATCTTTTAACACAATATTCAGGAAGTTTATTTTTTGATTATAGTTTTAATAAAGCATTGTCTTTTAAAACAAACTTAACACATCAAGCTAGAAATATAGCACAGAGATATTATCAATATAATATTTTACCTAATGATGTGGCAGAAGGAGGTAGAGCTAAAACCGGAGATTCTAGGTTTACTAGATCTACAATAACAAATACTTTAAATTATAGAAAAAGATTTGGAAAACATAATTTGAATGTTTTGTTAGGGGAGTCTCTAGAGTTTACAGAAATGGAGTCTGTTTATGTTTCTAACTATGGTTTTGCAAATGATTTATTAACTTATTATGCTCCTGGTTCAGCTACGTTTTACGATCCTGATCGAGTTACATATTCTGATAATAGATTGTCATCTTTTTTTGGAAGAATTAATTATAATTATAAAGGGAAGTATTTGTTAACATTAACAGGACGTTTTGATGGTTCTTCAAAATTTGCTGCCAATAACAAATGGGCATTCTTTCCTGCAGCAGCACTAGCTTACAAAATTAATGAAGAAAGTTTTATGAAGGAAATAGATGCTATTTCTGAATTAAAGTTACGTCTTAGTTATGGTGTTTCAGGAAACCAAGCTATACAGCCATATCAATCTTTAGATCAATATGGAAGTGGTCAAACAGGTTTTGGTAATGGTAGTGGAGGAGAAATGTTGAGTACTATTTATTTTGCTACCCAACTTCCAAACAAAGATTTAACTTGGGAAACTACAGCTCAATTTGATGCAGGTTTAGATTATAGTTTGTTTGATAATAGAATTACAGGAAGCTTTGAATATTATAGAAAAATATCAGAGGATATTCTATTTGCAAATAATAGAATACCATCTCAATCAGGATTTAGTACCTATACTCAAAATTATGGTTCTTTAGAAACAAATGGTTTTGAGATGTCTGTAAATGCACATGCTATTTCAACTGTAGATTTTACTTGGACTATTGGTGCAAATCTTAGTACTGGAAAAACAAAAGTTAGAGATATGGCTGCAGATTATGTACTAAGTGGTTGGGATCCAGGATATATTTCTGGAGGAACTCAGCGTTTAATTATTGGAGAAGAAATAGGTTCTTTTTATGGATACAAACAATCTGGAATTGCTCAATTTGAAGATTTTGTTGAGTTCCAAGGACTAACCAAAGAACAACAAATAACTAAATATAATGCAGCTCCTAACGATGCTTATACTTTTGTAAATGATTTTAAAGGTGGGGTACCTAGAAATGCATCAGTAGCTCGTCCTGGAGAGCAATTGTATGAAGATTTAAATAATGATGGGGTGTTAAATGAAAATGATAGAAAAGTAATAGGAACAGCTCAACCAGATTTGACTTTTGGTATTAACAATAGTTTTAAATACAAGAACTTAGATATTAGCTTTTTTGTAGACTCACAAATAGGAAGAGATATTGCTAACATACAGAACTTAGACTTGTTAAGGTTTTCTTCTAGGCAAGGTTTGGCATTGGCAATGGAAAGGTGGACGCCAGAAAATCCTAGTACTACTTATCCAAGAGTTGATTTAGCAAATGGTTCGTTTAGTCCTTTGTTTAGTGATAGAGTTGTAGAGGATGCATCATTTGTGCGTTTGCAAAACATTACGTTAGGTTATAGTTTTCCAAAATCTGTAACAGCAAAATTAAATATTAACAACTTAAGAGTTTTTGGATCTATTAGTAACGTATACACTTGGACAAATTATACTGGTTACCATCCTGATGTTTCTTTAAATGGTTCAGCAGCTACTAGTATGGGGCATGACAATGGAGGATATCCTCTAGCGAGAACTATTAGAATGGGGGTAAGTGTAAAATTTTAAAAATTAAAAAAATAGAAAATTATGAAAATATATATAAAAATAGGACTATTGATTCTTATGGGGATTAGTTTTTCTTCATGTGGTGACTTTTTAGATGAAGAGCCCCCAACATTTATATCAGGGGAAAATTATTATAAAACAGCCGGAGATGCCAGAACTGGGGTAGATGGAGCGTACGAGAGTTTAAATAATATTTATAGTAGATGGTGGCCTATTATTGATGTTTACACAGATGATTTGGTAACTAGAACTCAAGGAAATTCTGCTACAAATGATTTTGGAACGCACACTGTTACTGCTTCTAATTCTTTATTTGAGGGATATGGAATGTATACTATTTATTGGACTGGAATTGCTAGAGCTAATAATGTATTAGCGTATGTGCCAGATATAGAAATGGATGAGACTGAGAAAAACATTATACTTGGAGAGGCTAGAGCTTTAAGAGCTTTTTTCTATTACAATTTAGCCAGAGCTTATGGAGATTTACCTCTAATTGTAAATGCAGTGACTACAGAAAGTGATTTTATGAAGCCTAGGTCTAGTGTAGATGATATTTATAATCAAATTATCATACCAGATTTAAAGTTTGCAGAAAATAATTGTCGTGATGGTTTGCATGATGGACATATTAGTAAGTGGACTGCTAAATTAATTTTATCTGAAGTTTATTTAACAAGAGCTGGATGGAGACGAACTTCTCAAGGAACTTTTGTTCAAGGAGATCAAAGTAACTGGGCTTTAGCTAGAGATAAAGCAAAAGAAGTAATAGACAATTCACCTCATGGGCTAAATAAAGATGAGGTAATAAATGGGGCTAATGTTACACCAGCCTATGGTGTTGCATGGGATAAAAACAATGTATTTTCTAAAGAATCTATGTTAGAAATAGCCTATGTTGGTGTTGCTGGGTCTGGTAGTTGGTTAAGTAGAGAGTGTAGTCCAAGTTCTAATGGAGCAAGCTATTGGGGGGCTGGAGGAAACCAACCTTTGTTAGGCGAGGGGAATACAGGTACAGTTAGTGTTGGTTTACGTTTTCCTGGAAGACCACCAGGAGTAGGTACATATATTCCTACTCCAGATTTGTATGATGCTTTTGAAAGCGGAGATGAAAGGAGAGATTGGAGTATTATGACAAGGTATGACACAAGTGATGGGGCATCTTATGTGTGCCAACCGACAATGAGAAAATTCGTTGATATAGACTATTTTTTAGGACTAGATGGAACTAGTTTTCAATATACAAATGCCAATACAATTCTATATCGTTATGCAGATGCGTTGTTAATTTATGCAGAAGCTCAAAACGAAGCGGATAATGGTCCTAATGTTGACGCTTATAATGCTGTTAATGAGATTAGAAATAGAGCAGGATTAGGAGATTTAACAGCAGGCTTATCTCAGGTAGATTTTAGAGAGGCTGTATGGAAAGAGCGAAGATGTGAGTTTAATGGAGAGTCTAAACGTAAGTTTGATTTAATAAGAACCAATAGATTGGCTACAGAAACAGCAACAATAAATATTTTGTGGACTTCGGCACAAGGATCTTTAGCAGTGTACAGAAATTGTTATTCAGCAGTAAATGGTAGTATTCCTTGGCCAGATAATGAATGGTTATGGCCAATACCTCAATCTGAAATTGAATTAAATGCGAAAAATGGTTGGGTTCAAAATAAAGGATATTAAAATTTAAAACCACAAAAACCTTATTGTTTCTTTTTATTGAAGCAATAGGGTTTTTAGTTTTAATAGAGGTGATATTATGGATTCATGTCTAAAAAATAAATTATTTCAAAAAACAAAAAAATGAAACATAAATATTTTTTTTATATCATTTTGTTAGGGATTCTTTGTGGGCAGCTTTCATGTAGTACTAAAAATGGAATTATAGAACTAGAGCAAGAAACTGAAGAAGAACTAGAACAAAACCAAGAAATAGATTACAGTAATTACCCTGAGTTTTCATGGGATACTATGCCTTTATACATGCATGTGCGTAAAAACACTGCATATACGGATGAAGAAATAAATTACTTGGCCAGTTTTCCGCTAATAACACTAGAGAAATCTCAAGCACAAAACACCTATGGTTCTACAGAAGAGGGTACTTTGGCAACAGCAAGTGCCATAAAACTAAAAAATAATAAAGCTAAAGTTTTATACTATAGAAATGTAGTTATTAATTGGGGGAATTATAAAAATGATGATGAATTTATTAGTAAAAACCCTAGTGCTTTATTAAAAAATCAAAATAATGAATTGGTTTATATGCCAAATGGAAGCACTCCTTTTTTCGATATTACAAAAAGTTTTGTTCAAGAGTATTGGTTAAAAAGTGTTGAAGACATGGTCGCAACACCAAATATAGATGGAACTTTTATAGATGCCAATATTAAGGTTTTAGTACCAAGTTTTTTCTCAAGTAAAGTAGGGGTAAATAAACAAGCAGAAATAGAAAACAGTTATTTTTCTATGATGTCTAGATTAAAAGAAAGCTTATCAAACAATTTAATATTAGCCAATATAATTCGTGTAAGACCTGAATTTGAAGAAAATGGTTTGGAGTACTTAGGGTATTTTAATGGAAGTTATTTAGAAGGTTTTGATAGCGAAGCTTTTGGTATGAGCAATGCCGAGTACTTAGTAGAGGGAATTGAAGCGACTCAAAAAGCAGCACAATCTGGAAAAATAATAACAATGACTTTAGGTTTAGGCGAAGCTATTGACAATAATACCGGAATAGATGATCAAAGAGAAGATGTTGATTTAAATGACGAAGAACTTAATAAGCGTGTAGATTATTTATTAGCCATCTTTTTAATTTGTGCAGAAAAATATAGCTATGTCTATTTACATGATGGATATTTAGCTACGAACTCTGCAGTGTGGCTTCATCAATTTGATCAATATAAAAAAGCTTTAGGAGCTCCTTTAGGAAAAGCTATTAAGAATGGATATATCTATACTAGAAAATTTGAAAACTTAGATGTTTGGTTAAATCTAGAAACTCAAACAGCTACTTTAACTTGGAAGGAGTAGGAAGTATTGTAAGTATAAATAAGTATAGCTGTATAAATATTTGCTTTTAGAAGAGTGCTTTTAGATAGTAGACTCTAGTCTTTAACAAGAGAAATACTTGATGTATTAGAAAACTAAAGTTGGGTTGTAAATGTTGCAATTGAAGTGTAAAGTCAAACTTTAATTTTTTTTAGTGTTAATAATTTAAAGAGTAAAATAAATGCATAAAAAGAGTAAGTATTAACAACTAAAAGGGTTTTTAAGCATTATCTAAGCAATACTATGATTAATATGAGAAAGTAAATTTAGTGTTTTGCTAATACTTTAGCTAAAAAGTAGAGGCTATCTTTTTAGGTATTAGCTAAAACTTCTAAGTACAATAAAATTTTAAATTTTTAATAAATGAGTTTTAAAAACATCAACAAGTATGTATTACTGCTTGCTACAGTAATAATTTTTAGCAATTCTTTATATTCTCAAGGTAGTGAAAAGGGGATGGAGGAGATGTGGGGAGACACATCTGTAACTGAAGATGCTTTAAAGAATGGAAAAGGAAAGTTTTTTGATGAGAGTAACTTTGGAATGTTTATACATTGGGGGTTGTTTTCTAATTTAGGTGGGGTGTGGAAAGATAAAACTTACTACGGAATTGGAGAATGGATTATGAATCCTAGAATGGCAGGGATCCCTGTAGATGATTATAAAAAAATTGCAAATGATTTTAATCCTGTAAACTTTGATGCTAAGAAAATTGCAAGATTAGCCAAGGATGCAGGGATGAAGTATATTATTATTACTAGTAAACATCATGAAGGGTTTGCGATGTTTGATAGTAAGGTAAGTGATTTTAATATTGTTGATGCTACTCCTTTTGGTAGAGATCCTATGCACGAATTGGCAGATGCTTGTCATGAATTAGGTTTAGGATTTGGGTTTTATTATTCTCATAATCAAGATTGGACTGCTCCAGGAGGAACTAGAGGGCCTAAAGTTGATCAAAATGGTAAAGAAGCTACTTTTAAAGATTATTTCTATAATAAATGTAAGCCACAAGTAAGAGAAATTTGTACCAATTATGGAGAAATAGATTTTGTTTGGTTTGATACTCCAGGTGATATGGAAAAGAAATATGTTGTGGAGTTGGCAGAAATGGTAAGAGAATTACAGCCAAAGGCTATGATGTGTAGTAGAGTTGGTTATGGTTTAGGAGATTATGCAAGTGTTGGTGATATGGAAGTGCCTACAAAGAGAATTAAAGGATTGTGGGAAACTTGTGATACTAACAACGACTCTTGGTCATATGCATGGTATGATAATAATTTTAAAAGCCCTAAAATAATCTTAGGAAGATTGATAGAAACTGTTGGTAGAGGAGGATCATATTTATTTAATGTAGGTCCAAATGCCTTGGGTGAGGTACCTCAAATAGGAGCAGAGTTTTTAGAAGAAGCTGGAGCTTGGATTAAAAAATATCCCCAAGTTATTTATGGAGCAGGACCGTCTCCATGGGATTATAAATTGGCATGGGGTGATGTAACCACAAATGGAGAATCTATGTTTTTAGCAGTGTCAGAATGGCCAAAAGATGGAAAATTACATTTGCCAGGGTTTAAAAGTGAAATTGCTTCAGCAAGATTGTTAAAAGGAAATAGAAGTTCTAAAGTTAATTTTAAAGCAAATAATGGATGGGTTACTTTTGATGTTCCTTTTGAAGCACCAGAAAAATTAATTTCTGTTATAGAGGTTAAACTTAAAGGGAAACATCAAGGAGTTGATGATACTTTGGCAATTTATCCAAATGTAGAAACAGAATTGATTACGGAGTTTGGTGTAGTTACAAACGCTGAGCAAAAAAATATAAGATGGATGGAGAAGTTTGGAGAGTGGAAACATGTTAATCAAGTTGGAAGCTGGAAAGAAGGTGGTAAGGTAACTTGGACAGTAAATGTAAAAGAAGCAGGGTATTATTATTTAGACTTGGCATATAGTGGAGAAAATCGTTTGGTATGGAAAACTGAAACAGATGAGGGGATTGTTGTTCAAAATCAACAAGCGGCCACTGAAAAATATGAGTTTTATAAAATGGGGATTTTAGAATTTAAAACTCCAGGAAAACATACAATTACTACTTCTTTGGTAGAAGGGAATCCTAAAACCTCAAGTTTAAAGACACTAAAGTTATCTCCAATTAATGAGTAAAACTTTAATTATGAAAGCATTTTTGAAAAAGTTTATTTGTTTAGGAGTAATTTTTTTACTCAGCTTATCTGTAAATGGTCAATCTAAAACAAATAAAGATTACTATCCTGAATTTAGCTGGAAAACAGTTCCCGTTGCTTTTCATTTTGCAAAACGAAATGGATTAATGACCGATAAGGAACTAGATTTTGTTACCTCACATTCAAACTTTATTGTTTTAGAAAAAGGCCACGGAGGTGATATAAGAACTGAAAAAGGAATAGATAACGAAGCACAAAGAATTAAGGATATTAATCCTAAAGCAAAAGTTGTTTTTTATTGGAATGCTTTTTTAGATTACAATTTATATGATGCTCATAAGGAGTATGAAAATCACAAAGAATGGTGGCTAAAAAAGTTAGATGGAAATTATGATTATAAATCGGCTAAAGTAAAACGTTATGATTTATCTAATCCAGCATTTAGAAAATGGTGGGTAAGCATAGCAAAAAAAGCGGTTGTTGATGGTCATGCTGATGGTGTTTTTATGGATGCTTTTATTCAAGTAATTAACAAAGGAAATATTGAATTATGGGGACAGAAAAAATATGATGCTATACAACAGGGACTAAAAGATTTAATTGCAGAAACAAGAGCTGCTATTGGAGAGGATCACCTTATCGTTTATAATGGTATTCGTTCTATTCCTAATAGAAATGTTGGAAATGATTTTCCAGAACACACAGATGCTGTGATGATTGAGCATTTTGCTAATTTTCAAAGTAAGTCAAAAGAAAGTATGTTGCAAGATATTCTAGAAATGGAAAAAGCAGGAAAAACAGGTAAAATAGTTGTTTTTAAAGCTTGGCCAAATGAACATTCGTGGATAGATAAAAATTTTATGGCTAAACCATTACAGGAAAAAAGAAAAATAGCACGAGCTAATATAACTTTTCCTTTGGCAGCTTTTTTAGCAGGGGCACAAGAAAACTCTTACTTTATTTATAATTGGGGTTATAGAATGGATGATGGGGGATTGGAATGGTACCCTGAATTAGACAAGTCTCTAGGAAAGCCATTAAATGAAATGAAGGTTCATAACTGGGAGTTAACAAGAAATTATGAACATGCATCTGTTTGGTTGAACTTAGCAACTAAAGAAGCTAAAATTAATTGGAAATAAGATGTATGTTATAATAAAGCAACTAATACATTAAATAATAAATTTTAACTAAAAATGAATCGATTTATAAAATCAGGATTTTTTCTTCTTTTAACATTATTACAAATTTCATGTAAAGAAAAAGAAACAAAAAAAGTAACTACAACTAAACCTAATGTAATTGTTGTAATTACTGACGATCAGGGGTATGGGGATTTAGGACATACCGGTAACCCAATAATTAAAACACCAACAATTGATCAGTTTTCTAAGCAAGCTGTAAATTTAACTAATTATCATGTGGGAACTACTTGTGCACCTACAAGAGCTGGTTTATTAACAGGTAGAAACTGTAATAGAAATGGAGTTTGGCATACCATTATGGGGGCTTCTATGTTAAATAAAGAGGAAGTTACTTTGGCAAATGTACTACAGAATAAAGGTTATAATACAGCAATGTTCGGAAAATGGCATTTGGGAGACAATCATCCTTTTTTACCAGAAGATAGAGGTTTTCAAGAAGCTTTTTATCATAGTGGTGGTGGAGTAGGACAAACTCCAGATTATTGGAAAAACGATTACTTTGATGATACTTATATGAGAAACGGAGTTCCAGAAAAGAAAGAAGGATATTGTACAGATATTTGGTTTGATGAAGCTATCCAGTTCATAGAAAATAAAAAAAATGAACCTTTCTTTTGTTATTTAAGTTTAAATGCTCCACATGGTCCTTATAATGTGCCAGAAGAGTACTATAATATTTATAAAGATGAAACAAGTATTATAGAAGCTCAGAAACGTTTTTATGGTATGATTACCAATGTAGATGATAATTTTAAAAAGTTATTAAAAAAACTTGAAACATTAGGGATTGCAGATAATACAATTGTAGTATTTACTACTGATAATGGTACAGCAAAAGGTTATAAACAAGATCCTAAAACTAAAGAATACCATGGGTATAATGCTGGTATGAAAGGAACAAAAGGTAGTGAGTACGATGGTGGTCATAGAGTTCCATTTATTATTAGATGGCCAAATGGAGGTTTGTCTGGAGGGAAATCTTTAGATCAATTAGTTGCACATGTAGATGTTTTACCAACGTTTGTTAGTTTGTTAGGTGAAGAGTATGTGTCACATAAAACAATGGATGGGGCTGATATGAGTAATTATTTATTAGGAGAAATACAAGAGGCACCTAAAAGATATTTAGTTACAGATACACAACGTGTAAACTGGCCTGTTAAAGGAAAGAATAGTTGTGTAATGGATGATGAATGGAGGTTGATTAGAGGTACAGAATTGTATAATATTAAACAAGATCCGGGGCAAGAAAACAACCTTGCAACTCAATATCCAGATAAGGTTGCAGAAATGAATGCTTTTTATGATGAATGGTGGGCAGATGTAATTAAAGAAACTAAATACTCAACAATTGAATTAGGAGTTGATGATGAAGAGGTATTAACTTGTCATGATGCAAGAACAGTAGATTACTATCCACCATGGAATCAACAATTAATTAGAGAAGGAAAACCAATGAAACCAGCTTCTTTCTCTGTAAATTTTGTAGAAGGAGGTAAATACAAATTCTATTTAAGAAGATGGCCTAAAGAAAGTGGATTAGCATTAGGTGCCGCTACAAAAGATGGAGTGAAACCGACATTATATACAGAAGAAGTAATTGATGGGAAAGCTATGAAGTTTAAAAAAGCTTATCTGAAAATTGGGAATCATTTAATAGAAACATCTGTTGATAATGAGAAAACAGCTGCTGTATTAGAAATGGAAGTACCTAAGGGAAAGACAAGCTTGTTAGCTTATTTTGATATGGAAAACGGAATATTAAGTAATGCGTTCTATGTTGATGTAGAAAAAATAAAATAAGAAATTTTCAATGTATCTTAAAAAAGCTCAGCATTGTGAATGTTGAGCTTTTTTTAATGATTAATTTTTTATCACTAAATATTAAAAACAAAAAACCACAACAATTAAGTTGTGGTTTTTAATGTGGTCCTCCAGTCCCGAAACTTCGGGAGAACCATGGCTTTTATCTTTTTTATAGAGAATATCACTTAAAATAGTTTGATTTTTAATAGTTTTCTGAATAAACTTAATGTTTTTACATTAAGCTATAAAAAACAAAAAACCACAACAATTAAGTTGTGGTTTTTAATGTGGTGCCTCCAGGAATCGAACCAGGGACACAAGGATTTTCAGTCCTTTGCTCTACCAACTGAGCTAAGGCACCATGCTTAACTTAGCGGTTGCAAATTTATACTTTTTTATAGATAAACAGTAGGTTTTTAGATAAAAAATTCATGTTTTTTTAAAATATTTTCTATGCTTTTCATTATGAGTATATTATAAAAATAGTATTTATAAAATAATTATAGAATTCATATTTATTTTGTGAAACCCGTAAGTTAAAAGTATTTTTACGTACTTATATAGAAATTATTAAATATGCGTATTGGTATAGTTTGTTATCCTACATTTGGAGGTAGTGGAGTTGTGGCAACAGAGTTAGGAATGGCATTGGCTCAAAAGGGGTATGAGATTCATTTTATTACCTATCATCCACCAGTTAGATTAGATTTAATTTCTAGTGGTATTCACTTTCATCAAGTGCAAATAGAAGAATATTCTTTATTTCATTATCAGCCATATGAGCTAGCTTTGTCTAGTAAAATGGTTCAGATAGTAGAAAAACACAATTTAGAACTATTGCATGTACATTATGCTATTCCTCATGCTTATGCGGCTTATATGGCTAAAAAAATGTTGCATGAAAAAGGAATTGACATAAGAGTAGTCACCACCTTACACGGAACGGATATTACTTTGGTTGGAAGTCATCCAAATTATAAAACAGCTGTAGAATTTAGTATTAATCACTCAGATGTAGTTACAACCGTTTCTAATAGTTTAAAAGAAGATACTTATCGATTGTTTGATATCAAAAGAGAGATAGAAGTAGTATATAATTTTATAGAGTTAGAAAAGTATGAAAATCACCCTTTAAAAGGAGTTGACTGTCAAAGAGGAAGTATTGCTACAGAAGATGAGTTTATTTTAACTCATATTAGTAATTACAGACCTGTAAAGAGAGCTAAGGATGTGATAAAAATATTTGCCAAAGTTTTAGAAACTAAGCCTGCAAAATTAATTTTGGTAGGAGAGGGGCCTGAAATGGTTGATGTTAAAAAATTAGCTCGTGAGTTAGGAGTTTTTGATAAGATAGTTTTCTTAGGGAATAGTACAGAGGTTGATAAAATTTTGTGTTATACAGATGTGTTTTTATTGCCTTCTAAATCAGAAAGTTTCGGATTGGCAGCATTAGAAGCGATGGCAGCTAGAACTCCAGTGATTTCTACAAATACTGGAGGATTGCCAGAAGTAAATGTACATGGTGTTACTGGTTTTTTAAGTGATGTAAAAGATGTGAATGATATGGCTAAAAATACTTTAAAGTTAATTGAAAGCAAAGAAGTATTAGAAGGATATAAGCAAAATGCTTTAGAGAGAGCCAAAGAGTTTAGTATAGATAATGTTTTACCTAAATACGAAGCAATTTATAAAAGTTTAGTACTTACGGCATAAAATAAAATTAAGCGCATAAAAAAACGTCTTCATTATATAATGAAGACGTTTTTTATTTTTTATCAATGATGATTACATTCTTTTCATTTGATCTTTCATCATTTTAATTTGATCAGTAAGCATTCCGTGCTTATCTAATTTTTTAGCTTCATTTAATAAAGTGGTAGCTTCTCTTTTTCTACGTTTACTCATTGCAATTCCAGCTAAGTTTAATTTAGCCATAGCAATATCATGATTCATACGTAATCCAATTCCTAAAGCTTTTTTAAATAACTTTTCAGATTGTGTCATGTTTTTTTGAGCTAATAAAATAGCTTGTAAATAGTAAAAATATGCTTGTTGAGAAGTGATTAAAGCCATTTCTGGTTTTTTAATTTTATCTAGCCATTTAGCAGTTCCTTCCATATTTTGCTTTCTCATTTGTAAAAAAGCCAACAATAAGATTTCATTTTTGAAATATAAAAAAACAAAAATACCAGCTAACAATAATAATAAAATACCATTACCTATATTTTCATCAATAAACTGTAATACAGCTAATACAGTAACTCCTGCTGCTAAAACTAATTTTAAATACTTGTGAAACATATTACTTGTTTGAATTTATAAGATTTGCGAATTTACATTAATATTTATTGATATCAGAATGCAATTTATTTTTTATAGTATTTTTTAAACTTTAAGTAAGCCAATACGCCAAGTATTGCTACTATTACTATAGAGTAATATACAAAGCTAGGTGTTACCACTTGATCTCCACTTGCATATGAATGTAATCCAGATAGGTAAAAGTTTACTCCAAAATAAGTCATCATAATACTAGCAAAAGCATAAACAGAAATAATGTTAAAAGTAAATTTACTTCTTAAACCAGGAACCAAACGCATGTGTAAAACAAAAGCATAAACCATAATACTGATTAATGCCCAAGTTTCTTTAGGATCCCATCCCCAGTAACGTCCCCAACTTTCGTTAGCCCACATACCTCCTAAAAAGTTTCCTATGGTTAACATCACCAAACCAACAGTCATACTCATTTCGTTGATGATGGTTAATTCGTCAATTTTAACTTTTAGAGATTTTTTGTTTTTACTAGTGGTTAAAATCATTAAGATTAAAGCAACCAATCCTAATATCATACTTAAAGTAAATGGACCATAACTAGCTACAATAATAGCTACGTGAATCATTAACCAATATGAATTTAATACAGGTTGTAGGTTTGCAATTTGTGGATCCATCCAATTCCAATGCGCAATCATTAAAATCATGGCAGCAACAAAGGCTGTAGCGGCAATGGTTAAAGAAGATTTTCTTCCGAAGATTAATCCAAATAACATGGTTGCCCAAGCTACATATATAATAGATTCATATGCGTCAGACCAAGGTGCGTGTCCACTAATAAACCAACGAACCCCTAATCCTGCTGTTTGTAATATAAATAAGAAAATAACAATTGCTATAGATCCTTTAATTAAAGCTCTAACTACTTTTCCATCTTTAAAAATTTGGAAAATAATTAACAAGAATAATATTGTACTAATATAAGTGTAGTATGAAAATAGTTTTTTGAAAATATCATACTTGTTGTAAGTAATTTCATAATCAATTTTCTTTTGGCTTGGATATATTTCTGCTCCGTATTTTTTTTGAAAGTTTTTAATACCTCCTAAAATTTCATTAGCATCAGCATAATCTCCACTTTGTTGAGCTTGCCATAAAACTTGTTTGTAAGCAGGTAAAATTTGTTTTACAAAAACGGAATCAGTTCCTTTAAATCCAGCAGTTTCTAATTCTAATTGCGAAACCCATTTGTTGTTTTCATCACCTATTTTAGGGTAAATACGCAAAATACTACCACTAATAGCAGTGTATAACAAACCAACACGCTTGTCTACATTAATTACATCTTTTTCAAAAGCACTTTTGATTTGGCTTTTTTCGGCATCGGCAACATAAGAAACAAGTTTGTAGTTTCCGTTAGGATCTATAAAGTTTGATAAAGAAGCGTATTTTGATTTGACATCAATTCCTAAAACAGTTCTAATTTTTTCATCATTTCTTTCTAAATAAACTACAGGAGCATCAAACCAAAGCCTAGGGTTTTGTACGATTGATAAAAATACTTGATTGGCATCTAAACTTTCAAAAGTTTCACTTTTACTTACTTTTCTTAATAATTCGCTAGCAAAAGTATTGATAGGTTTCATACGTCCTCCAGCATCTTGAATTACAATTTTACTAAATTCAAGTGCATGTTCTGGTTTTACGGCATTTTTTACAATGGCATCTTTTACTTCTTGAGGAGATAAAACTTCCATTTGTTGATGGTTGTGTTCCTCTTCTGCACTGTGGTTGTGTCCTTCGTGACTTTCTTCGTGAACTACTTCAGCACCATGATTGTGACCTTCGTGGTTGTGATCTTCATCTCCGTATTGAGCAAAGCTAAAAGTAGAACTTAGTCCAAGGATTAAAGCAATAATGCTTGTTTTATTTTTTAGTTTTCTAAGTTTTTTACCTAATTGTCCAAAACGAGAATTTTTCATAAATAAAATCATAATCAATCCAGTATATAACATAGAGTAACCAATATAAGTGATGGTAGTTCCAATAGCATCGTGGTTTACAGATAATCTGGTTTCTTCTTTAGGACCAGATAAATCATAACTAGATTGGAAAAATTTATATCCTCTATAATCTAAAATATGATTCATAAAAATTCTAAAATCAAAAGTATTGTTTTGTTCTTCATCAATTAGTGTTACTTCGCTAGCATAAGAAGCAGCAGACTCTGAACCTGGATATTTTTCTAATTGGAAATCGTTTAATTTAATAAAGAACGGAAGTTTTAAAATTTTAGAACCATAAGACAAATTAAAGTTTAAACCAGCCAATGTAAAACTTACAGGTTTGTTAGAGGTGAATTTTCCTCCTTTTACTTGTATTAAAGTCATTTTATCTTTAGAGGTTACTTTAAAAGTTAATAAAGCTTCTGGAAATGCTTTTTTATCTTTTGCAGAAATTACTTTCATTTCACCAACAATAGGTTTTTCTGGTACAACAAAACTCAACCCAGCAATTTGGTGTAAACTTAAATAGTTAAATTTTTCTGGGGTATTTGCAGTAATTGTTCCTTGGAACTGATCTGCCATACGCATAAAAGATCCATCTAATTTAGATTCTAAAATTAATTCCCCATCTTTTTCGGTAAAGTTGATAGAGGCATTTTCTGCATTTTCATATCCTACTAAAATACCGTGAATATTTTCTAAATCTCCTTTTTTAATATAATGATCGTGTCTAGATCCTTCACTAGATTCTACAAAGTGAATAAAAGTTTCTCCTTTTTCTGTTCTAGTAAATTCTGTTTTAGCGTTTGGAATGTAATCTGTTAATTCAAATTCAACTTCTTGTCCTCTAAAATCAGTTTCAAAATGATAAGTAGCCTTCCCTTTTGCAGAAAGTAAAATTGGGCTATGGGCATACTTTTCTTCTTTAAAGTTGTGTATATTGACGTTTAGGTAGGTAGTTTCTGAAAAGAATTCATTTGTCTTTTCGCCCTCTAATATAGGCATCACTCCTTCATAACTCACGTATCTTGTTACAGCAGCACCAATAATAATTAATAAGAAAGAAACATGGAATAATAAAATTCCCCATTTTTCTTTTTTGTATAATTTGTATTTAAAAATATTTCCAAAAAAGTTGATGATAAAAAGTAACATGATAGTTTCAAACCACCAAGTGTTATAAACCAGTGCTTTAGAGGTCTCAGTACCGTAATCATTTTCTATAAAAGTGGCAATTCCCATTGCTGCTCCAAACACAACGAATAGGATAGACATTAGCCTAGTACTGTACAAAATATTCCAGATTTTTTTCATGGGTAATATTAAATTTTTTGAGGTGCTAAAATACGTAAATAAACCCCAAAAACCTGTCAATATTAGTGCCAATATGCGTAGGTTTTAGATTTAAATTGATGAAATTAATAAGAATAGTATTTGATTTAATTGTTATTAATCTCTAATATTGACGAAAATATATTTTAACCTATGAAGAATTATCAAGTAGCAGTTGTAGGGTCGGGGCCTTCAGGTGCATCGGCAGCATTTCACCTAGCCAAAGCAGGTATTAAAACTGTTATTTTAGAGAAAGAAGTTTTACCAAGATATAAAGTTTGTGGTGGTGGTTTTGTGTATAGAGGTAGAAAAGATATGCCTTTTGATGTTTCTGAAGTTGTAGATATTGAATTCAACAGAGTTGATGTTTACATGGGAAAAGACCTACATTTTATTACCGAAAGAGAAAAACCTATTGTATCTTTGGTAATGAGAGATACTTTTGATGAATTAATTGTTAGTAAGGCAAAAGAATTAGGAGTAGAAATTATTGAAAACTGTAAGGTGAAATCTTTAAACAAGGTGGATGGTATGGTTGAGATAGAAACTTCTCAAGGAATGGTACAAACTCAGTTTGTAATTGCTGCTGATGGAGTTTACAGCCAAGTTGCTAAAATGGCAGGATGGAAAGAAGATACGCGTACCTTAATTCCAGCTTTAGAGTATGAAGTTGAAGTAAATCAAAAAGATTTTGATAGGTTATCTAAAGAAATCCGTTTTGATATAGATGCTATCCCTGCTGGTTATGGATGGTGTTTCCCTAAAAAGAACCATTTGTCTATTGGAGTAGGAGTTATTTTAAATGACAATAAAAAAATAAAAGAATACTGCGCAGAGTATATTAAGTTTTTAGGTATTGAAGAGATTCTTAGTATAGAAAAACACGGATATCAAATTCCTGTAACGCCTCGTTTAGATGGTTTTGTTAAAAACAATGTATTTTTAATTGGTGATGCTGCTGGTTTTGCAGACCCATTAACAGCAGAAGGAATTTCTAATGCTATATTAAGCGGTAAGTTGGTTGCAGAAGCTATTGCAGAAGCCAATGGAGATGAAGAAAAAGCTGCAAAAACTTATTCTGATATTATTGAAAATACCATAATGCCAGAATTATTAACATCTATGAAGTTGGCCAAATTATTTTATGCGAGTAAAATAGTTAGGAAATTTTTGTTAAAAAAATATGGACAAAGATTTAGTGAGGCTATGACAGATATTTTTATGGGTGAAAAGAACTATCCTAAAGATGTAAACGATAAAATTAAAGAAAAGTTAAAAGGATTGATTTTTTAAGAAACAATTTCTTTAAGAATATAAAAGCTAGTATTATTTAATGATACTAGCTTTTTTATTACTGTAGCTAAGCTTTTTATTCCTCTTTTATAAATTGATTATCTTTCCATATCAAAATATTACAGATGTCTAAAATCAAATGGGGAATAATAGGTTTAGGAAATATTGCTCAAAAATTTGCCAAAGATTTAGCTACCATTCCTAATGCCGAGTTATATGCTGTTGCCTCAAGAAATAAAGAGAAATCAGAACAGTTTGCAAAAGAATATCAAGTAGTTAAAAGTTATAATTCTTACAAAGATTTGGCTAAGGATTCAGAGGTTGATGCAGTTTATATAGCAACACCACATAGTTTTCATAAAGAACATGCTATTTTATGTATGATGCATAAGAAAGCTGTGTTATGTGAAAAACCTTTTGCTATGAATTTTGATGAAGTGCAAGAAATGATTAGCGTTTCTAAAGAGCAAAATGTGTTGTTGATGGAAGCTTTGTGGACTTATTTTTTACCTCATTATCAATATGTTTTAGAGTTCCTAAAAAATAAAACTTTAGGTGATATAATTTCTTTAGAGGCAGATTTTGGCTTTTATAAACTTTTTGATAACGAAGATAGATTGTTTAAAAAAGAAGTAGGAGGAGGGAGTTTATTAGATATAGGTATTTATCCCATATTTGTAGCTTTAACTATTTTAGGAATGCCTAAAAATATTGAAGCAAAAGCAATGTTTTTTAAAAATGGAGCTGATGAAAGTTGTGATATGATTTTTCATTATCAACATGCAAAAGCATATTTAAAAAGTTCTATTCAAAAACAAACAGCTACTCAAGCTATTTTTACTTGCGAAGAAGGAATCATAAAAATGAACACAGCTTTTTTTATGCCAGCAACAGTTAGTATTATCAAAAATGGACAAGAAGAAATTGTAGATTTTGGTGTAAAAACAATAGGTTATAATTACGAGATAGCACATTTTAATCAATTACTTAGTAAAGGAAAAAAAGAAAGTGATATCATGACTTTTGAGTTTTCTAAAAAATTAATAAAAACTTTAGATGCCGTTAGAGAAACTATAGGCTTAACGTATTAATTTTATTTAAAGGTAAAGGAATCAAACAATACATAATTTTCTTTGGCGGGTAAATGTTCTCCCATGAATGATAAGTTTTCTAGACTGTTATGTACTGTAAATTTGTGTTTTGTTTTAATATTTGTTTGTAGTGTTTTTACCAAAACATTGTTGATATACCATTTTACAAAATACTTATTGTTGTTTTCTGTTAACTCAATTTTAAAATAGTGCCATTTTTCGGTGGTTACTTTAAAATTTTGTGAGGAATGAGGTTGGTATTGCGATGTACAATGCACAATAGCTTCATTTGTTTTTGCTTTTATTTCTTTTCTATCTATCATATTTCCCGATCCTATTTCAAAATCAATTTCATAGGGTGTTTTGCCAGAGTGATAAATAAAAGCTCCAATACTACATTGATCGTTTTTGTTAAACTGAGGAACATAAATTTTCCATTCATAAGTTCCAATACCAAAATCTTTTCGTTTGGTTTTTACTTTTACCCGATCTTTACTATTTGGGCGTGTCGTAATTTTTAAAGCATTTTTTTCTAATTGATATGATTTAGGAGAACCAAAAGAATTGTCTTTCCAATTTTGATGAAAGATTTCTGTATTGCTAAAATCATCTGAAAAAGGAATAATAGCCAAGGTGTTTTTTTTAAAAAAGAATTGATTTGTACAACTACTCATGAACAAAATGCCTATCATTAAAAAAAGCTTAGCATAGTTATTCATTAAAAAAAAGTGAGTTTAGTTCATTTTAAAGATAATAAATTTTATAGGTGATAAACAAAAACTCCAATCTTAAAAAGTAAGATTGGAGTTTTTTGTTTGAAGGAAGTAGAGGGATTAGCTCTTTTTCATATCTATTAAAATAGAGAATGTTTTATTGATGTCTTCTTCTTTAACCACAATAGTAATTTCATGTGTGGTAGAAATAATTTCTTGTACAGGAATATCTGCCCAAGCTAATTGTTTTAAAATAAAGTAATAAATACCAGATTGTTGGGAGTTAGATTTTGGTAATTTAATGGTAATAGAAGCTAATTCATCAGCAGAAGACAATAATAACTCCGATTTAAAAATTTCAGATACCTTATCGTGTAATTTTCTACTTGTAATAATGTTTGTTTCAAAAATACCTTGAGAAATGGTAAAGAAATAATCTTTATCATCTCCAAATTCTTTAATCAAATCAGAAATACATTTTAATAATGTAGGAGTGTTTTTAAAAGTAAAATTCCCTAAGTCCGAACGTACAATAAAGTCTCCTAAAGTCAAGGTTATTTTCTTGATGTTTTTTCGGATTTTTAAAATGCTAGATGGGGATAATCTATTGATTGCCATCATGATGGCTCCGGATTTTACTTCTTTGTTTAAATCTTTTTCAACATCAGGTTGAATCACTCTAGCCAATGATGAAACGTTAATTAACTTGTCATTTAAAGCCTCTTCTAAAAAAGGTGTTTTTCTAATAATCCCCTCAACAGATTCCTGTATGGTTTTCATACCTGTTCAAATTTTAACAATTAGTATCAAGATGTAAAGATATTATTATTTTTTTGTACAAATAACACTTTTGTGAAACCTTTGTGCTTTTATTGCCCTAGGCACTAAAATAGAAACTAGAAACACTAACAAGAGACTAATTAGGACAAGTATGAAAGTATTAAAATTTGGAGGTACCTCGGTAGGGAGTCCAGAAAGTATAAAAGAGGTTGCTAATATTGTAAGAAACGTATCAGGACAAAAAACAGTTGTTTTGTCTGCAATGTCTGGTACTACAAATGCATTACACGAAGTTTCAGACCACATCATCAATTATAGAGAAGAGCAAGCTAACGATTTAATTAATGAATTGATTGCTAAATACGTTGATGTTATTAAAGAATTATTGTCTGAAAAAGAAAATCAAGAAGAAGCTATTGCTTTGGTTTCTGAAAGATTTGAATTTATAAGAGAACACATCGGAATTGAAATTCCATCAAAACAAATAGAGAAAAATATTGTAGCTCAAGGTGAAGTTTTATCTACTAACTTGTTCAACTTTCACTTAAAAGAATTAGGAACAAATGCTTTATTGGTATCTGCTTTTGATTTTATGGCGATTGATGATGCTAACGAGCCTGTCATAGATAAAATCACAAAAGAATACGGTAAAATTGTTGAAGAAAACAGTGCTGTTGAAATTTTTGTAACTCAAGGATATATTTGTTTAAGTGCTACAGGAAAAATAGACAACTTAAAAAGAGGTGGATCTGACTATTCGGCTTCTTTAATTGGTGCGGCTATTGTAGCAGAAGAAATTCAGATTTGGACGGATATTGATGGAATGCACAACAACGATCCTCGATTTGTAGAAAATACTTTTTCTTTAAAAGAAATTTCTTTTGATGAGGCTGCCGAGTTGGCTTATTTTGGAGCTAAAATTTTACATCCACAATCTGTTATTCCTGCACGCAAAGCAAATGTTCCAGTTTTGTTAAAAAATACTTTTGAGCCTAATGCCCCAGGAACTATTATTAAAAACTGTGAGGTGCCAAGTGGAGTAAGAGCAATTGCTGCTAAAGATGGTATTACAGCTATTAAAATTAAGTCTTACCGAATGTTAATGGCTTATGGATTCTTAAAAGGTGTGTTTGAAGTTTTTGAGAAGTACAAAACTTCTATTGATATGATTACTACATCAGAGGTAGCTGTATCTGTTACTATTGATGATACTTCTTATTTAAATGAAATTGTAGCAGAATTAAAAGAAATTGGTTCTGTTGAGGTAGATACAGATTTAAGTATTGTTTGTTTGGCTGGTGATTTTTCATCAAAAAGAACAGGAGCAAGTACTGCTATTTTAAATAGTTTATCTAATATTCCTATCCGTATGATTTCTTATGGAGGTTCTAATTACAACGTATCTTTAGTGATTAATACCGAAAATAAAAAAGAAGCATTAGTAGCATTAAATAACGGTGTGTTTTAGTAGATAATTATTCACATTTTGATGAGGTAAAATCGAAAAAAAGTTTATTTTTGCACTTATAACTCACGAATAAAAGATTTAATATAAAATGGATATTTCACAATTCTTAGGATTTTTAGCATTCTTATTTGTATTTACAGCTGGTTTTTGGTTGTTAATTTTCTTATTAACTTTTGTAGTACCTTACTGGATTACAGGAACTATCATAGAAAACTTTCAGTTAAAAGCAGCAGCTAAAAAACAGAAATAGTAAAATATTTCATTTAAAACATATAAAGCCTAGTAGAAATTCTACTAGGCTTTTTTTATGGAGCTTCCTTTCCCTTTTGTATCTTTATTTTGATAAGAATAGTAGTATGAATTCACAATTTAAACAAACACTAATTTCTAGTACTAAAGCCAAACAGGCTAAAGAAATAGAAATCATTCAAACTTTGTGGAGTGGTTATGGTAAAATTGTCCGTTATCAGCTTTTAGAAAGTCCTATACCACAAGTAGTTGTAAAGTGGGTTCAGCTGCCTAAAGTAAAAGAACATCCAAGAGGGTGGAATACCAATTTATCTCATCACAGAAAAGTTAAATCTTATCAAGTAGAAACTAATTTCTATAAAAATTACGCTAATAAGTGTAATGCCTTCTGTAAGATTCCTAAACTATATGCTTTTGATGTTTATAATGATGAGGTTTTGTTGGTTTTAGAAGATTTAGATATGGTAGGATATCCTTCTAGAGTTCATCAAGTTTCTTGGAATCATATCAATGCTTGTGTACAATGGTTGGCAAATTTCCATGCTACTTTTTTACAACAAGAGCCTATTGGATTGTGGGATATAGGTACTTATTGGCATTTAGATACCAGGCCAGAGGAGTTAGAGGTTTTAGAGGATAAAGCTTTAAAAAAAATGGCCTCTAAAATAGATGCTAAACTAAATAAAGCGGTTTATAAAACATTGGTACATGGAGACGCTAAGTTAGCTAACTTTTGTTTTTCAGAGGATGGACTAAAAGTTGCTGCAGTAGATTTTCAATATGTTGGAGGAGGGTGTGGTATGAAAGATTTGGCTTATTTTATGGGAAGTTGTTTGTCTGAGGAAGAGTGTAAAGAATATGAATCAGAAATTTTAGATCTTTATTTTAATGCTTTTAAACAAGCGGTGATAGATAAAAACTTAAATGTAGAATATCAAAAAGTAGAAAAAGAATGGAGAGCTTTGTTTCCTGTAGCTTGGACAGATTTTCATAGGTTTTTAAAAGGATGGAGTCCTAGTCATTGGAAAATTAATAGTTATAGTGAACAGGTAGCTAAACAAGTAATAAACGCATTAAAATAACATGGAATTAAATATACAAGAATTAGAGCAGTTAAGAGATATTGCTAAAAAAGCAGCCTTAAAAGCGGGTAAGCATGTCATTGCTTGTTTTGGAACAGATTTTAAAATTGGGAGTAAAAATAAAGGAGGTAGTTTGGCCGCTGATGTAGTAACAGAAGTTGATATAAAATCTCAAGAAATTATTTTTTCTAGTTTACAAGAAAGCATCAAAAAATATGATTTAGGTTGGTTGGGTGAAGAAACTGAGGATGATAAAAGTAGATTGATAAAAGATTATTTTTGGACGGTTGATCCTATTGATGGTACTTTGCCTTTTACTAAAAAAACAGCAGGTTTTGCTGTAGCTATTGGTTTGGTAAATAAAGCGGGTGAAGCGGTAGTAGGAGTTGCCTATGATCCTTATCACAATCATTTATACGATGCCGTTAAAGGCGGAAAGGCTTATAAAGATGGCGAAGAATTTAAGATTCAATATCATAAAAACAAAGGACTTACTTTTTATAGTGATTTAAGTTTTGTGTCATCTGGAGCGCATCCTTATTTGGTACAGTCTTTAGAAAAGATTTCATTAGAAAAGTATAACAAACCTTTAGAGGTGGTGACTCATCAAGGAGCGATTATGAATGCGATGTGTGTATTACAAAATGCTCCTGCAGTGTACATCAAACCTCATAGAGATAGACAAGGAGGAGGTTGCGCATGGGATTTTGCTGCTAGTGCTTGTATTGCAGAAGCCGTGGGTTGTGTGCCTACTGATTATTTTGGAAATAAAATCAACTTAAATAAAGAAGAAAACACCTATATGAATAATGAAGGGATTAAATATGAGGTTTGGTAATAGTTTATTTCAAAATTTCAAACTCAATATCTACATCAACTTCTGGCCATTCAGAATGTCCGTCTAAGGTTACATCTGCAATTTTATCAATAACTTCAAACCCACTGGTTACTTGACCAAAAACAGTATGCTCAAAATTTAAATGAGAACAATCTACGCTAGTTTGCATGATAAAAAACTCAAAAGGATTTGATAGTTTTTGAGGATTGTCTACCCATCTTCTGGTTGCAGACAAAGCTCCTCTTTTATGAATAATTCCTTTTCTGAATTCAGGAGGAATTCTGTAGTTGTTAAGTTGGTTTCTGTATTTTTGAACAATCTCTGTGTCAGACCATCCACCTTGAATAATAAAATCTTTTACGATTCTATGAAAACAAGTTTTGTTATAATATCCATTTTTAATTAAATAAATAAAACTAGCTCTGTGTAGCGGAGTTTCTTTAAATAAGGTGATGTGAATATTACCCAATCGGGTTTTTAATAATAGTTTTGTTTCAGGATTCTTTCTACCATAAGCACTAAAGAAACGACGAACATTTTTGTCGTTTATCACATCATTTACTAGTAACTTTTCTTTTTTTGGTGTTGGAGTTACGGTCTTTTTTTTAACAATTTCTTGTTTAGGTTTAGCCGGAGGTGTAGGTGCTTTTTCTTGTGGTTTGTTTGATGAGTTGTGACCACAAGACATGAACATTACTAATAAAAATAATGTTAAAAAAGAACCAATATGTTTAAGCTTTTTACTCAATAACACCTGCGTATAAACTTTTAACAATTCCATCAGAAAGTCCAATTTTTGGCACGTATATTTTTTTAGCATCAGACCATTTCATGGCAGAAACATAAATTTTAGTTGCCGGTATAATTACATCGGCTCTATCTTGATTTAAGTTTAGCTCAGAAATACGCTCTTCGTAAGTCATAGCTTTTAAATACTTGTAGTTGGCCTTCATGTATATAAATGATAATGGAGAACCATCTGTTCTACCAGACATTTTATATATTTTATTGATGTTTCCACCAGAACCAATCAAACTGATGTTTTTAAGTCCTTTAGTGTTGTGTTTTACCCATTCTTTCATCTCATCCCAAATATCTGCCAATGCATCTTTTTGGTTAAGCATACGGACGGTACCTACTTTAAAAGATTTAGAATTTATAACATTTCCTTTTTTGTAGATAGTCATTTCTGTACTACCACCACCTACATCAACATAAAGATAAGATTTGCTGTTGTCTAGCAATTCCCCAAGATCTGTAGTGGCAATAATTTGAGCTTCAATTTCACCGTCAATAATATCTATTTTAATTCCGGTTTTTTTAAGAATTCTATCGATAACATATTTACCGTTAGAGGCATCTCTCATGGCAGATGTAGCACAAGCTTTGTACTTTTCTACACCGTGAACACTCATTAATAATTGAAAAGCATTCATGGCATCGGTTAGCCTTGTTACGTTTTTTTCTGATATTTCTCCAATACCAAAAGTATCTTCTCCTAAACGGATAGGAACACGAACCAAAGCCGATTTTTTAAATTTTACTTTGTCGTTTTCTTCGTTCTCAATAATATCAGAAATTAATAATCTTACTGCGTTGGAACCGATATCTATGGCGGCATATTTTTTTATACGAATCAAAATAATATCTTTTAAATTAGTATTTAATCTTTATGATTTTTTGGGAATTCTTTTAAAACTGTTTTTCCAGATTTGATATTTTTCCAGTGTTCAGTTTCAAATTGAATTCCAACAACACCACAGGTTGGTACGTGAGAAATAGGTTTGTTTCCAAAAGTATTTACAAAAGTATTAATTCCGTGATCGTGGCTAAATACTATGGCAGAATCATAAGCATCATCTAAAGCGCGAATGGTTTTTACCAAGTATCCATCACTAAAGCTATATAAAGATTTGCTAATTTTCAAGTTTGCCATAGGAAATCCCATTACATTACAAAAAATAATTCCAGTATGTAAGGCTCTATTAGCACAACTAGAAATAAATGTATCGGGTTTTTTGATTTTCTCTTTAAGGATGTTTGCCAATAAATAGGCATCTTTAATTCCTCTCTTTTTTAAAGGTCGATCTATATCTTGAATTCCTTCATACTCCCATGAAGATTTTGCGTGTCTAACAATGTAAATCGTTTTCATGTAAATTATTTTATTATGGAGCTAATCTTTCAATTTTCCATTCAAAATTTTCTAATAATGTATATCTAATTCTATCGTGCATTCTATTGGGTCTTCCTTGCCAAAACTCAACAGATACAGGTTTTATAATATATCCTCCCCAGTGTTCTGGTCTTGGAATTTCTTGTCCTTTAAATTTTTCTGTAAATTTTTCTAACTGATGATCTAAAACTTCTTTAGAAGCCACAACTTCACTTTGATTAGATGCCCATGCTCCTAATTTACTACCATCAGGTCGACTTTCAAAATAACCATCAGATAAATTTTTGGCTATTTTTTCTGCTTTTCCTTTTATAATTACTTGTCTTTCCTGGTGTTCCCAAAAAAAGGAAGCACAAACATTAGGATTGTTGGCAATAGCCTTTCCTTTTTCGCTGTTGTAATTGGTGTAAAAAATAAATCCTTCCCAAGTAAAACGCTTTAATAAAACAATTCTGTTTTTAGGAAAACCATCTAATCCAATACTCGAAACATTCATTGCATTGGTCTCTGATCCGCTTTCAGCACTTTCTGCTTCGTGAAACCATTGCTGAAAAAGTTCAATAGGAGCTTCAGGAACTTTTGCTTTTTGCAATTCTCCTTTTTGATATACTTTACGATAATTACTTAAATCGTTGTTCATTTTGTTTTTTTAATAAGGTAAAGTCCTGTATATGTGAATATTCCATTGATTAGTAATAATTCATAACCAAATTGAAATCCGTTAAAAAGAACGCTACTATATTCGTTGATAAAATAACTAAAAATTATGGCAAGAATGGTAATAAATAATACCCATTTATCGTGAATTTTATGCTTGGTAAATATTCCAAAAGCAAACAAACCTAAAAGAGGTCCGTAGGTATAAGTTGCTACTTTTAAAAGGTTGCTAATTACATTATCACTTAGTATATATTTAAAAGAAATAATGGTTAGGACTAAAACCAAAGACATATAAATATGTGTTTTCTTTCTTATTTTTTCTTGTTCTTTTTTGGGTTTGTTCTCAATTTTTAAGAAATCAATACAAAAAGAAGTGGTTAAAGAGGTTAGTGCGCTATCTGCACTAGAATAAGCTGCTGCAATTAATCCTAATAAAAAAACAATGGAAGCTCCAAGTCCGAGTCCTCCGTTTAAAGCAATTTCTGGAAAAAGTAAATCTGTTTTAGTTTGTCCATCTTGTACAGGAATTGCAATATTTTCTTGTTGTGCATAGGTAAAAAGTAAGGCTCCTAATAGTAAAAATAAAAAGTTGATGATAATTAGGCTAGGAGCAAAAGACAACATATTCCATTGGGCTTCTTTTGTGTTTTTACAAGCCAAGTTTTTTTGCATCATATCTTGGTCCAATCCTGTCATAGCAATTGCTATAAAGGCACCGCCTAATAAAGATTTTATCCAATGTTTTTTATCGTTAAAATCATCATTAAAAAATATCTTTCCGTAGTTTTTGTAATCTTTAGAGCCAATAAAATCAAATAAGTTGGTGTCTAGTTTTTGTAATAAAATATATCCAATAACAATTAATGCCATCAGCATAAATAAAGTTTGTAAAGTATCTGTCCAAATAATGGTTTTAATTCCACCCTTAAAAGTGTATATCCAAATTAATAATACAGATAAAATTACGGTAATCTCAAAAGGAATATTCCAAGCATCAAAAATAAAATATTGCAAAACTAAGGCAACTAAATAGAGTCTAAACGATGCTCCTAATACTCTAGAAACTAAAAAAGAAGCTGCACCAACTTTATGACTATTGCTTCCAAAACGTTGGTCTAAATATCCATAAATAGAGGTGATGTTGTATTTGTAGTATATAGGAAGAAGTACATAGGCTATAACCATATATCCTAAAAAGTACCCCAAAACTACCTGCATATAACTAAACTGACTTGTAGCGACCCAACCCGGTACTGATATAAAAGTAACTCCAGATAAGGAAGCTCCAATCATTCCAAAAGCAACAATATACCAAGGGGCTTTTTTGTTGGCTTTAAAAAAAGATTCGTTATTGTTGTCTTTACCTGTTAGTATAGAAATTAGGTATAAAACGATAAAGTAGGCACCGATTAAAAGAGCTATAGTAATGGGAGTCATTTATTTTATTTAAGATACTACCAAATTAAATATTTTTTTTATTCTGTAACGCTATATGTGTACATTTGTGCACTTATGGATTTTTCATCAAAACTTTTAGAAAATGCAGTGAATGAGGTTTCTCAATTACCAGGAATTGGTAAAAGAACAGCATTACGTTTGGTATTGCATTTATTAAGACAACCTAAAGAACAAACACAGTATTTAACTCGTGCTTTAGATCATTTGGTTAATGATATCAAACTTTGTAAAAGCTGTCATAATATTTCTGATGTAGAATTATGTGACATATGCTCTAGTCATAAAAGAGATGAGAGTATTGTTTGTGTAGTTGAAGATGTAAGAGATGTGATGGCTATTGAAAATACCGCACAATTTCAAGGTTTATACCATGTGTTGGGAGGAAAAATATCGCCTATGGAAGGGATAGGGCCTAGCCATTTAAAAATTGAAAGTCTTTTAGAAAAAGTAAAATCAGGAGTGGTAAAAGAATTGGTTTTTGCTTTAAGTTCTACCATGGAAGGTGATACCACTAACTTTTATATTTACAAACAAATTAAAGATTACGATATTAGAATTTCTGCTATTGCTCGTGGTATTTCTGTTGGAGATGAGTTAGAGTATGCTGATGAGGTGACTTTAGGGAGAAGTATAGTGAACAGAATTCCTTTTGAAAATAGTTTAAGGCAATCTTAAGGGATTAACAAAGAGGTTTTAGAACTTGTTTCTTCATCATCTTGCTCAATGTAGGGTTGGTATACTACAGCATCGTGATTTCTGTCTAATCCATAGAGATAAATTGCAATTGTAGGAGTAATGTTTCTAAGGCTATTGTAGTACACAAATCCATTACCAACAACTTCGTTTATAAAAACTCCTGCAAATCTATATCTTTCAGATAAAAAATTGTCTAAAGCATAAGAGCGACCGATTTTATACGCAATGTTTATGCTGTATAAGGCGTTTTCATCGTTAAAGAAATAAGAAATGTAAGGAGCCGCATCGGAATAATTATAATATTTTATGCTAGTATCGGTTTCTTCGTCAGGAACACCAATTGCAGAAATCACTTCTTGTTTAGAAGTTCCAAAAAGTTCTAATGGAGGAGTGGGGAATAAATTTCTTAGAGGACTAACAATTAAATTAACTTCTTTGGTGTCTTCTCCATTGGTAATTTTGATTACGGTTTTTCCTACAAACCCTGCCTTTATATTAGCGTTGTCCCATTTATCTACAGAAAGAACACTTGCATGATAGTTATTCTCCGAGGTATAGGTTAAAGGTAAGTCAGAAATAGCTTTAATGATAAATTCTTCGCCAGAATAAAGTGTTTTGTTAAAAGTATCTACGGCAATATTATGATTGTAAACTTCTTCTTTTTGAGAGCAGTTTAAAAATGTAATAGAAAACAATAAGAGAATAATTCTTTTCATGCCAAACTCTTTTAACACTTTATTTAGTCTTCATCAGAGCTCCAAAATTCTCTTTTTTTGTTTAAGGCTCTTTCTTGTTCTGCGTATTCTTCTACAGAAATTACTTTTAAGAATGATGGGTGTTGCTCAATAGCAAATTCAATCTTTTTTAAGATATCATTAGCATCTTCTTTATCATAATCAATTTCTAAAGGTGGTTTAATCACCATAGATTGAAGAATTCCTCTTTTCTTAATCATCAATCCTTTTTTATCAAAAGAACGTCTAAAACCATCAATAACAATTGGTATTACTATAGGTTGATAGGTTTTTATTAAATGAGCAGTTCCTCTTCTTACAGGATTAAAAGGTTTGGTGGTACCTTGTGGAAAAGTAATAACCCAACCATCATCTAAAGCTTTTTTAATATTAGAGATGTCAGACATTTTAACCTGACGATTAACTTCTTTACCAGCAGCTCTCCAAGTTCTTTCTATAGAAATAGAACCTGCATAAGCAAATATTTTAGGTAACAACCCTTTTTTCATAGTCTCTAAAGCGGCTATATAATAAAGGTTTAATTTTGGTTTTAATAAATAAGTCCATCTTTTTAAACTATTATCCCTACCGTTTAAGGTAGCAAAAAACACGTGGTACATTGCTGCAACATCAGCAAAATAGGTTTGATGATTAGAAATAAATAAGACTTTATTATCTGGAAGGTTTTTTAAAATTTCAGAACCTTCTATGTTTAATTTATTAAATCCGTTATATCTACGGTAAGATATGATACCAAAAATACTAATGATTATTTTTTTTAGAAAAAGGTAGTGCCCAAAGGGGTTCTTTTTAAATAGGCTCATTGTATCTATAATTGTTTAATATTAATCGGGTAGCAAATTTACAATATTTTGCCCCTTATCATAGGTTTTTTAAAACTTCTTTCACTTCGCTCAGTATCATAGCGGTAGCTCCCCAAATACAATGTTCTTTAAACATAAAACAAGGAACATCTATATTGTTTGCATAAGATGTAGAGGTTTTAAAGGTAGTTAAATTATTAGGATCTAAAAGAGCTTCTGTAGGAAGATGTATAATTTCTTCAACTTCGTAGTTTTTTGTAAACACAGGAGTATATGGAATGGTAGCTAAGTAAGCATCTACTTCAAAATTACTTGGAGGAATATATATAGGACTTAATTTTTTATGTACTTCAATATCTATTTGTGGCAAGCCAACCTCTTCAAAAGTTTCTCTTATGGCGGTAGTTTCTAAATCCATATCTTCAGGATTCTTTTTACCTCCAGGGAAACTTATCTGATTGCTATGTGTGCCTTTGTATTGAGCTCTTTTAGTTAGTAAAATAGTAGTTTCTTGATCTTGATTTGGATATAATAAAACCAAAACTCCAGCTTTTTTAGCTGTGTTAGGAATGTTATATTTGGTAAAAAGTGGTCTTTGTAATGGGGATAAGTTTTTATGTGCATCAATTCCGGGTAATGACATTTTTACCAATTGGTCTAAATTGTTACATAAGTAGTTAAACTCCATTTTTTAAATGATAATAATATGAAGTCTAAATATATAAAATTATTAGGGAGTATTCTTTTGGATGTTGTAGGGGTAATTCCGTTCTTTTTTCCTGGCTTAGGAGAGATGGTTGATGTTGTTTGGGCGCCTTTATCAGCTTATTTAATTATAAAAATATACAACAACAAAGTTTCTAAATACACTGCTGTAATTGGTTTTATAGAAGAGGCTTTGCCTTTTACAGATTTTGTACCAACCTTTACTATTACTTGGGTTTTAAGTTTGTGGTTAGAGAGAAATAATTAAGCTTTTTTAAGTTTCATTCTTATTAACATTTTGGTTTGCATGTTTTTAAAGAATTTATGCTGACCTACAGTCCAACCCACCAAAGGCAAAGTAAATTGATAAACAAAAATAACAGGAACAATATATAGGAAGTAAAAAACAACAATGTTTAGGTTTTCCTTATTAATACCAAGTTGAGATAATACTGGTCTTACAATAAAAGCTGCGAAAGAACCATTAATACTAAATGCAATTAAAATAGCTATTACATCCCAATTAGAAGTTAATCCCCAACGTTCTTTTAATTTATCCATATACTAAACTCTTTATACTGCAAAAATAAACTATAAAATTAATAAGCTAGGTTTATAAAAACTTATTTTTTAATTCTGTTGTAGGAATCATGCATTGCTCTTGTTTTCCGTACCATTTATATCGGTTTTTTGCAATAAAGTCATAAAACAAATCTCTAATAGGTTTTGGTATGATATAAAAAACATATAACAATGGATATAATCCTTTTAAATGCTTGGCTACGGTTAGAGCCGCACTAGACTTTGTGTATGTTTTTTTGCGAGTAATTAAAATGATAGAATCTATTTGGTTAAGATTAGGATGATGTTTTTCTAGATATTTAACAACTTCAGGTTTTTGTAGCGGAGCAAACAAAAAAAAGTTTTTAGTATCGTTTTTTATAACCAACTGAACAGAAGAATTACAAAGATTACAAACTCCATCAAATAAAAGGATAGGGTGTTTCTTTATTATATCTTCTATTTTTTTCAAACCATTACTCATTTTGATTGCCTAAATTTGTGGCCAGTTTTTAAGAACAAATATACTTATATAAATAGACCATGAGAACTATAAAAATTTTATTGTTGATGTTTATTGTTTCTTCGGCAGTACAGGCTCAAGATACGGAATTCAAAAATAAAGGTAAGTTTTATGCTTATTGGGGATGGAATCGCTCAGCATATACACAATCGGATATTCACTTTAAAGGAGCTGATTACGATTTTACTTTAAAAGATGTTGTAGCAACAGATAGACAAACTCCTTTTTCTGTTGATAAATATATCAACCCTGCAAACATTACAATTCCACAAACCAATTACGGAATAGGTTATTTTTTTAACGAACATTATAGTGTTTTTGTTGGGGTAGACCATATGAAATACGTAACTGTTCAAAACCAATTTTTAACGATTGATGGTGAAATTGATCCTTCATATGGGGTTACTGCAGAAGATGGTTCAGGATCTCCGTTTGTTGATAAAGGAATTCGTCAAACAGATGATTTTTTAAAGTTTGAACATACTGATGGTTTAAACTATGTTCATGTTTCTATCAATAGATTTGATGATATTAGTAGTAATTTTGGAATTCATTCAGAAAACTTTGTGATTAATTTAACCGAAGGTATTGGGGCTGGATTTTTATTGCCAAGAACGAATGTTACTTTATTAGGAAAAGAAAGACATGATGATTTTCATGTGTCAGGATATGGAATTTCTGCTCAAATGGGATTTAATTTTGTGATTTATAAATACTTTTTTATTCAAACAGATATAAGAGGAGGATATATCAATATGCCAAATATTAGAACTACTTATGATAAAGCAGATTCTGCTTCTCAAGATTTTATGTATGTGCAAGCAGCAGTAATGCTAGGGGGGAGATTTAAAATCTTTTAAGCAAAATACATTTTCACAAAAAAGCCGTAAAGTAAGTACTTTACGGCTTTTTTAATTTATAGGTATTATATTTTACTTACTTAACTCTGTTTCTAGAATTTTTTTAAGTTCACTGTTTTGTTTGTGTCCAAGGTCGCTATTTATCAATTCACCTTTTTTGTTCACCAAAGCATAATGAGGAATTCCAGTAATTTTAAATTTATCTTTTAAATAATTCCATTCATCTTTTGTTACTCTATAATGCTCTCCTTTAATGTTTGGAATGGCGTTCTCCCAAGTTTTTTCTGGAGATGATGGAGCAGAAATGTATAAAAAGACCACATCTTTACCTAACATTTCTTCCTTTAAAGGTGCAATTCTTTTTATTCCAGACATACAAGGTCCACACCAAGTAGCCCAAAAATCTACATAAATTACTTTGCCTTTAAATTTAGCAATCATAGATTCAAACAGCTCATCACCCTCAGATTTTTCTACCTTATTAATGTTGTATCCTGTTTTTGATTTATTTACTTCTAGTTTTGCTTTTAGTTTGTTGTTTTCAATATCTAGTTGGTTGGCTATATTTTTATTTACAATATCTTTTTTATAATAGGCCAGTTCAGCATCTGTATAAGGAATTAAGTCTGTTGTTAATTGTTTTGTGTTATTTTTTAAGGTAATGATGTCAAAAACCAAACAAGAATCTATATCCAATATTTTTTTCATTTTGTTTTCTCTAGACTTATAATAGTTTTGTTTATACAACACAGAATTAATATTTGAATATTTAGTTTTGAAACTTCTTAGAGCTTTACCATGTTTATTTAAAAAATCTACTTCAGCTTTTTTTTCTTCTTCTGTTATCCTATTTTCATGGACAATTAACATTTCTTCGTCTAATGGACTAAGTTTACCTGCTTCTTTTAATTGATTTTTTAAAATTTGAAATGAATTACCATTAGGATTTTCTTTTTGTATTTTGTTAAGAGCCGCAGAATTTAATCTATAAAAAGCACTCAATCTTTTTTGATAATTTTCAATAAACTCATTATGTCTTTTTTGTTTTTCAGGAGTGTTTAAAAGCTCATTTGCCTTAACAGCTTCAATTTCATTTTTAGGAATTTCAGTGTTTAGTTCTAGTAAATATTCTAGAACATTATTAGGGCTAATTGTTGTATTTGTTTTGTTAGAAAAAACAGGTGCATAATTTAAGTGAGTGATGAACAAAGAAAAATTGTTGTTTACCAGTAAAGATTGATTGTTAAAATCTATATCGTTTAAAAAATTAAAATAATCTTTAGGTATAGGTTCTTGTAAAGCCTTATTGTGCTTGTCTTGTTTGGCATCGTACTCTCTACTAATAACAAAATTAAATAATGTGATAGCCTTGTCTAGTTCATTTTTACTTTGTAGAATTTGAGTTACTTTTTTAGAAATATTGTGAGTCACTAAAAATTTTAATAATTCAATTCGTTTAATATTAGTACTTTTTGTTTTGATTTTTAGATATTCTTTTGGACTAATTTCTTTTCGTAGTTTTTTTATATCCTCATCATCAAATATCATTTCTTTATAAGATGCTAATTCTTGGTTAACGCTAGCCAGTGGCCCGTAAAACTCAATGTTTTCAAAATGATATCGCCCTTTTCTAAATCTATCAGCCAATAAAAATTCCTCCCAATCTATCACCATTGCCAAGGTTTGACCTGGCTCTAGATAGTAATTAAATAAAGCTCTTTTCATTTTAAAAGAATTATATATAGGATGATTTAATGGTAGTTCTACTTCGAACCTACCATCTTCGTATATTTTTATACTAAATGGATCATGATTAGTTAAACTATTTCCTATATAAGCAAGACCTGTTTCAAAACCTAGTCTCGGGTCATAGCCTTTTATGTAACCAATTAATTTTGCAGGTTTTTGATTTAAAAAATTAGGGGAACTAAAATCTTTTAAGGGTTCTTCTTTTACTTTAGAAAGTTCTTTTTTAAACCATTTTTTCACCTTTTTAGGCACTTTCTTTTCCTTTTGTTCTTTTTGTTGTTTTGTTAAAGAAACTCCTAAAATGTGTTTGTAGTAATTAATTTTTTTAACCCCTTTGTCTAAAGGTTCGTATATCAATACAAAATCTTTTTCGCTAGATAATGGCATATGTGTTTTTTTCTCAAAAGGAATACCTACCACCTCTTTAATCATATATTTTTTTCCAGTATCACAATCTTCTAAATATTCATGTTTACCAAATTTAGTCCACCACTTTGGTAAAAAAGAGTAGTGTAAATAGACTTTTGTTTCAGTGTATGAATATTCTATTTTTTTTATGGTTGTGAGTCCTGATACTTTTAGTTCATAAGCTGGATTCTCTATTGTTTTTTGTGAAAACAATCCAAGAGAGAGTAAAGTAAGCAGATACGTAAAAATTTTCTTTTTCATGGCAATTTTTTATTTATAATTCAATTTCAAATTCATCAAATAGCGGTACACATTTTTCATCATTACAACACATATAATCTATGTTTCCAGTAATAATTAATGTTGATTTTTTTGTTTTTATACGTTGCTTAAACGTTGTATAATTTTTAAAATATTTAATATTCATATTAAATATTTCATCAAACTCAGTAATTCCTTTTTCTTCGGTCATTCTTCCAACAAGAGAAAAGTCATCATTTTTATCAAAGCTAAACAGTGTAGGTAAGGGGCCATCATCAGAAATATTCATAGAATATAAGTGCCAATCTTTTTTTATTTGTGCAGTAAACTCAATAAGATATTCAGTTTGATTGATTTTTTTTATAGATGTTTCCCAAGTAACAGGTTTTAAAATTTGGGAATGTCCTAAACTAGTGATGAGTAATAATAGTAAGCAAATTTTTTTCATAGATTCATTTTGTATATAGAAGAATCTAAATATACTGTTTTGTTTCTATTGATAAACTCACCAGTATATTCATTTAGAATTTAGTAGCTTTTGATTAGCAAATGGTAAATTTAAGGGGGGATTTGGTAATCTATAAGCCTCAATAATAGCGATGAAATTGTGATGATGATTTACTAAGAATTTATTCCTTTAAAACAAGAAAACCCTTTACAAAAGTAAAGGGTTTTAAAATATTATGATATTTGTAAATGCTTATGCTTTTACCAATTCTACATCAAAAATTAAAGTAGCGTTTGGAGGAATAACACCACCAGCACCATTAGGACCATATCCTAAGTGAGAAGGGATCACTAAACGAGCTTTGTCTCCAACTTCTAATAATTGAATTCCTTCATCCCATCCAGAAATTACTTGTCCAACTCCTATTGCAAATTCAATAGGTTCTTTTCTTTTGTATGAAGAATCAAAAACAGTTCCATCAGCTAATTGTCCTTTGTAGTGTACAGAAACCATTTTTCCTTTAGCAGCTTTTTTACCAGAACCACTTGCTTGGATAACTTTATATCTTAATCCGCTATTAGTTTTGTCGTAACCAGCAGCTAATTTTTCTAATTCCATTTCAGCAGCTTCTTTTTCTGCTTTTAATTTAGCTTCTCTAGCACCTTCAAATTTTCTGAAAGCTTCAATAGCATTGAATTTTTCTGCAGCTTCTCCTACACGAACAATTTCTAAAGATTCAATTAAGTCTCCTTGCTCAACAGCATCAACAATATCTTGTCCTTCTACAACCTTACCAAAAACAGTATGTTTACCGTCTAACCAAGGAGTTGCAGTGTGAGTGATGAAAAATTGAGAACCATTAGTTCCAGGTCCCGCATTAGCCATAGATAATACTCCAGGAGTATCGTGCTTTAATTCTGCAACAATTTCGTCATCAAATTTGTATCCAGGATTCCCTGATCCAGTTCCTTGAGGACATCCTCCTTGAATCATAAAATCAGCAATTACACGATGAAATTTTAAACCATCATAATAAGGTTTTCCTTGTGGTCTTGCGTTGTTTTCCATGTTTCCTTCTGCCAAAGCAACAAAGTTACCTACAGTTCCAGGAGTTTTTTCAAATTCTAAGTTTACTAAAATTGCCCCTTTAGAGGTGTTGAATTTAGCGTACAATCCGTTGTTCATCTTTTTATTTATTTAAAAGTGGATGTAAGTGTAGAAAAATCTACACTTAACCCTAAGTTTATATTGTTTGAATTGAGACTCGTAGTAGGAGAAATTACTTTTCCTGCAGAGATTAAAATGGATAAATAATCATTAATTCTTGCATAAGAACCAACTTTTATTTTCGCTATAACCCCTTCTCCAGTATCAATACCAGCACCGCCACCAGCTCCAATAAAACTTTCGGCAAATAGCTGTAATTTTTCTTTTGCAAATATAGGAGAATAGATTCCTAATCCAACCATTCCATCGGCATAACCTCCGGCACCAATTTTATTTCTTTCGTGATCTTTTAAAAAGGTAGCTTCGTAGGCAAAAGCGGTTTGTCCGGCTATATAAAAATAGGGACTAAGGTTGTAGTTAAGTTGTATAGCAAGTAAATGTAAGTCTATAGGACCTCTATTTTCTCTCTCAAATCGTTTTAACTTAAAATACGTTTGATGTTGTGCACTTATTCTAATACCTTGTGTTTTTACTTTTTTAGCTTTTTGATTAGGGTGATATTTGGAATAAGTTCCTCCTGTTTTACCAATATATTTTAAGCCTGCTCCTAATGCATAAGCCTCAAAATCTCCATCTAAAGCACGAACATAACCTGCGTGAGTGCTAAGTGTAAAATGAGAAGAAACTTTAAAGTCTAATCCTACAGCAGGGTAAACTGTAGCGCCTCCTTCTGCTTGAATTCTACCACCAGAGGCTCCTAAAGCTAATTTAGCAAAAGCATCTACATATTTGGTTTGTAAAGGTTCGTAACCAAAACCTCCAAAAATGTCCATATAACCAGCTTCTAAGCCTTTGTATATAGCGTCGGTATGTATAAAAACAAAACTGTTTTCCGAAATGTATTTTTGATATTCAAACCCTATTAAGTAAAGCGTATTGGTTAAAGGTTCAGCGTTTCTAACAAGATCTTTTTTAGTTCCTCCAAATGGAAAGTATTGATCGAATTTTAACATAAATCCACCTTTTCCACAGGGCTTGTTCCATGCGGATGGTTGATTTAAATCTGAATATGTTTGATTACTTTTTTGATATTTTGAAACATGAATATCTGTAGGGATTTCTACATAAACAGAAAGGGAATTACTTTTAATGCTTCCTGTATAAAATTTAAAATGACTGTATTGTAAACCAATATTAAATTGAGGAAAGTGATATGCCAAACCTATGTTTGGGTTGATATAAGCTCCTTTGTTGATAAGCGCTCTGTAACCACCGCCACCTCCATAATCTAAATTGGCATCTAAATAAATATTGGAGAATAATTTTTGATTATACCCTAATTCAAAACCAATAGTAAACAATCCTCCTTGATTACCAAACAGTGCTGCATGTGTATTGATTCCTCCGTAAAAATGTGGAGAAAAAGAGACTAAATAGTGAACACCTCCTAAATCCATATCTATTCCCTCAGCATTTCCAATATTTTTTGGCATGCTTACAGGAATATAATTAAGCTTTAGTTTTGTAGAGAGTTTGTATTGCTCAAGAGTTGATAACGAGTTGTTTTCTTGGGCAATTCCCTGAAAGAAACAAAGGATAAATCCCCAAAAAAACAATTTGTTTATCATTATATCTTATTTGTACTCACTAGTAAAGTGAAGTTTAACAGATGGATATTTGTCTTGAGTCATTTGGATGGTAAAAGCAGAATCTGCTAAAAACACCAATTGTCCTTGTTTGTCTTTGGCTAAATAACGTTGTTTTACACGTTTAAATTCAGCAAACTCAGCTTTATTGTCTGTAGGTTCTACCCAACAAACTTTGTGCATTGCTAAATTTTCGTAAGTACATTTAGCTCCGTATTCGTGCTCTAAACGGTATTGAATTACTTCGTACTGTAAAGCACCAACAGTTCCCACTACTTTACGTCCGTTAAGCTCTAAGGTAAATAATTGGGCAACACCTTCATCCATTAATTGATCTAATCCTTTGTATAATTGTTTTGCTTTTAAAGGATCTGCATTATTTACATAACGGAAATGTTCTGGAGAAAAACTAGGGATTCCTCTAAAGTTGATAATTTCTCCTTCTGTTAAAGTATCTCCAATTTTAAAGTTTCCAGTATCGTGTAATCCTACAATATCTCCAGGATATGATTCATCAACAATTTCTTTTTTCTCGGCAAAGAAAGCATTTGGACTAGAGAACTTCATTTTTTTACCGTTTCTTACGTGTAAGTAAGGAGCGTTACGTTTAAAAGTTCCAGATACAATTTTAACAAAAGCCAAACGGTCTCTGTGTTTTGGATCCATGTTGGCATGAATCTTAAAAACAAATCCTGTTAATTTATCTTCTTTAGAATCTACTAATCTTTCTTCAGCTTTTTTAGGTTGCGGAGTAGGAGCAATTTCTATAAAACAATCTAATAATTCTTTTACTCCAAAATTGTTTAAAGCAGAACCAAAAAACACAGGTTGCAAATCACCATTTAAATATGCTTCTTGATCAAAAGGAGGATATACTCCTTCTACCATTTCTAACTCTTCTCTTAATTTATCAGCAGGTTTGTTACCAATCATTTCGTCCAATTCAGGAACGTTAATATTAGTAAACTCAACACCTGTAGTAACTTTTTGTTTTTTATCTCCAGCAAAAAGGTTGATTTTTTTAGCCCAAATATTATAGATTCCTTGGAAATCGTAACCCATTCCAATAGGGAAAGAAAGTGGAGTAGTAGTTAATCCTAATTTTTGTTCAACTTCATCTAGCAAATCAAAAGCATCTTTACCTTCACGGTCTAATTTGTTGATGAAAACAATCATTGGGATTTTACGCATTCTACATACCTCTACCAATTTTTCGGTTTGAGGCTCCACACCCTTAGCAACATCAATTACCACAATAACACTGTCTACAGCAGTAAGAGTTCTAAAAGTATCTTCGGCAAAATCTTTATGTCCAGGAGTATCTAGAATGTTAATTTTACGGTCTTTATAATTAAATGCTAATACAGAAGTAGCAACAGAAATTCCACGCTGACGCTCAATTTCCATAAAATCGGAAGTAGCTCCTTTTTTAACTTTATTGTTTTTTACCGCTCCAGCCTCACTAATAGCTCCACCAAAAAGCAGTAATTTTTCTGTTAAAGTAGTTTTACCTGCATCTGGGTGAGAGATAATTCCAAAAGTTCTTCTACGTTTAATTTCGTCTATAAATGCCATTCTATTGTTTTAAAAAACCGATAATTTCGGATGGCAAAGATACATTTTCAATTAGCATTGTGCAATGGCTATTTGTTTTAGTTAAAGAGTTAAATATTGTTTTAGTACAATTTGGATTTTATTGTGTTTGTTAAAGGTTTTTACATGTTTAACTGGGAGTAATTAGTATAAAAACTATTTATAAACTTAAATGTTTTTCAAAGTTTTTAAGTAGCCTATTCCTAAAATATAGACCAATTAAATAATAAAGAACTCCTAAAAGAATAAGCATCATTCCAACAATTAAAAGTTGTTTGTTTTGATTACTTAGTATAGAAATTATTAGACCAAGAAATATAGAAAAGAAAGAAAATACAGCCAAAATAGTATTTGAGTGGGTGTTTGTTTTGATAGAAATTCCCTTTTTAGAGCTTAGAATTGTTCCTTTTAAATAAGCAGATTTTCTTTTCAAATTGGGCATTACCCAAGAAATAAGTGTCCATTTGTCATGAATAGAAAATTCATTTTCAGTTGTAAACTCTCCAACAATGTTTAAGTTTTGTTGTTTAAAAATAGCCTCTATTTTGTTTTTTAAAACTTCTTTATCCAAGTTAAAGGAATAACTATTTTCTTTTATATTTAATATCTTATTAAGCATGTTTTAAGGTTTTTAAAATCAATTAGTTAATAGTTTTGAAACTTCAATAAGATAGCTATAAATTAGAATTTATACAAGCTGAATAAGTTGAGGATAACAAGCCATTAACCCTCCAGCAATTGCATAACACAAATGCCCTTCCCAAGAAATATTTTTTTGTTTAGAAGGAAATATTCCCCAAATAAAACTTCCGTATAATAAAAGCACAGCTATAGAAACTAAAATAGGTTTCATAGTAAGAGATATAAAACCAATGATAACTATATAGCTAATAAGTCCGTATATAATTCCGCTAGCTCCAATATGATTTGATTTTCTTCCAATTAAAAATAGCAGAACACCTCCGCAAAAAAGAATAAGACTTAAAACTTTTATAAATTGATTGGGATAAAAATACTGTAAAGTAAAAAGTAAAATAATTAATGGAATTGTGTTACTAATAAGATGTTTCCAATTGTTGTGAAAAAACGGAGCAAAAATAATTCCGATCAAACCTTTAGTTTTTCTAGGGATAATGCCTGTTTTTAGTTTTGGAAAGATAAATCCCAATACAGAAATAATATAGATAACAGCAAGAATTTGGAAAGGGAGTTTGGGAAACATATTTAAAAACTAATCGAGGTTACTTTTTAAATTAATTTCATCAAATATTAATTTAAGTTTTTTCTCAGGTTTTAAGAAGTCATTATAATATTTAAAGTTATTGTATTGCATTTCCTTTCTTTTCTCAGGGTTATCAATTAAGTATTGTACTTGGTTTATGCACTCATCATTGTTACTGTACTCTAAATAATTGATATTGGCTTGTAAGTTACCGTGAATTTGAAATTGAGAAATAGGATTGGTAACAATAGCTAAAGAATGTGTGATGTACTCAGAGAATTTCCATCCAATACTTCCATCTAATCCAACGTTAGCAATACCTATAGAAGCTTTTTTTAAATCTTTTAAATAAGCCTTTTTGTCTGATGTTTTTTTAGGGATGATGAGGTCAGGACAAATTTTAATCGATAAAGAGTCTGTTTGTATACCTCCAATAAAATTAGAATTGTGTTTTTCTTTTAATTTTCTGTTTAAATCAATTCTTTCTTGATTGATAATATTTCTATCCTCTTTGTTTAAAGGGTTCCATAATCTGGCTCTAAAAATAATTTTATTAGAGTCAGAAGGTGAAGAAGTCATGTTTTTAATATTGTTGTTAGCTATAGAGTCATTGATATTGAGTGTTTTAGATAAAAAGTAATGGTACTTTAGAGAGTATTTTATAAAAATGGTAGCATACTTAAATCTTTTATACAAATCAGAAAATTTTAATTCTTTTAAGTATATCTTTTTTAAAAAACAATTTGGATGAATAAGAGAATAATTTAAACCATATGGAATTGTTTTTGGATGTTTTTTATAATCTTCTTTGGTAAGCATACGCTTAACATAAAAGTCACATTGATCATAATATTCAAAAACAATATTTTGAGAATCATCAATATCAAAAATTAATGTTAGATCATTATAAATGATTTTGGTTAAATTAGAAGGTAATGTGTGGTAATTATAGATATATTCAACGGTGTAGTTAGCATCTTGTTTTAAGATTTCTAATCCAGCGTACAATTGATTAAAATGGGACTGAAGGGAACTAAAATATACGACAATTTTATTCATTCTTTAATAAGGTGACTGTTGTGAAAAAGGTTCGTTTTAATGAATAAAATGAACAATAATTTTGTTTTTAAATGGTTAAAATTAACTTATAAAATTAATTCATCCTTTAAATATTAAAATTAGTAGAAATGATTTAATTATTAAGCATAACAATTTTATTTTTACGTATTATAAAAATATAAACAATGAGTAATCACATTCAACAAAAAATAGAAAACTTAAGAGATACATTACACAAGTACAATTATGAGTATTATGTGTTAGATAATGCTTCTATTTCAGATTTTGAATTTGACCAATTGTTAAAAGAATTACAAGCTTTAGAAACGGCTCATCCTGAGTTTTTTGACGCTAATTCTCCAACGCAAAAAGTAGGGGGAACCATCACCAAAAATTTTGAAACTGTGGTACATAAAAACCGCATGTATTCTCTAGATAATTCTTACAGTCAAGAAGATTTATTAGACTGGGAAAAGCGTATTTCTAAAATTATAGAAGGTGATATTACGTATACTTGTGAGCTTAAATACGATGGAGCTTCTATCAATTTGACTTATGAAAATGGTGTATTGGTAAAAGCTGTGACTCGTGGTGATGGAGTTCAAGGTGATGATGTAACCAATAACGTAAAAACCATCAAATCTTTGCCTTTAAAATTGCAAGGAGATTTTGTAGATAATTTTGAAATAAGAGGAGAAATTATTTTGCCTTTAGATGGGTTTAATCAAATGAATTTGGCTAGGGAAGAGGCAGGAGAAGAAACTTATAAAAATCCTAGAAATACAGCTAGTGGTAGTTTAAAGTTACAAGATAGTACAGAGGTGGCTAAACGTCCGTTAGATTGTTTGCTGTATCAAGTGTTAACTTATCAAAATGAGTTCGAAAGTCATGCTCAAGCTTTGGAGAAAGCAAGACAAGTTGGGTTTAAAGTTCCAGAAACCATAAAAGTAGCTAATTCTATTGATGAAGTAGTTTCGTTTGTAAATTATTGGGACAAAGCCCGTTTTGATTTGCCTTATGAAACGGATGGAATTGTAATCAAAGTAAATAATATTCGTCAGCAAGAAGAGTTAGGTTATACAGCAAAAGCTCCACGTTGGGCCATAGCATATAAATTTAAAGCTGAGCAAGTTTCTACCAAGTTAAACGAAATTACATATCAAGTTGGTAGAACTGGAGCAATAACACCAGTGGCAAATTTAGAGCCTGTTCAGTTGGCAGGAACCACTGTAAAGAGAGCATCGTTACACAATGCCGATCAAATAGCGTTACATGATATTAGAGTGGGTGATGAGGTGTATGTAGAAAAAGGAGGTGAAATTATTCCTAAAATTGTTGGGGTAGATTTAACTAAAAGACCAGCAGATTCTTTGCCAACTATTTATGCTACTCATTGTCCTGAATGTAGTACACCTTTAGTTAGAACCGAGGGGGATGCAAAACATTATTGTCCAAACGAATATGGGTGTGCACCACAGGTTGCAGGGAGAATAGTTCACTTTATTAGTAGAAAAGCCATGAATATTGATGGTTTGGGGGCTGAAACAGTAGAACTACTTTGCAAAGAAAAATTGATTGAGAATTATGCCGATTTATATGCTTTAAAAGCAGAACAAATTATTCCTTTGGAACGCATGGCCGAAAAATCTGCAAACAATATGGTTGCAGGAATAGAGGCTTCTAAACAAATGCCTTTTGAAAAAGTGTTATTTGCTTTAGGGATACGTTTTGTAGGAGAAACCGTTGCTAAAAAATTAGCCAAAGCATTTAAAAATATTGAAGCTTTGTTTGAGGCTAATTTAGAAACTTTAGTTGCAGTTGATGAAATTGGTGATAGAATAGCAGAAAGTATTATCGCTTTTAGAAACGAACCTTTAAACCAAGTTTTGGTTGCAAAATTAAAAGACTACGGATTACAATTTTCTTTATCTGAAGAAGACTTGCAAAATCAAACAGATACTTTGGTTGGGAAAATATTTGTAGTATCTGGGGTATTCCATAAAGTATCTAGAAATGAATTAAAAAAGTTGATAGAAGACAACAGTGGAAAAGTAAGTAGTTCTATTTCTAAGAAAACAGATTATATTGTAGCAGGTGACAATATGGGCCCTGCTAAATTGCAAAAAGCTACAGATTTAGGAGTAGCAATCATATCAGAAGATGATTTTTTAGCAATGTTGTAAAATAAAAGATGCATTGTTTTTACAATGCATCAAATTCTTTTCTTTTAGATTCAAACCATTCGTTCATGACTTTAGGATCTTTCATCAACTCTTGCATTTGGTTCATCGCATCTAAGTGAGCTTTGTCTTGTTGTTGAAACATTTCCATACCGTGTTGTTTGCTTAAAGCTGCAATTTCTTCAAAAGTATTGGCCTTAAATTCTAAGTCACAAGCACCTCCTAGTTGTTTACAAGTCATTGTTTTCATCTTCTTCGTCTTTTATTTTAAAAATCGCTGAATATCTTTATTGGCTCCATAAACTACCAAAATATCTTCTTTGTATAAAATATCATGAGGATCAGCCAAACCTTTTACATTGGTAACACTTCTACTTTTTCCTATTGCAGTATCTACTTCGGAATGAGAAATAGTGGTGAGTACCAATAAATTGTAGTTTTCTTTAATCTTAATATCTAAAATACTTTTCCCACTGTATTTTTCGGGCATATTTACCTGAACAATACTATAATCATTACTTAATTCAAAAGAGTTTACCATCCCTCTTAAACAAAGTTTTTTAGACCATCGTTCTGCAGATTCTTCTTCAGGTAGTACAATTTCGTCCACCCCAATAGCTTGTAAAACTCTCTTGTGTATTTTGTTGGTTGCTTTACTTATCAGTCTTTTTACCTTTAAACTTTTAAACAAAGCAGTAGTCATTACATTAGCTCCTTGATTTTCACCAATAGCAACTACTACAACATCTGTGTCTTTTAGCGGTAGCCCCGAAACAGTAAATTCGTCAGTAGCATCCATACAAATAGTATGTGTAATTCTTTCTTTAAAGGCATCTACTTTAGACATATCAGTATCTATTCCAATCACTTCGTTTCCTTGTTCAGTTAGTTTTTCTGCTAAAGAGGATCCAAAGTTTCCAAGACCAATAATAATATACTTCATTTGGTGATTAATTTATAGTGATTTCTTCCGTTGGATAACGGTAGTTTTTATGTTTTACTTTTTTGAAAACGGCAATTAATATAGATAACATACTAACCCTACCAATAAACATGATAATGATAAGTACAAACTTACTAAAGGCACTTAAACTCGAGGTGATTCCTAAACTTAAACCTACGGTACTGTATGCAGAAAAACATTCAAAAGCAATACTGAGCATGTCTATTTGAGGATCAAACTCCGAAATGGCAAAAATCCCAATTCCTATAACAATTAAAGATAAAGAAATTACTGCAAAAGCCCTACGGATAGAAACTTCGGCAATTTCTCTACGGTAAATTTCTATTCTGGATTTTCCTCTAGCCAAGCTAAAAAAGTTTAAGGTTGCAATGGCAAAGGTATTGGTTTTTATTCCCCCTCCTGTTGATGCAGGTGATGCTCCAATCCACATTAAAAGTATAATTAACATGATAGATGAAGTTTGTAAAGCTCCCATATCTATAGTGTTAAACCCAGAGGTTCTAGGAGTTGTTGCTGCAAATAACGAGGCTACAAATTTACCAACGATACCCTTTTGCTCTGTAAGGAGGTAATTATATTCATTAATAAAAAATAAAAGCGTTCCAATAACTGTTAATGATGTTGTGGTGATTAAAGCAATTCTACTATTTATGTTTAATACCCAAGGTCTGTAGCTAATATGTTTTTTTCTGAACACCCTGCTAATAAAAAAGTACTTGGTGTATTTTACCAAATTAGCTACAATAGGAAACCCTAATCCTCCTAATACAAAAATGGCAATTATAATGGTTTGTAAAGTATAATTGTATCTAAAACCGGTTTCGTACAAACTGTTAGGTAAGGTAGAAAAACCTGCGTTACAAAAAGCAGAAACGGAGTGAAAAACAGAAAAGAAAATTTTTTCTAATAATGAGTTAAATAAAGTTTTATCTAAGCTAGTGTAGATTAAAATAGCACCTATAGACTCTATAAAAAAAGTGATAAATAAAATTCTTTTTAGTGTGGTAAATACTTCTCCTAATTTTTTGGAGTTCGTCATGTCACCTAGTACTAACTGATTTTCATAAGTAGCACCATCTTTAAAAAAGTAGCTAAAATAGCTGGCAAAAGTTAAAATACCTAAACCTCCAATTTGGATTAAGATAATTAAGATTGTTTGACCAAATTCTGTAAAAAAACTTCCTGTATCTACTACAATTAAACCGGTAACACATACAGCACTAGTAGAAGTAAACAAAGCATCTAAAAAAGAAATCTCAGTATAGGTAGCATTGGGTAACATCAATAAAAAAGCCCCAATAATAATTAGTAAGAAAAAACTAAGAATAAAGAGTTGAGCAGGGTTTAAAAACTTTCTTTTGTAAGTTATTTTACGTTCTGCAAATTCTCTAACAAAAGTTAAGAGTATGGCAAGTTTCATCCATATATCCTCATAAAAAAGAGATAGTTGTTGATGAGATTGCTCCGAGAAAAAGTGAAAGTAAATAATAAAAAGGATGACTAAAACACTAAATATATCAAATAAAACCACATTCCTTTTTAAGGCTTTACTGTGTTTTATATATCTTAAAAAAGTGGCTATTAATCCTGTAATTAATACTACAAAATAAATTTCGTTTACAGAGATTTGAGTGTCTTTAGACTGGGTAAATCCAAAATCTATAATCAACAAAACGATTCCTAAAAGACTTAATAAAAATGCAATTTTATAAATCAGATTGTGATTGATGCTATTGAGCAGTTTTTCTTTCAAAACGTAAAATTATGAAAGTGTAAAAGTAATAATATTTTGTAAAGGGTAGGGGGGAACTAAATTCATTTTATTTGCTTGATTAGCTCAGTATTTTGTGAGTGGTTGGCTCCGTAAGACATAGAAAGTGTTCCTTTAATACCATCTTTGGTAGAAATGGCAAATAACTCTGATTGATCCGAAGGATTGGTTATTCCCTCAAACCTATAAGTTTCATCAATAGTTAGATCGCTAGGTTGATATTCTTTTTTAGCATAAAGAGCTTTTATACAAGTATCATTAGCAACAAAATTATCAGTATATCCTCTTTGGGTTAAATTATTCATGGCTTCGGAAAGCGTTTCAAAATTTAGATGTTTCATTTTTTGTTTTTTAATTTACAAAAATTGAGGCAGAGGCCATAAAATATTAGAACCTATTTTTTAAAGTATTTGGTTTTAAACCTATTTAATCTTGGAATAGATACCGATTTTATATAAGAATTATCAGGGTGTTTTTTCTCGTAATTTTGATGATAATCTTCCGCAGGATAAAAATGGTCTATCATTTTAATTTCTGTAACCGCTTTTCCGTTTAATATTTTATTGACAAAGTTGAACTTGTCTTGGGCTATTTTTTGTTCTGTAGCATTGCTGTAAAAAATAATAGAGCGATAGTTTTTTCCAAAATCTGGGCTTTGACCATAAGTAGTTGGATCCTGTGACATATAGTAAACATCAATCAATTCAGAATAAGTGATTTTTGTTGAATCATAATAAACAGCAACAGTTTCGGCATGTCCAGTTTTGTGAATGGTTTTGTAGGTAGGATTTTTAACATCGCTTCCAGCATATCCAGATATCGCTTCATTTACCCCAGGCACACTTTCATAAATAGCTTCTACACACCAAAAACATCCGCTAGCAAAGTAGGCTACATTTAAGTTTTGATCGTTAGGGATTTGTGTTTTTTGCGAAAAAAGGGAACTAGTAAATAAAAGTGTAAATAATAAGATTCTCATATTTTTAATATAGGTTTTAATCTTTGTCGATAGATGAATGATTTCTTTACAAGGTGTTATAAATACTAATGTAACAAACTATTTATAAGAAAATTTGATGTGTAATTTAAAACCATAAATAAAATCAATACAACAATAAAAACATTAGATAGAAATCGACTTGTTTTATTGAACATTGAACGTAAATTTGCATCAGAAACAATAAATAAAAATCATTAAAAACAAATAATTATGGCAACAGCAGTAGGGAAAAAATTTCCAAACATCGCAGTAAACGCAATGAATGAAATGGGAGATACTTTCCAAATCAATGTTTTAGAAGAAGCAGTAAACAACAAGAAAAAAGTGATTTTATTTTGGTACCCAAAAGATTTTACTTTTGTATGTCCTACAGAATTACACGCTTTTCAAGCAGCTTTACCAGAATTTGAAAAAAGAAATACAGTAGTAATTGGAGCATCTGTAGATTCTGCTGAAGTTCATTTTGCTTGGTTAAGTACAGCTAAAGACAATGGAGGAATTGAAGGAGTTACTTATCCATTATTAGCAGATACAAACCGTAATTTATCTGCAGCTTTAGGAATTTTAGATGCTACAGAAGTGTTTGATGAAGAAACTCAATCTTTCTCTAAAGAAGGTGATGATGTAACTTACAGAGCTACTTACTTAATTGATGAAGAAGGAACTGTATTCCACGAAGGTGTTAACCATATGCCAGTTGGACGTAACGTAAACGAATTCTTAAGATTGATTGATGCTTATGCTCACGTACAATCTCATGGTGAAGTTTGTCCTGCAAACTGGGAAGAAGGTAAAGATGCAATGGCTCCTAACGCAAAAGGAACTGCTGCTTACTTAGCATCTCACTAAGAAGTCAAACCTCTTTTTAAGAGAATTTATCATACATAAAAACCGAATGCTGAAAAGTTGATTCTTAGAATCATTCGGTTTTTTTTGTACCATTTATTTAAAATAAAATCATATGAAAGAATTAACAACAGATACACTTCAAGAAGAAGTAAATAATAACGGATTGGTTTTTGTTCAATTTTCTGCCGGATGGTGTGGAAACTGTAGAATTATGAAACCTAAATTTAAAAAGTTTTCTACAGAAGTAGAAGGAGCTGAATTTATTGTGATTGATGCAGAAAAAAATCCTGAATCAAGAAAATTAGCCAATGTAAATAATTTACCAACATTTGCTGCTTTTAAAAATGGAGAATTGGTGAACCAAACTCAAACAAATAAAGCAGACGTTTTAAAATCATTTATAGATGAAGTTGCCAATAATTAAACACATGACTCAGTTTATTGCTGAGAATGATGTAGACTATATACACGAAACATTAGAAACTTTAGAAGCTCTTACAGAAGTAAGTTCTTTAAAAGATGAGGAATTAGATGTAATTGGTGAAATTATTTCTAATTTGTACGGTGCTATTGAGGTAGACAAAGAAATTAAAAATGGTGTTCCTCAAAAAGAAGCATTAAACAATTTTATGAAACGTGTTTTAGGATCTATAGATCAATAATTGTTTATTCGTTGATGTGTTTATTTGTTGAATTTCAATTACAAAAAGGATATGATTAAACAGATACACGATTAAATAAATCAATATAAAATATGACCAAAGCTTATTTTAACTGGAGTTCTGGAAAAGACTCATCCTTAGCTTTATACAAAACATTGAATCAATCTGAGTATCAGGTTGATTTTTTGTTGACCAATGTAAACAAAGATGTGAACCGTGTATCTATGCATGGTTTAAGAGAAGAGTTGTTAGAGGCTCAAGCAGCATCTATTGGAATTCCATTGCGTAAAATTGAATTTTCTGGAAATGTAACCATGAAAGAATATGATGAGGTAATGCAAAATGCAATGCAAAGTATTGTTGATGAAAATTACCAGCATTGTTTTTTTGGCGATATTTTTTTAGAAGATTTAAAAGCGTATAGAGATACAAAATTAGCTCAAGTAGGAATTACAGGAGTCTATCCTTTATGGAAACAAGATACCAAAGCTTTGTTAAAAGAATTTTTGTCTTTAGGCTTTAAAGCCATCACTGTTTGTGTAAACGCACAATATTTAGACAAAAGTTTTGTAGGAAGAGTGATAGACGAACAGTTTATAGCCGATTTACCAGAGAATGTTGATATTTGTGGAGAAAATGGAGAGTTCCATACTTTTGTTTTTGATGGCCCTATTTTTAAAACACCCGTAGCGTTTTCAATAGGAGAAAAGGTGCATAAAACCTATCAACCTTCTAAAAATGATGATGATAACTGTTATCAAAAAGACAAAGAGGTAAATTGGGATACAGGATTTTGGTATTGTGATTTGTTACCAGTATCAGTTGTTTAAAGACTTTTAAAATTTTATACTTTTATATTGTATAATTTGTTTGTGATTTTCGACAAACAGCGCGTAATACATTTCTATGGATAGCATTCAAATACCATATCAAGATACTGGATATTTTTCTAAAATCATGTTAGATTATTTAGAAGAAAAAGAAAGTATTCAGCCTTTTTATCATCGTTTTCCATCCATAGATAATTTTGAAGCTCAAATTCAGGAAAAAGCAAAATCCTTTCCTGTAGAAAATAGAAAAGTTTTGGTAAGTGCTTTGGAGCAACAATATCAAGGACTAACTATTAGTGATCTTTCGCAACAAAACATCAATCATTTAGTTTTACCCAATACTTTTACCATCACTACCGGACATCAATTAAATTTGTTTTCTGGACCTTTATATTTTTTATACAAAATAATATCGGTTATTAATTTGTGTAAAGAGTTAAAAGATAAATATCCAAAACAAAATTTTGTGCCTATTTATTGGATGGCTTCAGAAGATCATGATTTTGAAGAAATACAATATTTTAATTTTAAAAGTAAAAAAATAGTTTGGGATCAAGAGGCTAGTGGTGCTGTTGGACGTTTGTCTACAGATGGTTTAGCATCTGTTTTTGAAACATTTTCTGGATTGTTAAATTCAAGTATCAACGCTAATGAATTAAAAGATTTGTTTAGCAAAGCATATTTGGAACACGATAATTTAACTTCTGCTTCTCGTTATTTGGTAAACGCTTTGTTTGGGGAATATGGATTGGTGGTGATTGATGGAGATGATCAGCAATTAAAATCTTTATTTAAACCTTATGCTTTAAAAGAATTAAAGGAGCAAGTTAGTTTTAAAGAAGTAACCAAAACAAGTGAGCAATTAGCTACTAAATCTTATCCAAATCAAGTACATCCTAGAGAAATTAACTTGTTTTATATCGGAAATGGTTTTAGAGAAAGAATTCTAAAATCAGCCAATGGTTATACAGTAAACAATACATCGTTAACTTTTTCATCTGTAGAAGCTATTTTTGAAGAAAAAGAAAATCTAACCGATGTGGTTTCTGGAAACGCTTTGTTAAGACCTTTGTATCAGGAAGTAATTTTACCCAACCTTTGTTATGTTGGAGGTGGAGGAGAATTGGCTTATTGGATGCAATTAAAATCTACTTTTAAAGCTTTTGATGTTCCTTTCCCTATGTTGTTAATGCGTAATTCAGCCTTATTGATTACCGAAAAACAACAGAAGAAACTTAATAAATTAGAATTGAGCATAGAAGAATTGTTTTTATCTCAAAATGATTTGATAGCTAAAAAAGTAAAAGAACGTTCTACCATTCAATATGACTTTAAAAGCAAAAGAAAACAATTGTCTGATAACTTTAAGGAGTTAGAAGAATTAGCTGCTAAAACAGATGCTTCTTTTATAGGAGCAGTAAAAGCTCAAGAAAAAAAGCAAATAAAAAGTTTAGACCATCTTGAAAAGAGGTTGTTAAAAGCTGAAAAGAAAAAAATGTACGATTTAGTAACTCGAATTGAATTGTTACAAAACGAATTATTTCCTAATCAATCTTTAGAAGAAAGACAGCGTAATTTTGCAGATTATTACGAGTCTTATGGTAAAGAATTGTTAACTACTTTATTTAAATCATTAAAACCGTTAGATCATAAATTTACGGTTGTTAATCTATAAAAAATAAAACCTGTAACATTTTAAGAACATTACAGGTTTACTTTAGTTAATCTCCATCGTTATCTGTGGGTAAAGTAGCTATAGATAGTATACTAGTTACATCAACAGAAAAACTAGTAACTAAACTTTTAATACCATTATATATGGGGTGAATGCCATCAGAATTGGAGACAATACCATCGTACAAAGTATTATTAAAATCATCTATTGCTTTAAAAGTTGTAGAAAAATTACCGTTTATACTTGCCGTTATTTTTTTACTATCATCAATTTCATCAACTAAGGTGTGAAAACTTTGTGTTCCTGCTAAATATATTTTTTTAGCTTCTTCTAAAGAGGCTTTAATTAGTAGTAAAGAAGATTTACTTTTATAAGCTTCTAATAGTTCTACATTGGTATGCACTCCATCTATTCCTGCAGGTTTCCCAATCTTAGTAACTCTAGCAACATCTAAAACATTGATGATTTGATTTATGGCAATACATTTTCTGTTATCAGAACAAGCTTTAGAGTTTGCTGTAATAAAGTCTTGCTTGTATTCATTTAACCAAAAGTTTTTTAAAGATGTAGCTTGTGCAAGAGTATATTCGCTTAAGGCTAATAGATAGTCTATTCGTTTAGAAGCATTGTTTTCTTGGGTTAAAAGATTGAGCGCCTCTTGTTCATTATTATTGTTGTATAGCAAATATTCAATACTCCCTAAACCTTTTATAGTTTGCGTTTTGTTGTTAAAATAGCTAGAGGTAAAAGTAGTATTTATCGTGATTTCAGATTCAATTTTTGAAGGAGATATAATATAGTTATAGATGTTAATATTAAAGTATTTACTTGCCACTTTTGGATAATTATACAGAGTAGTTTTAGAAAATGTAAGAGCTGTTGATAACCATTTTTCTTGAATTACATTAAAATTACTTTGTGTAGGGTTTTCTTTAAAGGCAAGAATGGCATCTCTTTGGTTTTCACAATCTATTTCTAGCTGATTTAACAAGGGAGTAATATTATTATCTACAAAAGATTCGTAAAATTGTTGGTTGTCTGAACTGACTGAATCTGAGCTACATGATACAAAAGATGATATAACAAAAATTAAAACAAATATCTTTTTCATTATAATGAGTTTAAGAATTTTAGTAATTGTAACCTTTCTGTTTTAGAAAGTTTTTTAAAATTATTTTTAGCTGTTTCAGCCTCACCACCGTGCCACAAAATAGCTTCTTCTATGTTGCGAGCTCTACCATCATGAAGTAAAAAAGTATGATTGTTTACAGTTTCAATCATCCCTAACCCCCATAAAGGTTGTGTTCTCCATTCATTTCCTTCTGCTAAAAAATCTGCTCTATTATCAGCTAAATCAGACCCCATATCATGTAATAAAAAATCACTATAAGGTTTGATAGTTGTATTTTCTATAAGTGGTAAATAATCATAATTACTACTGGTGGTAAATTCATCAACATGGCATTTTACACAAGCTAAAGAGTTGAATAATTTTTTACCTTTAAGAACATCAACATCTTTAACATCTCTTCTTACCGGCACAGATAAAGCAACTTGATAAAGTAATAAATCATTAAATTGATTGTCTGGAACCTCTACAGTATCATCAATATTTACTCCATTAGGATAATTAGAACAATCATTGTTAGGACAATTTTCTTGGGGAAAAATTGAGGTAGTTAACCCCATATCTCCACTAAGGGCTCCGGCAATTTGTTGTTTTAAGTTAGGTTGATTGGCTTTCCAACCGAATTTACCAAGACTTGTTTTGTTGTTAACTACATCCCAAACATAATTTGCTTTTCCAGAAATTCCATCATTATCAATATCATCTTCATCAGCATTAGCCAAAATACTATCGTCACTCAAGGCATCTATAAACCCTAAGCCAATGGTTTGGGTACCTACCCTTGGAGAAGTGTATGGAGTTACAATTGGAAGACCATTTATGTCTGTTAATGTGTATATTGGTTTTCTTAGTTCGTAAGTTTCTCCATCTGGATATGCTCCCGAAACAATTTCAAAACTCACGTTTATATTTCCTTCACTATTGGCATTGGTAATTGCTAAATCTTGAAATTGTCCACCATAGTTGTCCATACCTATAGGTCCATGTACAAAGTCATTATCTTTACTAAGGCGTATTAAAAAACCTTGAGAAGCTTCGTTGTTTGTAAGCATTGGTTTTCCTCTTCCGTCTTTTGAATGGCAAGAGCTACAAGATCGAGCATTAAATAAAGGGCCTAAACCATCTCTAGTAGTTGTACTAGCAGGGGATTGAACCCAGTTTTGTTTAAAAATAGCATTTCCAATAACAAAAATTTTAGGTTCTAAATTGGTTAATCCAGGTATTTTACTTCCAAAAGCCAAATCAGCTGAGTATGCTTCGACAGAAAATTTTCCAATTAAATTTTCTTCACCAGGTACATAATTTTCGTTTACAAAAATTTCGTATTCGTTAACAGGGTCATCAGTTTGACAAGAGTTTAGGGCGCTAAGTATGCAGATAGTACTAAGGTATATTTTAAAACTTTTAAACATTTTGTTTATTTAAACAGTAAAACCGAAGCCATAAAATGACTTCGGATATATTAGTTATAATTAAGTGTAATTAATTACTCAATAGAAATATTAATAGACATGGAGTGAGCAGCTTCTGCAATTCTAATTCCTTGTGTACTTAATGCATCAGACAATTGTTCTGCAGGACCATTACTCCCTAATGATTCAGTTGAAATTATTTCATCAAATTTTTTCCCAATAGCTAACAAAGCATCTAGTTTTGTTAAAGTTGTATTGGCAGCGTTTTTTAGCGTATTAGCAGCATCAGTATCTACAGTTTCTACTAAGTCGATTAACGATGTTCCAGAAATAATAGTTTTATTTTCTCTTGTATATTTTCCAGTAATAACATTGTTTAAACCATGAACATTTGCCCATAAATCTTGGTTAGTATTATCAGAAAAACAAGAATGTTCATTTTCTTGACCATCTTGAATAGCAGGAATTATTCTTTCTCCAGCTACCTCTCCGTTAGAAATAAAACCAATACCATTTAAAATATTTTTTAATTGTTGGTTTTGATCTAAAGATGAGAAAATAACTCTATAGTCACCATTTTGAGCCCATGTATCTTTTAAATCCTTTAAGTTTTTAACTAATAAGTTGGTAACTGTTGTAAGGTAAGTTTTTCTTCTCTCAGCAAAATCAGCAGTAGTATAATCAGTATAAGGTCTATTACCACCGTCTGTAAAAACACCATTTGCATTTAAGTCTTGTCCCCATAATAAGAATTCAATAGCGTGCCATCCGGTAGATATATTTGTTTCTTCTCCTCCTCCTTCATTTTTATTGATTAGGTTTTCTTTGGTAATTGTAAATGAAGTATCTCCTATTAATCCTGTTTGACTTGGAGTACCCTTTTTATCAACATAATCAATATAAGATTCGTCTAAAGGCCATGCATTCATTAAACCTTCAGTATTTAACGGATCATTATCTATTGGTCCACCAGCAACTCTAAAAGCTTCAGTTTGTCCATAAAAATCACGTGCATATAGCCATGCATTTTTAGCCGCAGTTAAATTATCATCACTAGGAGCATCAATAAAAGCGTCAATTGCTGTTTGCATTGTTACCGCAGTTTTGTAGGTATCCTCATAGTTTGCAGCTACAATGTTAGCATAGTTTTGAATAAATTCATTCTTAGTTGCTTCTAAATTATCATTGTTATTGTCATCTTTTTTACATGCAGTAAAAGTAATGGTTAAGGCTAGTAATGATAATTTTAAGTAGTTAGTCTTCATTTTAATTTTTTAATTAAGATTTAATAAATTTTATAAATGCAAATATATAATTTATTTAGACTTATTATAGTTAATTAAATAATTCTATAATCATTTAAAATTTTATCCATTTCCAATTTAAACTTAGTTCCTTTTAGTAAGTCTTTTAACAAGAACAACTCATCATAACTAAGTTTCATCCTAATTTCAGTTTTATCAGCTTGATAAACCACCATTTTATTTTTTAAATCTCTTGGACAAGTACAGTCCTTGTGGTAGTTAATAATTTGTTCCATTGATTTAACAAAATTTGTTAATTCACTCTGGTTAATCATAAAACTAATGCTTCCAATTTCTAAAATGATTAGTGATTTTTTTTCTTCATTAATCATTTCAAATGAAGTTCCTAGTATATTTTCATAGATAGTATATATTGATCTCATATTTTAATTTTGAGTCAAATATAAATTTTATTTAGAATAAATAAAAATAAAGTTATGATTGAAAATAATGAGCAAAAAAAAAGTGCTAGTCTTTAAATTAGACTAACACTTTTTTTGGGATATTTTAAAATTCTTTTTCATAGCAATTTCTAGTATCCTTTTAAAAATAAAACCTATCTATAGGTTGAAGATAAATTTTATTTATAAAAATAAGATTTTGTGTATCTTGTACAACAAAATTACAATAGATTAAAAGATTATACAACTGTGTCTTTACGCAGTTTTTTTGATATGATAAATACAATGAAGAAGAAGTTAGGAGATTATTCAAAAGACTTAATTACAGACGTACCTTTAGATGACTCTCACAAGATGTATGAATATTATAGGAGTACATTGCCTAATTTTAAAGATCAAGCAGTTTATGTGTATTCCTTTAAGGAAAATAGAATGGTTTTTGCTGCAGGTTGGGAAGATGTTTTAGGTTATAAGGACGATGAAATAAACATGATGACTATTGTTAGTATTACTACACCTAGATTTTTAAAGTTTTCTAGTGAGTTAAATGACAAAGCCATGATGTTTATAGAAAATGTTCATGAAGATTTAGAAGAATATAGTTTTACTTTAGAACTAGAAAAGTATCATAAAAACGGAGATGTTGTGCCTTTATTCTCTAGAGTAGCTGTCCATAAAGCTGCTAACGGTAAAGTTGAAGAAATAATAGGAATATCTCAAGTAATAAAAACTTTAAAATTAGGAGATGTAATGCAATATGCTGCGTACGGACCTAAATCAAAAGATTTTGAAGGAGCATTAAATAAGGAGTTGTTTCAACATCATGCAATTTCTAGAAAGGAAAAAGAGGCTTTGGCTTTAGCAGCTAAAGGATTTGCTTTTAAAGAAATTGCAGAGGAATTAAATGTTTCTCAGTCGGCTATTGAAAAAAGAATTATACCTATGTATAAAAGATTTAAAGTAAGGAGTTTGCCTCATTTAATCAGTTTTGCATATGAAAATAACATACTTTAGTCTGATAAATTTACGCTAAAAATATTTTTTGGAGCAACACCTATAGTTTCTAAAACTTTAAACCATTGTTCTTTTTGAGTTTTTTCATTACTACCTAAAACCCAAATTATATTTTTGGTTTTAAGAATGTTTCTATTATTAGAGTCTATAGGTGTAAATTTGTCTACATAACGTAAAAAATCAGTAGGGGTTATAATGGTATTGTGTTTTAAATTATCAGGGTTAATATCATCAATAACTAAAAAATTGCAATTAACCCAGTTCCATAATAAATCTTTGTTGTCTATATTTTTAAACAATAAACTATATAGTTTTGTTGCTGTTATATAAGTACAAGCTCGTTTTTTTAAGGCTAGTTCGTTTGCTATGGCTACTCCTAAGTTTGTTTTTCCTTCGTTAACATTACCAAAAATTAATAAGTGATTATACTCATCATAAGATGTTTTTTTGATATAATTTAAAATAATCTCTTTCTCTTGTTCGTCTATATTTCCAATCCACTGAGACAATCTAAATTGAAAAGGAAAAAAAGCATATTGCTGATATATTCTAAGGGTATACCAGTAAACAAAAGGAAAAAATAATAAGAATAATAGCAAAATTACATAGTAACCAATACTGTTACTTTGTGTTAATATAAATGCTGAAACCAAAGACCCTAGACCAAAATATAGCAGATCTGTTATAGTGTCAAATATCAAATGATTCCATTCTGGTTTAAAACTTCTTTTTTTAGTTTTGATTAGAATAGGTAGGGTAAGATTGATAATTTCAAATACCAACCAAAATAAAATCACAGCTGTACTAAAGTACATTGGACTTTTTTGGGTAGAAAAAATAGAACTTAAAACAATACTGGGAATAAAACCTAAACTAAAATGTCCTAACTGATTCGCTAACCAAGCATAAGTTAAACTAATACCTCTTTGCGAATCTTTTCCAAGTAAATCTTTGATGATTAATTGTTTAATAAAAACTTTATAGCAAACTCTTTTCATAATTGCAAAAAAGAAAAGTAAGATAGTTAATTATAGATCATCAAAATTAATTTTTCTTTTAATAAAATATTTATTTTTATTTAGAATTGATAAAAATAATAATTACTTTTGAATTAGAATCTTAAAGTATTATATAAAATGGAAAAGAGAATTGGTTTGTTTTTTGGATCAGATACTGGGATAACCGAAGAGTTAACACACGATATTATTGATGCTTTTGACAATATTGTTGTTAAAGAAGTTTCTGAAGCTAAACCTAGTGATTTTGAAGATTATGAAACGATTATTTTAGGATTGTCTACCTGGTATGATGGCGATTTACAAAGTGATTGGGAAACTTTTTTTGATGATTTTAAAACGATAGATTTTACAGGGAAAAAAGTAGCAATTTATGGTTTGGGTGATCAAATTGGTTATGCAGAGTATTTTATTGATGGGGTTGGAATTTTAGCCGAAGTAATTATTGAAAATGGTGGAGAAGTAATTGGTAAATGGCCTATAGAAGGATATAGGCATACCGAATCAAAAGCAATTATTCCTAATGATGAAGATTATTTTTATGGATTAGCTTTAGATAATGACAACGAGTCAGAGTTAAATGACGAAAGAATTACCAGTTGGTTACAAATGGTAAAGGAAGCTATTTAATATAATTTGTTTATTTGTTGATAATACTTGAGTGGTCAATCAAGTATCATTTTTGGTAAACCTATCACATAACAGTGATAGGTTTTTTTATGAAGTATCTTATTTTTTTAAGCCTATTTTATGTCCAGATATAGCGTAGTATAAAATAATAATATAACAAGGTAATAAAATCCAATACCCTTCTGTAGATGCAGTAGCAGTAGCCATAGCATTACTCATTCCTTGAGCAATATATTCAGCTTTATTAGCATCAACAAGTTTACCGTATAATGGAGGAATAATAGCTCCACCAGAAATTGCCATAATAAGTAGGGCAGAGGCTGTTTTTGTAAATTTACCTAACCCTTTTAGTGTTAAGGGCCAAACAGCTGGCCACACTAAAGCATTTGCAATTCCTAAAGCAGCAACAAATAATACAGAAGTAAAACCAGTTGTAAAAACAATACATAAAGAAAAAACAATCCCCAACAAGGCACTTAATTTTAAAGCAGTTGTTTGACTAATGATTTTAGGAATCAAAACCACACCTAATGCATAGGTAGCAACCATTGCCATTAAAGTAAATGTGGTAAAGAATTTTGCATCTGTAGCAGGAATTCCTAAAGAAATTCCATAAGCAATAATAGTATCACCAGCAATTACTTCAACTCCAACATATAAAAACAAAGTAAGTACTCCTAACCATAAATGTGGAAACTGAAAAATATTGGTTTTAGTACTTGTTCCGTTTTCTGATTCTTTTATAGGTTCAGCCTCTACGTTTGGTAGGGGAGCTTTTCTAATTAAAACACCTAAAATAAATAAAACAATAGCCATTGTAATATAGGGCGTAACAACACTATCGGCCATGGTGTTTAATAATTCTATTTTTTCAGAATTTGTGACTGATGTTAGTTTTTCTTGTATTTCATCAATCCCCGATAACAACAATGCTCCAAAAATAATAGAACCTAAAGCTCCAGCTACTTTATTGGCAATTCCCATAATAGCAATTCGTTTTGCGGCACTTTCTATGGGACCAATAATGGTGATATATGGATTTGAGGCAGTTTGTAATAAGGTCATTCCTGCTCCTTGAATAAAAATTCCTGTTAAAAACATCCAATACGTTCTAGCTTCTGCAGCGGGTATAAAAACCAAAGCTCCAATTCCCATCACAAATAAACCTAAAGACATTCCTTTTTTGTATCCTGTTTTATTTAAGATATATGAGGCAGGAATAGCCATTACCACAAAAGAAATATAAGACGCAGAAGCTACTAATAAAGATTGTGCAGAGGTTAATTCGTTAATCGCTTTCATAAACGGAATCAAAGCTCCATTAATCCAAGTAACAAATCCAAAGATAAAAAATAGCCCAGCTATAATTAAAATGGGAACTAAGGTGTTGTTTTTTGTGTTAGGCATGATGATTATTTTGTATTTGATTTATGATATAAAGATAATAGTAGTGACTAGTTATAAATTTTTCATTTATTATTTCTTTAAACATAAGTTTTTCTGCGGTATATTAAAATAGTTTAATTGTCATTTTTTAATAGAAATAAATCTTTGATTAGTGATATGTTATCATTTAGATTATTATTTTTACCCGTCCTCGAAAAAAATGATATCTTAATTTTTAGGTGATTTTGTTTTGGTGTTAATAATAAATAAACTTTAAAAATGAATATAAAAGAAAAAGAATCGGTAGTACCTAAAAAAATGATAATTCCTTTTGTTTTGGTTACTTCCTTGTTTGCTCTTTGGGGCTTTGCTAATGCAGTTACAGATCCTATGGTACAAGCATTTAAAAAAGTACTAGAATTATCTAATTCGCAAGCTGCTTGGGTGCAAATGGCATTTTATGGTGGTTATTTTTGTATGGCCTTACCCGCAGCAATGTTTATGAGAAAATATTCTTATAAAGTTGGAATCTTAATAGGTTTAGGATTGTATGCTGTAGGAGCCTTATTATTTTATCCGGCAGCTATAACAGAACAATTTTGGTTTTTTTGTTTAGGATTGTATGTGTTAACTTTTGGTTTGGCTTTTTTAGAAACAGCTGCAAATCCATATGCGTTGGCAATGGGGTCTAAAAAAACGGCTACTTTACGTTTAAATCTTGCACAGGCATTTAATCCAGTGGGGCTAATTGCAGGTTTATTTGTAGCACAGCAGTTTGTGTTAAAGAATTTAAAAAGTGATGATATTGATAACTTTAGTGCTTTAGATGAAGCTTCAAAAATATTGATTAAAACATCAGACTTATTGGTGATAAGAAACCCATATGTAATTTTAGGATTGGTGATTACTGGTGTGTTTGTTTTGTTTGTGATTAGTAAAATGCCACAATCTAAAGATGAAGGAGGAATGCCAAGTATTGGAGATACTTTTGCCTCTTTAACCAATAATAAAAAATATGTATTAGGAGTTTTAGCTCAAATTTTATACGTTGGTGCCCAAATTATGTGTTGGACCTATATTTATCAATATGCAGAAGGAATAGGGGTTGATAGTGTTACTGCTGGATATTATCAAATGGTTGCTTTTATTCTTTTTACTTTTGGTAGGGCAGTAGGAACTTATATGTTGAGGTTTATTAGTTCTGGAAAGTTATTAATGATATTTGCTCTTTTAGCCATAGCAGCCGTTTTAGGTACTATGTATTTAAATGATGTCTATGGATTGTATTGTTTGGTAATGATTTCATTTTTTATGTCTTTAATGTTTCCAACCATTTATGGAATTGCACTAGGTGATTTAACAGAAGAAGAATCTAAGGTTGGATCGGCTGGATTAATTATGGCTATTGTAGGTGGGGCTTTGATGCCTAAATTACAAGGAATAATTATTGATTTAGGAGGAAATGGAGTTGCAGACACTACAATACTAGGAATCTCAGAAGTTAGATTCTCTTTTATATTACCACTTTTGTGTTTTGCTTATATTACTTGGTATGGGCTAAGAGTAAAGAACAAGTATGAACTTACTAATGAATAAATAGAAGTTTGATACTACTAATGATATAGTTGATAAAAACCTACTTTAAATATTTAAAGTAGGTTTTTTATTGAATAGTGATATTCTTAAAAATCAAAAAGCCTATCAAATAAATGATAGGCTTTTCGTTAAACTTTATAGTAAAGGAATCAAATTAGATAACTTGTACGTTTACTGCGTTTAATCCTTTACGTCCTTCTTCAACATCAAAAGAAACTTTGTCCCCTTCAGCGATTTCATCTGTTAAACCGTTAATGTGAACAAACACATCTCTTCCTCCATCGTCTGGAGTAATAAATCCAAATCCTTTTGAATCGTTGAAAAACTTTACTGTACCGTTACTCATAATAATATTGTATATATTTTAAAGCCGCAAGGTAGTCTATTTAAGTGATTATATACTATAAACTTACTTTTATTTTAAAATATAATTATTTGGTTATCAATAAGTTATTATGAAAGTCTTGATTTGTAATCCTCGTAGTTAAACTTACGTAGTGTTTTCAAGGTGTTATTTACAGTCCAAATACAAATGTCGGGATGTTTTACGCCATTAAACATAGTTGTTTTTACCATGGTATAATGAATCATATCTTTAAAAATAAGAGTATCTCCTATATTTAATTCATTTTCAAAGGCATAGTTTTCCATAAAATCACCCGCCAAACAGCTAGTTCCCCCTAATCGGTACACAAATTTGCTGTTTTCATCAGGATCAGAAGCACCAACAATTTTAGGTCTGTAAGGCATCTCTAAAGTATCAGGCATATGCGCTGTAAAAGAAACATCTAACATAGCTGTTTTTACACCTCTACTTTCAACAATATCTAAAACTTGTGAGGTTAATACCCCTGTTTCCCATGCAAATGCGCTTCCTGGTTCTAGAATAATGTGGATGTTATACTTTTCTTTAAAGGCTTTAAGTAATTGAATCAAATGTTCGGTATCATATCCTTTACGAGTCATTAAATGACCACCTCCCATATTGATCCACTTAATTTGATGTAAATATTCTCCAAATCTTTTTTCTAAGGCTGCTAATGTTCTTTCTAAGCTATAAGAATCCGATTCACACAATACGTGAAAATGTAATCCTTCTACACCTTCGGGTAAAACTTCGGGCATAAAATCTTTTAAAACTCCTAATCTAGATTTTGGAGAACTAGGATTGTATAAATCTACTTCTACATCACTTTGCTCTGGATTGATTCTTATTCCGCAAGAAATTTTGTGATTTGCAGTTAAGGTCTGAGGATAATATTTGTTGAATTGTGTTACCGAGTTAAACACAATATGTGAGCTATAACTCATTAATTCTTCAAATTCATCAGGAACATAAGCAGCTGCATATACATGTGCTTTGGTTTTCATTTCCTCAAAACACAAACGAGCTTCGTATAAAGAACTAGCTGTAGCTCCTTTAATATATTCACGAACAATAGGAAAAGCTCCCCACATGGCAAAACCTTTAAAAGCTAAAATAATTTCTATTCCGGCTTGATCTTGCACATTTTTTATTAAACTTAAATTGTTGCGTAACAATTGTTCCTCTAAAACAAAAGCAGAAGAGGGTAGTTGTTTGTAGTCCATAGTATAAATTAAAAAAGGTAGTAAGTGTCTTTGTGAAAAGAAGTACTTACTACCTATATATTATAGTGTGTTGAATACTTTTATTATAATTCTAAATCACCATTAATTTCTTCTTGCCAAGGCAAACCGTATTGACCAATTAGTTCCATAAATGGATCTGGATTGAATTCTTCTACGTTAAATACTCCTGGTTTTCTCCATTTTCCTGTTAAAAACATCATAGCTCCTAACATGGCTGGTACTCCGGTAGTGTATGATACTCCTTGAGAAGAGGTTTCTTCAAAAGCTTCTTGGTGTTTACAGTTGTTCCAAATGTAGTAGGTTTTTTCTTGTCCATCTTTAATTCCTTTAATTCTACATCCAATAGAAGTTTCACCAGTATAACCATCAGCTAATTCTTCTGGTTTTGGTAAAGTTTCTTTTAAGAATTGTAAAGGAACAATTTCTACACCTTTATACATAATAGGCTCAATACTAGCCATACCAATATTTTGTATCACACGTAAGTGTGTTAAATATTCATCACCAAAAGTCATCCAGAAACGAGCACGCTTTAAGGTTGGAAAGTTTTTAACCAACGATTCTAATTCTTCGTGATAAATAACATAAGAATTACGAGCTCCAATATTTGGATAATTTAAAGCTTGTTTAATTTCATGTGGTTCAGTTTCTACCCATTGTCCATTTTCCCAGTAACGTCCTTTTTGAGTCACTTCACGTATGTTAATTTCTGGGTTAAAATTGGTAGCAAATGCTTTACCATGATCTCCTGCATTACAATCCACAATATCTAAATAATGAATTTCATCAAAGTGATGTTTGGCTGCATAAGCAGTATAGATACTAGTTACTCCAGGATCAAAACCACAACCTAAGATAGCAGTTAATCCTTTTTCTTTAAACTTATCTTGATATGCCCATTGCCAGCTATACTCAAATTTAGCCTCGTCTTTAGGTTCGTAATTAGCAGTATCTAAATAGTTAACACCTGTTTCTAAACAAGCATCCATAATGGTTAAATCCTGGTAAGGCAACGCAACGTTGATTACTAATTCAGGTTTAAACTCATTAAATAACGCAACCAATTCTGGTACGCTATCAGCATCCACTTGTGCGGTTTGAATTTTTCTATCCTTAATTAAAGCAGCAATAGCATCACACTTAGATTTAGTTCTGCTTGCTAACATAATTTCAGAAAAAACTTCAGGAGAAGCAGCACACTTTTGTGTAACAACGCTACCGACTCCACCAGCACCAATGATTAAAACTCTAGACATTTTTAATGTTGTTAAATTGATTTATAATTTTGCGCAAATGTAATTTTTTTTTCAAACTACGCTTAAAAATAGTTATTTTTTTTTGATGAAAAAATATTAGCTATTTTATTGATAGTCAATCACTAATTACTTTAGTTGGATAGAAAGTTTTTTCTTTCCTTTTTCATAGGTGTATACGTTGTAGTTGCACAAAAATATAGCGATATATTTAGCTATATAAACACCTATCAACAATGGAATAAAAAGAGCAAAACCATTATCTACAATATTACAAGTTAGGAATAGAGCGGTTAATGGAGCATGGATGGCTGCGCTTAACATAGCGGCAGCTCCAATTAAAGCAAAATTTAATACAATTAATTCTGTGTCAAAAAAGTGATTGCAAAACAAAGCAATAAAAATCCCTAGAATAGCTCCAGTTACAATACTTGGGGCAAATACACCACCATCGCCACCTGCACCTAAAGTTAAGGAAGCTGCAATAGGTTTTAAAAAAACAATAAAGACTAATGAAGCAATAAAACCTATAGAGATAGTTTGATAATTAGGGGTTAATATTAGCTCTGGTATTGCATGATAACTATCACCATATAAAGCAGGAAATATAAAAATTCCTAAACCAACCAACAAAGCTCCTGTATTAACACGAATGAAATTACTTTTTATTTGGGCAAATTTGGTTTTAATAAAAATGACACTTTTGGTAAAGAAAACCGCAACTATTCCTGCTAATATACTAAGTAGTATCATATAAGGAATGGCATGGTAGTTCCAGTTAAAAACTTCAAAATCAAATAGTTTTTTGTTGTCAAAAAAGAAAATAAAAGTTTGAGCAATAGCTATAGAAATGGCACAACTTAAAAATAAAGTTTTGTTTACTTTACGTGAAATAACTTCTATTGCAAATAAGAGTCCTGCAATTGGGCTTCCGAACAAAGTGGTAACCCCAGCGGCAACTCCAGCACAAATTAATTCTGTTTTATAGGCATTGGCAACTTTGTCTTTTTTATAAACACTACTTCCAATGGCAGCAGTTGCTACTACAGTAGAAACTTCTATTCCAGTAGATCCACCAAAAACTACAGTTAAAAAACCATTGATGTAATGTGATGGAATTTTATAAAAAGGCAATTCATCTTTTCTTTTTTCAAGGGTGTTAAAAATTTCTTTAATCCCTTTATTCTGTTTTCCTTTAAATAAATACTTTCTGGTAAAATAAATAATAGTGATTCCTATTGAAGGTAAAAATATATAGAGTACAGGGAAGTGTTCTATGTTTTCTAATAAAGATTCTTCAAAAAAAGCGGTGCTATTTTTTAAGGAAACTCCTAATAAAGTTGCTAAAATCCCAACCCAAATAGAGTTTAATATTAGGTTGTAGTATCCTTTTCTAATCACTTCTTTTCTCATGATAAAGATAAATTTAAGGCTGTAAAGGTAATGGATTTAAAAGATGTATAAGGTTTCTTTAATAGTAGTTTTTAAGAAGTACTAATTGATTTTTTTTAATATGCAGCTGTAATTTTTTTCATGATTCAATAAGACTAATTTTATATGATAAAGTTTAATTGTTGAATATTATGCTTCGATACTTCGGTTAACTCAATACAAGCTTAGTTCGGCGTGACATTTTAGAATGAAGTAAGGTTTTTATGTTTCAACGAGCTTAGTATAACAGTTTATTATTATAAAATGTTTATTTCTTTTTAGGATTATCAGTCTGAGCCTGTCGAAGACTATTTTGAGAAAAATGAACTAATTTTTGATAATCTTCATCAATCAAAGCTTGTTTTTTACGTCTACTCCATCCTTTTAGTTGTTTTTCTTTAGCAATAGCTATTTCAGGATTTGTAAATTCTTGTAACCATACTAATTCTACAGGAAGTCTTCTATATGTGTAACTATTAAAATGTTTTCCAGATTGATGTTCTTCTAGTCTTCGTGTAATGTTGTTGGTAATACCAATATAAAAACTGTTATCTGAGCATTTTAGGATGTATACATAATAAAACATTGCATTAGAATAATAAATAAAACTCGCACTTCGACAGGCTCAGTGTGACATTATTTATATTAAGAATTTTATTCTTAGAGTCAGTCTGAGCTTGTGTTGATAGAAGATTAATCTATATATCTTTTCGTGATATCACCATAAGCATCAATTCTTCTGTCCCTAAAGAAAGGCCAAATACGTCTTACGTCTTCAGTTCTTTTTTTATCAATCTCTATCACTTTGGTAAGTTCTTCCTTTTGATTGGCTTCCCAAATAATTTCTCCTTGCGGACCTGTAATAAAACTAGTTCCCCAAAATTCAATTCCGTTGGTCACACCTGTCCAGTCTTTTTCAAAACCAACTCGGTTTACAGCAATTACTGGTAATCCGTTAGCAACTGCATGTCCTCTTTGAGAAATCATCCAAGCTCCACGTTGACGTGCTTTTTCTTCATCAGAATCTGTACTTTCGTATCCTATGGCAGTTGGATAAATTAACATTTCTGCTCCAGCCATGGCCATTAGTCTAGCTGCTTCTGGGTACCATTGATCCCAACAAACCAAAACGCCTAATTTTCCTACTGATGTTTGTATAGGGTTAAAACCTAAATCACCAGGAGTAAAGTAGAATTTTTCGTAATAAGCGGGGTCATCCGGAATGTGCATTTTTCTATAACGTCCAGCTTCGGTTCCGTCTTTTTCAAAAACTACAGCAGTGTTGTGATAAATTCCAGGTGCTCTTTTTTCGAACAAAGAAGTAACCAAAACAATGTTTAATTCTTTAGCAATGGCAGCAAACTGGTTATAAGACGGTCCAGGAATAGGTTCGGCCCAATCAAACATATCAACTTCTTCGGCTTGGCAAAAATAGATTCCTGTGTGTAGTTCTTGTAAAACAACTAGTTCAGCTCCATCTTTTGCACATTGTTTAATACCTGCAATAGACTTATCAATATTATCTTGTTTGTTTGTTGTACAGATTTGTTGTACAATTCCAACGTTTAATTTGCTCATGAAAGGAATGTTATACTTTTATAAAAAAGATGTCAATTTGGGTGAGTTCTCGATACAATTTCTCGTGCCTCTAAATTACTCGAACTGACATTTTAAATATACAATAGATTTTAGGTATTAAGAAATATTTAATTTCACTTTTTCAGGATATTGCATGCTAATACAATGTAAAGACCCATGTTGATCTATTAATGCTTTACAGTTTAATCCTACGACTTTTCTATCTGGAAAAATAGTTTGAATAATATCTAAAGCTTCTTGATCTTGAGGAACGTTGTAGGTAGGCACCAATACTCCGCCATTTACGATTAAAAAATTAGCATAAGTAGCAGGAATACGTTCTCCATCATCATCAAAGCAAGCATTTGGCCATGGCAATGCAATTAGGTTATATGGCTGATTATTACTGTTGCTAAATGTTTTTAATTGGGTTTCCATTTTTTGTAAAGCCTCAAAATGCTCATCTTTTTCATCATCACATTTTACGTAAGCAATGGTTGTTGAGTTACATAACCTAGCTAAAGTGTCTATATGAGAATCTGTGTCATCACCAGCTAAATATCCATGGTCTAACCATAATATTTTTTTCACCCCAAAGATTTCTTTTAAATAATCCTCAATTTGATTTTTAGTCATGTTAGGATTACGAAATTTAGACAACAAACATTCCGAAGTGGTTAATAAAGTTCCTTCTCCGTCTGATTCAATGGCTCCACCTTCTAAAACAAAATCTATGGTTTTGATATCAGTGTTTTTAAAGACAGAAGTTTTTAGGTTTTGGGTGATTTGATTGTCTAAATCAGCCTCAAATTTTTGTCCCCATCCATTAAATGTAAAATCTAATAAAACTGGTTTTTCATCTTTTAAAACAGTAATAGCTGCGTGGTCTCTTGCCCAAGTATCGTTTGAAGGAACTTGAACAAAATAAATAGGATGTTTAGTTTTTTGATTAAAATATTGTTGAACAGTTTGTGTGTTAAAACAACCCACTAAAACAGGTTGAAAATCTGCTGTAGCATTTATAATATCAACAAAACAAGTAACTACCTCATTATACATATATGCCCAGTCACTCTCAGGGTGTGGAAAGGTAAATTGTATAAAACTTTGTGCTTCCCATTCGGCAGGAAGCCTGTTGAAATTAGACATGATTTAAATAAATTGTAACCGAGCAAAAGTAATTTTTTTTAGTAATGTTTATTTATTTTTTACAAAAATTAATTTGTGTCTACTGTTGGTGTTTTCTCGTTGTTCAATTTCAATTTCGTTGATGGATTTTATCAAGGGAGTTAATTTTTCAAAACCATAGTTTCTAGCATCAAAACTTGGCATTTTTTTCTGAATTAAACTACCTACATCACCTAAGAAAGCCCAGCCATCATCATCAGAAACATCAGAAATAGTAGCTTTAATTAGTTTGATTAATTTAGGGTTTATACTATCTATATTTTCTTTATCTGCTGATTTGTTATTTTCTTTTTTGTCTTGGCCTTTTCTTAAAACTTCTATGTAAATAAATTTATCACAGGCAACAATAAATGGAGTAGGGGTTTTCTTTTCTCCAATTCCAATAACTTGCATTCCAGCTTCTCTTAACCTTGTGGCCAATCTTGTAAAATCACTATCACTAGAAACCAAACAAAATCCATCTACCTTTTCGGAGTATAGAATATCCATTGCATCTATAATCATGGCAGAATCTGTGGCGTTTTTACCAGATGTATAGGCGTATTGTTGAATAGGAGTGATGGCGTTTTCTAACAATAAATCTTTCCATTTTCCTAAGTTAGGTTTGGTCCAATCTCCGTAAATTCTTTTAATGGTGGGGTTTCCGTATTTGGCAATTTCTTCCATCATTTCTTTAACGGGGGAAGAAGGAATATTATCTCCGTCTATTAAAACGGCTAATTTGATGTTCATTTTTATCTTAATTATCTATTTTCAATTAAGATACAGTAAATATTGCGGGGAAAAAATTAATGCTGCAAGACTTTTAAAATTGCATTCCCACTTTAAAATTTAAAATTCTACCAGTCAAAATATTTGGAACACTGTTATAACGTTGGCTATCTACATCATATATCCAAGTATTGGTAGTGGTGTTGTCAATATCAAATATGTTAAAAAGTTCAACACCTAGCTCTAATTCCTTAAATCGACTTAAAAAACCAGAAGCATATTTTTTGTTTTGATCTACAATAATATACGAAGCTCCCAAATCTGCTCTTCGGTAGGGTCTTAAGCGAGTTTGGAAATCATATCTATCTACATTGGTGCTGTTATCAGCTCTTGCATTAATAGGAGCTCCACCGGGTAGACTACTATTTAAAACTAAGTTTAAAAATACTTTAAAATTGGGGTTACTTGGTACGTAATCTTGAAATAACATGGCCAACTTAAAACGTTGATCTGTTGGTCTAGCAACATAACCTCTATTGTTGGTGTTTTCTTCTGTTTTTAACAATCCAAAACTAACCCAGCTTTCTTTACCAGGAACAAACTCACCACTCAATCTTAAATCTAATCCTGTGGCATAAGCCTCGGTATTGTTGTTGGCATCATATCTAACTCTTACATTGTCTAAAGAATAAGCGTTTACATGGTTTAGTTGTTTGTAGTAAATTTCGGAAGTCATTTTAAAAGGACGTTCCCACATGGTAAAACTATATTCGTTAGAAAAAACATAATGTATAGATTCTTGAGCTTCTACATTGTATTGAATTTCTCCTTTAGCATCTCTTAATTCTTTGTAAGATGGAGGTTGGTGATAATATCCGGCAGATAAACGAAAAACCATATCTGTATTTTGCCAATCAGGTTTTAAAGAAAGTCTAAAACGTGGGCTGATAACTTGTTTTAAAGATGAATTGGTTTGGGTATTGATGTTTTTTAAATACCATAATTGAGATCTAATTCCGGCGTGATGCCATAAAATATTATTCCCTATATACCATTTTTTGTTCCATTGAAAATAACCAGATAACCTGTTGATGGTTACATTGTTTTGTGCTTTTACATTGTAGTATAAATCAATAGGAGTGATGCTAAAATCAGGAGCACTTGTAGGTGTAGATGGATTGGCAGTGTTTGGATTTCTTAGTGTGTTTCCGTTATCATCAATGGCTTTCCATTCATTAATTCTATCTCTAATATTTTCACTTTGGAATTTTGCTCCAACCTCAAAATGATGTTCGTTTATTTTGTGTTGAAGAGAAACTTTTACGTTTTGAATTAAAATATCTAAATCGTTTCTAGCATGGTCTAGTTGAGTTCCTACTCCAGAGGTGTATAAAGGTTCACCATTTACAGGATCAACTTCTGCAATACTATAAGCTCCATAAATATCATAATACTCTTGTTCTTGAGTGTTGAATGCAGAAGCAGTAACATCTAACTTAGTGTTTTTAGAAAAATTGTATTTATAACTTAAGGCCCCAAAGTAAGTTTTAAAATCATCTTGCTCATTTCCTTCGTAAAAAACAACCAATTCTCTAGGTTGAAACAATCCACCAAACTTTGTAACTCTAGAAATAGGAGTAAAGTTGTAATTGTTCATAGCAATATTTCCTAAAAAATCTAAACTACTTTTGTTGTTGATTTTATAAGATAAATAGGTTTGTATATCTGCAAAAACAGGCTTAAAGTTGGTTTTAGTGTCTTTACTATTCACTAAAAGTTGGTTGTTACGATATCTGGCTCCAATTAATGTTGAAAGTTTTTTGTTTAAAAATAAATTCTCGTAGGTATAACTAGCACCTAATAAATTTAAGTTTACTGTAGAAAGTTCTTTGGTTGGTTTTTTATAATGAATGTTTAAGACAGATGATAGTCTATCACCGTATTTGGCTTCAAAACCACCTGCAGAAAAATTGATGTTTTCTGTCATGTCAGAATTTAAAAAACTCAATCCTTCTTGTTGACCAGATCTAATCAAAAAAGGACGATAAATTTCAATTCCGTTAACATAAACTAAATTTTCATCAAAACTCCCCCCACGAACGCTATATTGTGTACTTAATTCGTTACTATTGTTTACACCAGGTTGCGTCATTAATAAATTTTCAATTCCGGCATTGGCACCAGGAATTCTTTTAAACTTTTCGGCTTTTAATTTTACAACACCCTCTTGTGCTGCTTGATAACTTTTAATAGTTATTTCTTCAATATCATGGGATTGAATTTTAAGTACAGGAGAGAATTTAATGGTTTTGTTTTTATAACCTTTAAAACTTTTAACAACAGTTCCATAACCTATATAAGAGAATTTTATTAAGGTTTGTTCGTTAGCCGGAATTTCTATTTGGTAAGCTCCATTTTCATCACTAAGCATTCCTTTTTGATTGTAGGTAATGCTAACACCATGTAAAGGTTCTTTATTTTCGTTAGTAATAATACCAGCTACATATCCTGTTTGAGCAAACAGCATAGCGGTTGTTAAAAAAATAATGAGGTTTAAAAATGTTTTCAATAGTAGTTTTATTTGTAAAAGCTAGCTTCGTAAGTTTTAGAGTTTCCTAAGACATCTTGTACTTTTAATTTAAAAGTATGTTGCTGTTGGGTTGCTTTTAAATCACTTAAATCAAAAAACAATCGATCCTTCTTAGGTTGGTATTCCATTAAAATCCATTTTCCATCAATAGTAGCATAATAATTTTTAATATCAGTTTCCTTGTCTTTAATGTGTATACTCAACGTTTTATGATTGCTTATATTTTGTTTGTTGTAAAAGCTAGGTTTATAAATAATAGGCGCAATACTATCAAATTTTAGATAAAAATCACCTAAATATTTTGTGTTGGTGTATATTTTATTGTCTTTTTTATTAGTGCTAACATAATTGAAATGACTCCCACTTTTATAAGCAAAATACACATACTTTTTTTCTGTAGCTGTTAAACTATCTATAAAATAAGTTAAAGTATAGCTTTTGTTTAATGGCAATATTGGCTTATGAACGTGAATCATATTTTTATCTACACTGTAATCTAAATATACATCTTTGTAAAAAGTATTTTTAGGAAATCTAAGTTCAGAGTTCCCTTGTTTAAAAACAGTGTATTTATTTTGATTTATATGATAAGGAGTTTGTAAGTTTTCTTCAATAATTGGTGTAATAATTTTGTTTCCTTTTATAGGAACTCTTATGGTAGTAGTGTTGTTAGCAAAATCTTTTATAATAATCTCTACACGATAATGTTCTTCGTTTTTAATATTTAAAAACCCTTTGTTTTTATCGGTTTTGTAAATAGATAATCTATTTGCAGGTTCTATATAGGTTTTTTGATATTTTTTATAATGCTTAGCATAGTGTTCGTAATCAATTAATAAGTTGATATACTTACTTTCATCAAAAGCAAAAGTTTCTAAATCGTGATGATAGACCAAAGTATCGTTTACAGTCATATCAATACTATAGACTCCATTTTTGTTTGCTGCATGGTTAAGCAAATCATAAGTATTAATTTGCAAACCTATTTTTCCAATAGCCTCTACTTCGTCGGAAACATATAAATGGCTGTTGATTTTTTCAACATGAATATCTTGAGCAACAGGTAGTTGATTTACTGCGGCATTTTTACCAATAGGAGTAACTCTAAGTCCTCCAAACCTAGGAGTAATATTATCGGGTACTTCTAATCCAAATAAAAGAGGGTTGATGATTTTTTCGGTTTTTGTATCTCTAATTTCAAAATGTAAATGTGGAGCAGTTGAGCCGCCAGAATTTCCCGAATAGGCAATTATTTCATCTTTTTCTATAACCAATTCGTCCCTATTAGGAAAAACTTGAACCTCAAAAGACTCTTTTGCATATTGTTTTTGTTTGATGTATTTTTCAATCTTATCACTAAACTTTTCCAAATGCCCATATACAGTTGTAAAACCATTTGGATGGGTAACGTATAAAGCTTTTCCGTATCCCCAAAGAGAAATTTTAATTCTAGACACATATCCTTCTTTGGCAGTATATACTTTTTTACCACTAACTCCTTTGGTCTTAATGTCAATACCAGAATGAAAATGATTGGTTCTTAATTCACCAAAAGTTCCAGCAAGTATAATAGGGAAGTCTAAAGGATTTCTAAAATCATTTTGAGGGTATTTTTGTTGTCCAAAAGACATACAAAAAGTAAATAAGCAAAGTAAAAAGTGTTGTTTTTTCAAAAAAAATGCATTTAAGGGTTTCACAAAAATATTATAATATCTTAAAAAACACTTATAAAACTCTGAGAAACAATCTCAATAAGGAAATTTGTAATTTGCTGCATAAAAAATTGGATTTAAGAATAACAATGCTATTTTTGTAAATAAGGTTTTAGCGACAATAACTATGGGAAGTCAACAAAATATCATTGCCACATTAGAGGCTAATATTGAACAACTTCTGGAACGCTACGAGTTTTTACAAAAAGAAAATCAGATTCTATCTAACAGTAATTTTGTGTTACAACAAAGTAACAAAGGCTTAGAAGATGAGATTTTATTTTACAAGGAACAGTTGCAGGTGTTAAAAATTGCTAAAACTATTGGAGGCAGTGAAGGATATAAGAAGGATACGAAAGCTAAAATTGATTTTTTAGTTGCAGAAATAGATCAATGTATTAAAGAATTAAATACATAAGCTCTTTAAAATGGCGGATACATATAAAATTAATGTAGCAATAGGCGGTAGGAATTACCCTATTTCTGTAAATTCTACAGAAGAAGAACAAGGGGTAAGAGCAGCGGCTGTAAACATTAATAAGTTAATTTCAGATTACGAAAGTAATTATGCAGTTAACGATAAACAAGATGTATTGGCGATGTGTGCCTTACAGTTTGCATCTATTATAGAAGTAAATAAGGTAATAAAAGACGAAGAAAATAATGCAATAATGACTAAATTATCAAAATTAAATGGTAAATTACAATCGTATTTAGATAAATAAAGTTCTTTACATAAAAATAAAAACACTGCCTACTTTGGTTTTCGTTTGATAAACTCAACATTATATCTTTAAAAAGGATAAGTCTATTGTGTTAAAGCGAGCTGTAATTTTATACAGATACTTGATCACAATGTTAGTCCTAAAACATGTTTTTTGGAGTTTATAAAACTAACCTTAGTAGGTTTTTTTATATATAATTTAACTCAAAATAATGAACACAACCATAATACTCGTTGCTGTTGCGGCCTTAGTCGTAGGATTTGTAATAGCAAAAATGCTGGAGAAATTCAAGGTTTCTCAGCTTACGGTTCAAGCAGAAAAAGAAGCCGCTTCTATTGTTAAAGAAGCCAAATTAACTGCAGAAGCCGTTAAAAAAGATAAAATTTTACAGGCCAAAGAAAAGTTTATTGAACTTAAAACGGAACACGAAAAAGTAATTTTAAATCGTGAGAAAAAAGTATCTGAATCTGAAAAAAGAGCTAAAGACAAAGAAACTTCTTTAAATAAGGAGATTGAACGTGAAAAAAAGTTAAATAAATCCTTAGAAGACAAGGAATCGGATTACAATTACCGTTTAGAATTCTTAGAAAAGAAACAGGCGGAATTAGATAAGATGCATAAAAAACAAGTAGATATTTTAGAATCTATTTCTGGGTTATCTGCTGATGAAGCTAAAGTTCAGTTGGTAGATTCTTTAAAAGCCGAAGCTAAGACAGATGCAATGGCTTATATTAGAGATACCTTGGAAGAGGCTAAGTTAACTGCAGAGCAAGATGCTAGACAATTGATTTTAAACACGATTCAAAGAGTGGGTGTAGAGCAATCTATAGAAAACTGTGTATCTGTGTTTAATATTGAGTCTGATGATGTAAAAGGACGTATTATTGGTCGTGAAGGTCGTAATATTAGAGCGATTGAAGCTGCTACTGGAGTTGAAATTATTGTTGATGATACACCAGAAGCTATTATTCTTTCTTGTTTTGATCCTGTTCGTAGAGAAATTGCTCGTTTGTCTATGCATAAATTAGTGACAGATGGTCGTATTCACCCAGCTAGAATTGAAGAGGTGGTTGAAAAGACTGAAAAACAAATCAACCAAGAGATTATTGAAGTTGGAAAACGTACTGTGATTGATTTAGGAATTCATGGTTTACATCCTGAATTGGTTAAAACTATTGGACGTATGAAGTTCCGTTCTTCTTACGGACAAAACTTATTACAACACTCTAGAGAAGTAGCTAACCTATGTGGATTAATGGCTGCTGAGTTAGGATTGAATGTAAAGGCTGCAAAAAGAGCAGGATTACTACATGATATAGGTAAAGTACCAGATACTGAAAGTGAATTACCACACGCATTATTAGGTATGGAATGGGCTGAGAAATATGGAGAAAAGCCTGATGTATGTAACGCTATTGGAGCGCATCATGATGAAATTGAAATGAAAACGATGTTGGCGCCTATTGTTCAGGTTTGTGATGCAATATCTGGAGCAAGACCAGGAGCAAGACGTCAGGTATTAGATTCATATATTCAAAGATTAAAAGATTTAGAAGATTTAGCGTTTGGGTTTACTGGGGTTCAGAAAGCTTATGCAATTCAAGCCGGACGTGAGTTACGTGTATTGGTAGAAAGTACCAAAGTAACCGATGAACAAGCGTCTGATTTATCGTTTAATATTTCTCAGAAAATACAAACTGAAATGACTTATCCAGGTCAGGTAAAAGTTACCGTAATTAGAGAAACTAGAGCAGTGAATGTAGCGAAGTAATTTACAATATGCAATTGACAAAGAACAATTGTTTGTTGTTCAAAAAAAGCGTTTTTAGAAATTTCTAAAACGCTTTTTTTTATGTTTAGTTGTTCTAAGCTTATATTTAAGGTCATCGAGCGAAGTCGAGATGCACTATCTTGAGGTAATGTCAACTTTTCACCTAAATATTAGGAAGTAATCTCCAAAAATATTTTTTTCGCTAATCGCTAATCGCTAATCGCTAATCGCTAATCGCTAATCGCTAATCGCTAATCGCTAATCGCTAATCGCTAATCGCTAATCGCTAATCGCTAATCGCTAATCGCTAATCGCTAATCGCTAATCGCTAATCGCTAATCGCTAATTCCTCGCTCTAGGGTGAAACTTATTTACAACCTCACTCAGTTTGGTTTTATCAACATGTAAGTAAATCTCGGTAGTGGTAATACTTTCGTGACCTAATAAAGCTTGAATAACAGTTAAATCGGCACCACCATTTAGTAAATGACTAGCAAAAGAGTGTCTAAAAGTATGAGGGCTAATTGTTTTTTTGATGTTTGCCTTTTCTGCCAATTGTTTAATGATGGTAAAAATCATTACCCTTGTTAATTGGTTTCCTCTTCTGTTTAAAAATAATACATCTTCTTTTCCTTTTTTGGCGGGGGTTAATGGTCTTTGTTGTTGAATATAATTATTAATGATGTTTTCTGTGTATAGATTTGTAGGAACCAAACGTTGTTTGTTTCCTTTTCCTGTAATTTTTATAAATCCTTCGTCAAAATATAAATCGGAAATTTTTAGGTTGATGAGTTCGCTTACACGCAATCCACATCCGTATAAAGTTTCTAAAATCGCTCTATTTCTTTCTCCTTGTGGATGAGATAAATCAATAACATCAATTATGTTGTTGATTTCTTCCTCGGATAAAGTATCAGGGAGTTTTAATCCAATCTTTGGAGATTCTATAATATCCATGGGGTTTATTTCTCTATAGTTCTCCATCAATAAATAATCAAAAAAAGAAGAAATACCAGAGATTAGTCTGGCTTGTGATCTTGCTTTGTGGGTTTTTGAATACTGATAGATAAAGTCCTGTATATCGGAAGTTTTGATGTTTATAGGGGTGATTTCTGAATCTTTAAAATAGTTGCTAAGTTTTTCACAATCTTTTTGATAATTGATGATGGTATTGTGAGACAAGCCCTTTTCTATAAGCAGGTATTGAGTAAATTCTTTGATGTAAGTAGTCCAATTCATTATAATGTAAAAATAAGGATTAAATACTTAGGTGGAATAAGTATTTTTAACGTGATATTATAGTTTGTTTACCGTATTGCCTTGGTTTTTTCTTACTTTTGAACATTATTCAAAAATCCATCAAGATGAAAATTTTAATCTTAAACGGTCCTAATTTAAATTTATTAGGAAAAAGAGAGCCGGAGATCTATGGTTCAGAAACTTTTGAGCAATATTTCGAGAAATTAAAGGTTAAATATTCAGAGATTTCTTTAGAGTATTTTCAGTCAAATAGTGAAGGGGCTTTGGTAGATAAAATTCACGAAGTTGGATTTTCTTACGATGGAATTGTAATGAATGCTGGGGCATACACACATACTTCGGTTGCTATTGCAGATGCTATTAGTGGTGTTACCACTCCGGTGGTAGAGGTGCATATTTCTAACACACACAAAAGAGAAGCTTTTAGACATAAATCTTTTTTGTCTCCCGTTTGTAAAGGAGTGATCTTAGGTTTTGGTTTAAAGAGTTATGAGTTAGGAGTGGAGAGTTTTATTAAGTAAAAAATAAAGACATTGAATAAAAATCAAAATTGGTTGTACGAAATTACGCCAAAAAATGGCTTATTAGATTTAAATCTAAAAGAGGTTTGGCGATATAGAGATTTGTTATTTCTTTTTGTGAAGCGTGATATAGTAACAGTGTATAAACAAACTGTTTTAGGGCCGTTGTGGTACTTATTAGAACCTTTGTTTACAACAGTTGTATTTACACTTATTTTTAACAATGTTGCTAATGTATCTACAGGAGATACTCCATCATTTTTGTTTAATATGTCGGGGATTATTGTTTGGGGATATTTTAAATCCTGTTTAATTTCTACTTCTACTTCATTTTCTTCTAATGCAGGAATTTTTTCAAAAGTATATTTCCCAAGGTTAATTGCCCCGTTAACATCAATAACATCTAACTTGTTTAAGTTTGGAATTCAGCTTTTTATTTTTTCTGCCTTTTATGTATATTATCTACTTACAGGTACTAATCTTCATGTAAAAGCAATCATATTATTATTTCCATTTATGATTATTTTGATGGGGCTATTAGGTTTGGGGTTAGGTTTGATTATTTCTGCTTTGGTAACAAAATATAGAGATATGAGGATTCTAGTAAATTTTGGATTGCAATTGTTGATGTATTTATCTGCAGTGATGTATCCTATTTCTTTTTTTAAAGAAAAAATGCCTGAATATTCATGGATTGTAGAGTATAATCCTTTAGCAGGTATTATAGAAATGAGTAGATATTTGTTGTTTGCAACAGATGGGTATCAATTTGATATAAAATTATTTATCACTACTATAGGTTTAATTTTTAGTCTTCTTTTTATAGGAGTTATTGTTTTTAATAGGTCAGAGAAAAACTTTATAGATACTGTATAGTTTATGAAAGAAATTATTTTAAAAGTTGAAAACTTATCTAAACAATATCGATTAGGTAATGTAGGATCGGGAAGTTTGGTAGATGACTTTAAAAGGTTTACCCATAAGTTGCGTGGAAAAGAGGATCCTTTCTTAAAAATTGGTGAAACCAACGATAGGTCTCAAAAAGGGAACTCAGATTATGTTTGGGCATTAAAAGATATCAATTTTGAGGTTGAAAAAGGAGATGTCATAGGGATTATTGGTAGAAATGGAGCTGGGAAATCTACTTTGTTAAAAATTTTATCAAAAGTAACGGGACCTACTACCGGAGCTATTAAATATAATGGGAAAATTGCGTCATTATTAGAAGTAGGTACCGGTTTTAATGGAGAAATGACTGGGCGAGAAAATATTTTTTTGAATGGAGCTATTTTAGGAATGACTAAAAAAGAAATTCAGTCTAAGATAGATGAGATTATCGCTTTTTCTGGTTGTGAACGTTATATAGACACTCCTGTGAAAAGATACTCAAGTGGAATGACGGTTCGTTTGGCATTTGCTGTAGCTGCTTTTTTGGAACCTGATATTTTGATTGTTGACGAAGTATTAGCTGTTGGAGATGCTGAATTTCAAAAGAAAGCCATTGGTAAAATGAAAGATATTTCTACTAGTGGTGGACGAACGGTACTGTTTGTGAGTCATAATATGGCTTCTGTGAAAGCTCTATGTACAAAAGGAATTCTTTTAGCGAATGGTCAAGTTAGCTGTCAAGGAGATATTAATACAATTGTAAAAAAATATGAAGAGCTAAATAATACAGATGAAATTCAAGTAGATTTAGCATCACATAAGAGAGCAAATAATTTAGGAAAAGAAGTGTCATTTACAGATCTTAAATTTTATAATTCGATTGGAGAAAATACTTCAAGTTTCTTTTTAGGAGAGAAGTTTTCAATCGAACTTGAAGTTGATGGGCATTTATTAAGTGTGGATGGATTAAATTTAGGAGTTCGCTTTGAAACAAAGAATGAGATTTATATTGCTAGTTGTTTGAGTGGAGATTCAGATACTTATTTTTCTACAAAGATTAATAAAAGGCAAAAAGTTATGATGTCATTTGATCATTTTACTCTTACTCCAGGAGAGTACTGTATAACAATATCAATAAGAAAAGGTAAGCTTTTCTATGATCAAGTAATTAGAGCAGCCGAATTTACGGTATTGCCATATGGTAAGGATAAGAAAACTATTTTTAATAATGCATGGGGGTTGGTTAATGTAAACTCTAATTGGAAAACAGTTTAATATGCAAAAATACACTGTGAATAGTTTACTTTATGATGGAAGTAATAAAGAGTTAAATGAAATTTTTGCTCCATTATTAACTTTAAACCCTAGTAAAATACAAGTATTTGTACATGGTAGTTGGTCAGATAATTCAAGAACTTCTTTCTCTGATTTAGATGATTTTATTATAATAGATGATGATTATTATGACTTGGTGAAATCTAAGTTAGATGAAGTAGCATTTAATTTTCAAAAGAAAGATCCTTTACAACACCATGGTCATTGGTTAGTTAAAAAAAGCCAGTTGAGGAGGTATGATAATTCATATATGCCTCTTTTTATTATGAAAGAAGCCCTATGTGTTTTAGGGAATAATCAAATAATAGCCTCTATTAATAAACAAGATAGCATTAATAAAACTGTTGAAAGGATAAAAGGTACTTGCAAAAACATCACATTTTTTTATCAACAATATAAAGAGGGATTACTAAATATTTATGATTTAAAAAGGTTTGTAGGTTCTGTAGTGTTATTACCACCACTTGTATTCCAGATAAAAGGAAGTGATTTAGATAAACGGACTGCAATTTTAAAAGCTAATTCACTATATTCAAAAGAAGTACTTAAACTTATTCAATGGAGTACAGAATGTAGAGAGAATTGGAAGTTAATAGTTGAAAATTCTGGCTTTTTAGAATTTTCAAAGAAATTACAAGAATTTGATAGTGCAGAAAAATGGCGAGAATATGCGTCTTTAAACTCTCCAGTTTTAAATTATCATAATTTAAGTTCTGTCGTTTTAAATGATGAATTAATTGATGATTTTATTAAGGAAACCCTTCTTTATATTGACGAACTTAAATTTAAAAATAAACAAGTTAAAGAGTATGAGGATGCCTTTGAAGAGGTTAAAAGACTGAGTATAGAATATAATGCAATTATTGTTGGACAATTTGGAAGTATAAAATATCCTTCAATTTCAGATTTAGATGTTTTTATTTGTTTTGAAGATCATGAATATAAAAAAGGATGTTTGGCAATAGATGATTTTATACGAAGTGACGAATCTCTTTCTTATCTTTTTACTCACAGTCCTTTGTATGTTTGCAAATCTATGTTACATGATATTAAGTTTTTACATACAATATATGATTTAAACATTGTCTATAATCCTTATGAAATAAAAATAAATAAAGAGTTAGATAAAGGATATCAAAATTTTTTAAATATTGCTTGGTCTTATTTAATTATACAGACAATGAATTCAATATTAAGTAATATAAAATATTATGATATTAGAACATTATTATTGTCTCTTAAAAACGCACAAACTTCTGTTTTTAATATTGAAAAAAGATTAGGAATTGCTTCAGAAGAATTAGTCATTAATCATAATACTAGGGTTATGGTGTTAAAAGAAGGTATTAAAACTAGAGATTTGGTAGAGTCTGATTATCAGAGAGTTTATTTAAAGTTGAATAGGCTATTATATGAACTAGATAAGGGAGAGCAATTATTAAAAAAGGAGTTTAAAATTTCAGATGTTCAATATAAAACCACAGATAAGACATATGTTAAGGGGAATGTGGTTTATCTGAATAAAGTTTTTTCAAATTTAATATACAATATTTATAAAAAACATGATAAATATTCAAAAATATATCTTAAAACTGTAAGGAAAAATTTAAAACTTCACCAAAAGTTTGGAGGTTATATAAACACATATATATGGGTTGTTCCATATAATTTTGTAAACTACAATCTAAAGAAAAAAATAAAACGAAAGTTGAAGTCAGTATTGTTGAAAATTGTAAAAGGTATATCATGAAAGAGATAAATATTGCACTTATTTCACCAAGTAAAAATGCATATTCCGAAACGTTTATTCAGCAGCACAAAAAATATTTAAAAGGGAATGTTTGGTTTTATTATGGAGGATATTTGCCTAATAGTTGTGAAAAAGGTTATCCCATAACTAGGAATAAATGGAAAAAAAAATATTTTAAATTTTTAAATAAAACAGGTTTAACAGAGTTGACTATTCATGAACAATCATTAAAAGCTTCTTTTTTAGGTAACAATATCCAAGTTGTAGTTGCTGAATATGGTTTAACAGGAGCAGCTGTATTGAATGTCTGTAAAAATTTAAAGATACCATTGATTCCTATTTTTCATGGTTTTGATGCAAGTATTAAAGAGATTCTAGAGAAGCAACAAAGCAATTATAAAAAATTATTAAATTATTCAGATAGTGTATTAGCTGTTTCAAATGCTATAAAAGAGACTTTAATAGCTTTGGGAGGAAAAGAATCTAAAATATATGTCTCTCCATGTGGACCCAATCCATCTTTTTTTGAAGTAAAGCCTAGTCGAAAAACGTCCAACTTTATTGGTATTGGTAGATTTGTAGATAAAAAAGCCCCTTATTACACCATATTAGCCTTTGCTGAGGTGCTTAAAAAATTTCCAGAATCTAACTTAACTATAGTTGGAGAAGGTGGTTTATATAATACCTGTGTAAATTTAGTAAAGTACTTAGGTTTAGAAGAATCTGTTTTTTTACCAGGAAAAATGAGTCCAGAAAAAATAAAGGATCTTTTTACAGGTGCATTTGCTTTTGTACAACATTCAGTGGTGGCATTAAATGGAGATTCAGAAGGAACACCAGTAGCTGTTTTAGAAGCCTCGGCAGCTTCTTTACCAGTTGTATCTACGTTACATGGAGGTATTTCAGATGTAATTATAAATAATAAAACAGGTTTTTTAGTAGAAGAACATGATGTTTTGAATATGGCTAAAAAAATGATTTATTTATTAGAAAATCGAAAAGAGGCAGAAGAGATGGGAAGTTTCTCTAGAGATTTTATAAAACAAAATTATACCTTAGAAAAACATATAGGTATGATTAATCATTTAATAAATAAAGCGATTATAAAGCATGAATAACCCTTTAGTTTCTATCATCATTCCAACCTATAATAGAGCTCATTTAATTGGAGAAACGTTGGATTCTGTAATAAAACAAACCTATTTAAATTGGGAATGTATTGTGGTAGATGATGGTTCTACAGATAATACTATAGAGGTTTTAAAAGAATATACTGATAAAGATAGTCGTATACAGTATCACCACAGGCCAAAAGAAAGGCCTAAAGGAGCTAATGCGTGTAGGAATTATGGGTTTGAGTTGAGTAAGGGGGAGTATATAATGTTTTTTGATTCAGATGATTTAATGTTAAATCAAAAAGTAGAAATACAATTAATTGATTTATTATCTGGAGATTATGATTTTTCGGTAACCCAAACCGAACAATTTAAAATGCCCGAAAATATTTCCAGAGGTATTCGTTCTGAAACTTTGATATCGAATAATATAATAGATGATTTTATCAACTTTAAGTGTTTTTGGTTACTTCAAAGTGTGCTTTGGAAAAAAGAATTCTTGTTAAATAATAAATTAAAATTAAATGAAAAATTATATCAAGCACAAGATTATGAATTTCATTTAAACGTCTTTAAGTTAAAGAAATACTCTTATGCTTCAAATGATATAGTTACAACACATATGTTATTACATGATTCTAATATGAGTAATTCTACAACCAATAGTATAGAGAAAATATGGTCAAATGCTTATGTAAACCATAAAATAGTTAGTGAGTTTAATAATGAGATTAATGAGGAAACTAAAAACTCTGTAATGAGTAAACTTGTAAAATATTATATAAATGCTTTAAGAGAAAAACAAGTAGTTTACAGTGTTAAAATTTGGCTAATGATCATAAAATCTTCTTTAAAAATAAAATGTTCTTTTGGTTTTTATATAAAATGTAGTTTGGCTCTTATATATCCTATAACAGGTGTTGGTTATAAACTAACGAAAATTAAATAGAATGGCATTAATTTCGGTAGTCTTACCTGTTTATAATGTAGAGAATTACATCAAAGAATGTATGGATTCTATATTAAACCAAACCATACAAGATTTTGAGGTTTTAGTAATAGATGATTGTTCTACAGATAAAACTCTTGACATTGTTAGAGCATACAAAGATGAGAGAATTAGAATTCACGAGAAAGAAGTGAATAAAGGTCTAATAGATAGTTTAAACATAGGTTTTAAAATAGCAAAGGGGAAATATATAGCAAGGGTAGATGGTGACGATATTAATGCGCTTGACAGATTTGAAAAGCAATTATTAGTTTTAGAATCAAATTCTGAAATAAAAGCTTGTGGAAGTTGGTTACAAATCATTAATGAGCCTAATAAATTAATTGAACATAAAGAGCAGCATGTAGAAATTCAGGCAGAATTATTAATGAGGTGCCCTATGAGTTTAGGAGCTACAATGTTAGACCGAGAAGCTTATTCACTGTTTAAGTTTGATGAAACAAAAAAACATGTAGAGGATTACGATTTTTGGGCAAGATCAGCCTGGGACTGTAAAATGTATAACATACAAGAGGTTTTATATTATTATAGAGTTCATGGTAATCAAGTCTCATCAGTTTATAATAAAATACAGAAAGAAGGAGATATTAAAATTAAACTAAGTTTATTTAGAAAACTTAATTATAATACAGAATTATATACAGATGTTTTTCTAAAAAAAGTGATGTATTCTAATAAATTTATCACAGTTAAAGAATTTTATTTGTTTTTTAATTGGATTAATATTTTACTTAGGGAAAATAAAAAGACTCAACTTTTTGACCAATTATATTTAAAAGATGTGCTTGATAAAGTTACTAGAGGTATCGTCTATAAAATTTTCTTTGTAGGTAATAGAGAAAATATTGATAAATTATGGAGAGCAAAAGCTTTTCTAATTTTACCTGTTAAAGAGAAAATTTATGTACTGCGTAAAAAGCTGATTTCTTGAAAAAAATATGCTTTAAAATAGGTGAGTTTCCAAATGTATCTGAAACATTTGTGGTAAATCAAATACAGTATGCTATTGATTTAGGATATGAGGTTTCTTTAATAATAGGAAAGCTTAAGTCGGATAATATTAAGTTTTTTTCTTCATTATTTAAACAAAAGTCATTAGAGGTTAATATAATAGATTATAGTGTTCCTAAATCTAAGATAATAAGGTTGGTAAAGTGGTTGAGAATATTGATGTTTAATCTTTTTAGAAGTAAAGAAATAATTAAATTTTATCAATATTCAAAATCATTTAGTTTGAGCCATTTATATATATGGTATTACTATCATAAAATTGTAACAAAAAATGATGTTGTACATGTGCAGTTTGGTACAAAAGCACATCCAATGGATTTTTTTAAGAAATTTTATTCATTTAAATTAATCGTATCTTTTCATGGACACGATGCCTTTTTTCCTATAGGTCACATTCAACAAAAAGGATATTATGATTTGCTTTTTAAAGTTGCAGATGTAATTAATACCAATACAAAATATTTAACAAATCAACTTATAAATATAGGTTGTCCTAAAAAGATTATAAGAGAAATTCCTGTAGCTGTAGATGTAAATAAATTTAAAAGACAATTTAAAGAAAAAGACAACAAGACGTTAAAGTTGCTAAATGTAGGTCGATTACATCCTATAAAAGGACAGAAATTTTTAATAGAATTGATGTCTAAAGTTAAGGAGTATGAGCAAGATGTTTTTTTAACTATTGTGGGAACTGGTGAATTAAAAAAAGAGTACGAGGATTTGATTGATAAAAAAAATCTTCATTCATATGTTAAAATGGTTGGTGCTAAAACACAACAAGAATTAAAAAAAATATACAATGAACATGATGTATTTCTTTTTTCTAGCATTCCATATAAAAGTAGGGAAGAAACACAAGGTTTAGTATGCTTAGAAGCACAAGCTAGTGGATTACCAATAATTGCTTTTAATTCTGGAGGGGTGAAATATACTTTTAAAAATAATGAAACGGGGTTTTTATGTAACATTTATGATGTTGAAGAAATGTATAAAAAGGTTTGTTTTTTTTATGAGAACAGAGAACAAGTTTTAGAGCTAGGTTCAGAAGGAAGAAAATTTGTAGAAGAGAATTTTTCTGAAGATATTATAAAAAATAAATGGAGAAAAATATATCAATAAATAATAAAATTTGGATAGACTATTTAAGGGTTGTATCTACTTTAGCAGTTATTATAATTCATGTTTCTGCTATAGGGGTAATGACTTTAAATATAAATACTCCAGATTGGTTAATCGCAAATTTTTATGATAGTTTATCAAGGTTTTGTGTGCCTATATTCTTTATGATCTCTGGGGCTTTATTATTAAATAAAGACTATGAATTAAAGAACTTTTTAAGAAAAAGAACTATAAGAATTATACCGCCATTATTATTTTGGAGTACAGTATATTTTACTTTTAATAATAAAAAATATTTGTTAGGGGAGTTTGAATTTATTGCTTTTTTACAAAAAATCACTCGCTCCTTTTTGTATGGAAGCGAATACCATTTACATTTTGTGTATATATTGTTAGGGTTTTATTTAAGTGTCCCGATTTTAAGACAATGGATAAAAAAAAGTTCAACGACTTATATCGTATATTTTTTAAGTATATGGTTTTTCTCTATTTTATATAGAATTCCAAGTATCGTTATTTATCTACCCAAAATAGATATTACAAATTTTAGTGGTTATTTAGGTTATATGGTTTTAGGACATTTCTTATTCAATACAAATTTTAAAGGAAAGTATAGATATTTACTCTTATTTATGGCTAGTGTAGGTATTACTGTATTAGGAACATACTATTTTTCTCTTCGTCAGGGAGTTTTTTATGAATATTTTTATGATTACTTATCTATAAATATAATTATTGCTTCTTCATCTTTCTTTTTGTTTTTTAAAAATAAAAAGATTAGTGTTAAAGGTTTAGATAATATTGTGAGTATAATAAGTAAATATAGTTTTGGTATTTATTTGGTTCATGCTTTGGTTTTAAAATTACTAGTTAATTTAAATATAGACATGTTTATTGTAACTCCAGTTTTAAGTATTCCAATAGTGTCTATTTTGTGTTTAATCATTTCATTAGGAGTTATTGTCTTTGTAAACAAACTTCCTTTTGGTAAATATATTTCAGGATAAAGAATATACCTTATGAAAGAGATAATATCAGTAGTTATTCCTGTCTATAATACTAGTCAATATATAGAAAAATGTATTGACTCAGTAAATAATCAAACTTACCCTAATATTGAATTAATTGTAGTAGATGATGGTTCAAATCAAGAAACTAAATTAAAACTTAGTGAGCTATCCTGTAAGATTGATATATTAATACATCAAGAAAATAAAGGTCAGTCTTCAGCAAGAAATGTTGGTTTACAAAAAGCTAAAGGGGAGTATGTCATTTTTATTGATAGTGATGATTATGTTGAATTAGATTTTTGTAAAAAACTTTTAACAAATTATACTGATGCACATTCTGTTATAACATGTTTTGCCAATTTGGTGTCCGAAGATAACCAGATAACAGTGTTTGAGCCTAAGGGAGGTGGTTTAAATAAGGCTGTTTTAAATAATATAGCACTAGGAACTTCATTATTTGTAAAACGAGAGTTGTTAAATATAGGGGGGTATGATGAACAAATGAGGAATGGTTTTGAGGATTGGGAATTATTGATTAGAGTTTTAAACTCTACTAATAAAAAGGTTTTTGTTGTGCCAGAGCCACTATATAATTATAGAAAAGGAATTGAGTCAACCACAACAAAGGCAAATAAAATAAAGTATGATTTATTAAAATATATCTATAAAAAAATGAAGATATATATAAATTATATTTTAATGATTTTATTGCATTTTTATTGTTAAGGATTGAAAAGGAAGAAAATGAAAAATTAAAAATGTACTCTAGATTAGAGTACAAAATAGGTCTTTATGTTTTAAAACCGCTTAGATTTGTTAAAAGAATACTAAATGCATAATCAATCTTTAATAACTATTATACTAACCACTTATAATAGGGCTCATTTAATAAGAGAGACTTTAGATTCTATTATAGCACAAACCTATTCAAATTGGAAGTGTATTATTATAGATGACAATTCTAATGACAATACGAGTGAAGTTATACAAGAATATATAAAAAAAGATATTAGATTTCAGTATCATGTAAAAGGCGATAAATATGTAAAAGGTTTGTCTGCTTCTAGAAATATGGGAATGGATTTAATAGAAACCACAGATTTTATCCATTTTTTTGATGATGATGATATCATGCATCCCCAAAAGTTTGAAATTCAATTAAAAGAGTTTGAGAAATATTCAAACTTAGATTTGACTGTTTTTCCTACTGTTAATTTTAAAGATGGAGAAAAGTTAAATATTGAGTTGATAAATCAAAAAGTAGAATCAAATATCATAGCTAATATAGCTGAAGATTTTATCCTCTTAAAAAGAATATTTACAGCCCAAGTTCCGTTAATCAAATATGAGTATATCAAAGAGGTTCGATTTAATGAACAGCTTTTTTATGCTGAAGAATGGGAAGTGTTTAATAAGTTGTTTTTTACTAAGAGCACAAAAGCCAGTTATGTAAATAAACCTTTATACTATCATAGAAAACACAATATTTCTATTACAGCTAATTTTTATGGTAAAACTAATATTAAAGAGATTTCAAATAATCAGGCATTTATAAATGTATACCAGGTAGTAAAAAACTCTCCGTTATTTAATGGGAGAATTTTCTCAAGATTTATCACTTTTGCATATAATAACAAACAAAACGATGAATTGTTAACAAAGATTAAAAGTGATTTAAAAAAAGGATTACTATCTAACAGATTCAAAGATATTGCTGTTATAGTATTGGTTTTTTGTGCAAGATTACATGGGAGTTTGTTTATAAAATTAATTCATAGAGTTGCTAGATGGTAAAAATTCTAATCATATCAGAATCCATAGATATAGAAGACAGTAGTGGTTCTAAAGTAAATGTAGCTTTGATACAAAACCTTAAAAAGATAGGTTATCAAGTTAAAGTATTGCATTACACCAGAAAAGAAATTCAATTAGGGAGTGATATTGAATGTATATCTATACCTGAGATTAAATTTTCTTTGAATTATGTGTTGAGTAGAACACAAAGAATTGTTCAAAGAGTTTTAAAGGTAGATTTGTCTATTTTTTTAGAAAAAATATTTGGAAATTCTTTTACTTTTTTTAATGATTCTAAAAGTATTTCTAAAGCCATTAAAAAGTGTTTTAATGATGAAGATATAATTTTTACCTTGAGTAAAGGAGCTAGTTTTAGACCACATCATGCTATGTTAAGTCTGCCAAACTTACATGATAAATGGTTAGCTTATATTCACGATCCATTTCCTTTTCATTGTTATCCTAGACCTTATGATTTTTTAAATAAAGGAGCTTTTTATAAAGAAAACTTTATGAAACTGGTTTCTTTAAAAGCAAAGTATAGTGGATTCCCAAGCTTGTATTTACAAGAATGGATGGGAAGTTATTTCCCTTCTTTTCTCAAATCAGGTATTGTAATTCCTCATCAGAATTTAGAGATTAAAAATTCCGTTAATAATTGTAAGATAGATTATTTTGATAAAAAAAAGTTTAACATGCTTCATGCAGGTAATTTAATGAAGGAAAGAAATCCAGAAGGTTTAATAAAAGGTTATAAATTGTTTTTAGAAAGAAATCCTAGAGCAAAAGAAGTAACCAAACTAATTTTATTAGGTCAAGCAAGAGATCATAAAGAATATATAAAATCTAACATAAATAAAAATTTGTATTGGAGTGATGGAAATGTCCCTTTTGCAGAGGTTAATGACATTCAAAACGAAGTTTCTGTAAATATTATTTTAGAAGCAAAAGGACATATAAGCCCATTTTTGCCAGGTAAATTTCCACATATTATCAATGCCAATAAACCTGTATTATTGTTAGGGCCTTATTATAGTGAATCCAAAAGATTGTTGGGGAATGATTATCCTTTTATAACAGAAATAGATGATGTTGATAAAATTTCAAAATTGATAGAGCAATTATATTTTAATTGGATAGAAAATAAAAATCAGCAATTAGGTAGGGAGGAGTTAGCAGATTATTGTGGTTTACCTAATTTAGAGAAACAAATGAATCAATTATTTTATTCAGTAACAAAATGACATTTATTATAGCAGAAATAGCACAAGCACATGATGGTAGTTTAGGTATGGCACATGCATATATTGATGCCGTGGCTAAAACAGGATGTAATGCTATAAAGTTTCAAACACATATTTCGGAGGCAGAAAGTAGCATACACGAACCGTTTAGAGTTAAATTTTCTAAACAAGATGCTACTAGAATGGAATATTGGAAACGTATGGAGTTTACCTTAGAGCAGTGGAAAGGGCTTAAAGCACATTGTGATGAGGTTGGTTTAGAATTTATGAGTTCTCCTTTTAGTAATGCTGCGGTAGATTTGTTAGAGGAAGTAGGAGTGAAACAATACAAAGTAGGCTCTGGAGAAGTCAACAACTTTGTGTTGCTAGAAAAAATAGCACAAACAGGTAAGCCAGTTATTATTTCATCAGGAATGAGTTCTTTTGAGGAGTTAGATAAAACCATAGCGTTTTTAAAATCTAGAGGAGTTGCCTATTCTATTCTGCAATGTACAACGGCTTATCCAACAAAGCCTGAGCAGTTTGGTTTGAACGTGATTCAAGAATTAAAAAATAGATATAAAGTACCTGTAGGGTTTTCAGATCATTCTTCTTCTACAGAAGCCTGTATTGCTGCTACTGCTTTGGGAGCAGAAATTTTAGAGTTTCACGTAGTGTTTGACAAAGAAATGTTTGGTCCCGATGCAAAAGCTTCTTTAACCATGGCAGAAACTAGCCAATTGGTTAAAGCAGTAAAAAATATAAATATTGCAATGCAAAATCCTGTGAACAAAACAGATAATTCAGCATTTGGTGATTTAAAGGCTATTTTTGAAAAATCATTAGCAGTTAACAAAGATTTAAATAAAGGGGATGTTATCACTTTTTCTGATTTAGAAACTAAGAAACCTAAAGGATTTGGTATCTTGGCGAGTGATTACGAACAGGTGATTGGAAAAAAAATCAATAAAGATTTAAACCAATGGGATTTTTTAAATGAAGAAGATATAACCGAGTAATATGGCAATCAAAAAAATATGTGTAGTTGTTACTGCACGTCCATCTTATAGTAGAATTAAAACCGCTTTAACAGCAATAAAAAATCATCCTAAGTTAGAATTACAGTTGGTGATTGCAGGTTCCGCTTTGTTGGGACGTTATGGTAATGCTGTAGAGTTTATAGAAAAAGATGGTTTTACCATAGAAGAGAAAGTTTTTATGGTTTTAGAAGGTGAAAATCCTACTTCTATGGCCAAAACCACAGGTTTAGGAGTCATGGAATTAGCCAATGTTTTTTATCGTTTACAGCCTGATGCAGTGGTAACTATTGCAGATAGATTCGAAACAATCGCAACAAGTATTGCTGCCGCTTATCAAAACATTCCATTAATTCATATTCAGGGAGGAGAAGTTACAGGAAATATAGATGAAAAAGTTCGTCATGCCAACACCAAATTAGCAGATGTACATTTGGTGGCTTCAGAAGATGCTAAGCAAAGGGTTTTAAAAATGGGAGAAAACCCAGAGATGGTTTTTAATACTGGATGTCCGTCAATAGATTTGGCAGATGAAATAAAAAAGAATCCAACTTTAGATTTTGATCCTATTCAAAAATATGGAGGTGTTGGTGTAGAAATTAACTGGAAAGAACAAGGTTATCTTGTAGTGATGCAACACCCTGTTACTACAGAATATGCATCGGCAAGAAAAGATGTAGAAGAAACTTTAAAAGCAGTTCATGAATTAAATATGCCTACTTTTTGGTTTTGGCCAAATGTGGATGCAGGTTCTGATGGAACTTCTGGAGGAATAAGGTCTTTTAGAGAAATACACAAACCACAGAATATCCACTTCTTTAAGAATATGGAGCCAAATGATTTTTTAAAATTATTGGCTAATAGTAAGTGTTTAATAGGGAATTCTAGTGTAGGTATTCGTGAGTGTTCTTATATAGGAGTACCTGTGGTAAATATAGGAACTCGTCAAAATAAAAGAGAAAGAGGAAGTAATGTGTTAGATACTGTTTATGATAAAAATGAAATCATAAAAAGTATTCAAGATAGAATTACTTCTACTGATATTGTCTCAGAAAATATTTATGGAGATGGTGCTTCTGGTCAAAGAATAGCCGATATTCTTGCAGAAACAAAGTTAACATTTCATAAAACCATTGTGTACTAATGAAAATATTAGGAATTATACCGGCAAGAGGTGGCTCTAAAGGAGTTCCTAGGAAGAATATAAGGTTAGTTGATAGACAACCTTTGATTTCTTATACCATAGAGCAAGCAAAAAAAGCAAGATTACTAACAGATATAATTGTATCTACAGATAGTGATGAAATAATAGAGGTAGCTAATCAATATGGATGTGTAGCGCTTAAAAGAAATACTGAGAATGCACAAGATACTTCAAAAATAGAAGATGCTATTATTGAAGTATTAACTTCATTAAAAACAGAATATGATTGTATTGTATTACTTCAACCTACGGCTCCTATAAGAGAAGTCGAGGACATTGATAATGTGATTCAAATGTTTTTAGAAGACGCTAATTTAGAATGTGTAGTTTCTGTAGTTGAATTAGAAGATATTCATCCAGCACGAATGTATCATGTTATTGAAGATCGATCAATGTTAGCTTTAGATAAAGAATTAGAAAGTAAAAGAAGGCAAGATTTAACACCTGTTTTTTTAAGAAATGGAGCAATCTATGCTGTTAAAACAACGGCTTTTCTAAAAGATAAAAAGATAATACTTCCTAACAAAAAAGCATATATTATGCCTGAGTCAAAATGGGCTAATGTGGACACCGAACGTGATTTCTTGTTGACAGAGGTGTTGATAAAGGAGTGGAAAAAAGGAAAGTTATGAGTTATTTAAAAACCATTATATCTGGAATAAATGCTCTTTCCACAGAAAATGAAAATACTCTAAGAAAAATTTCATCAGTAGAGTATCAAAAAATAATTACAGATTTAGAATTAAAAAAGGCATTGCAAAATTGTGATGTTTTTTGGTTTAGATTGAATCATAAATTAACAAAATCAGTATTAGAAAATACTAGATGTAAATATATTTTATGTGCCGCTACAGGATTAGACCATATAGATTTGAATGCTTGTAACGAAAATAATATTAAGATAATTAGTTTAAAAGGAGAGTCTGAATTTCTAAAAGAAGTAAGAGCAACAGCAGAACATACGCTAGGCTTGTTGTTAACATTAATAAGAAAGTCAAAACAGGCATATCAACATACAGAAAAAGGGGAATGGAATAGATATTTATTTCAAGGTATTGAGTTATACAAAAAAAAGGTTGGAATCTTAGGATTGGGTAGATTAGGGAAAATTATGGCTGATTACTACTCGGTTTTAGGAATGGAGGTTTATTATTTTGATATTGACAATCAACTTGAATATAGCCTTAAATACAATAAAGTAAATTCATTAGAAGAATTATTGTCTACAGTAGATGTTCTATCTATTCATCTTCCTTATAATGACGAAACTCATTTTATTTTAAATGAAAAGAATCTTTTTTTATTAAAAGAATCTGCTGTAATTGTAAATACCGCTCGGGGAGGTTTGGTAAATGAAATAGATTTATTGAATTTGTTAAAAGAAAAGAAGATTTCGGGCTATGCTACAGATGTTTTATGGTGTGAGCCAGATATATTAAAGCACCCTTTAGTAGAGTATGCAAAGTTAAATGATAATGTAATTATTACTCCTCATATTGGAGGGAATACTTATGAGTCTATAGAGAAAACAGAAAGGTTTGTGTTGAATAAATTAATCAATTTATTAAATGAGTAAGGTAGGAATTGTAATTGCAGATGGAGTAGGTTATAGAAATTTTATAATGAGTGAATTTATTCATGAAGCTATAAAAGAATATGACGAGGTTATTATCTATTCAGGATTGATAAGAAGAATTTATAGTAAAGAAATATTAGAAAAAGTTACTTTTTATGAATTAGATATATATAGAGAGTCAGTTTTTTCTTGGTTTTTTAGAAAGTTAAAAGAAGTAGCTCATATGCGTAAGCATATTTCTTTTTTTGGAATTAAAACGAGTTATAATAACGGAAAAGTTACCAAAGCAAAAAATAAAAGACAACTTTTAATAAAGTTAGCTTATTGTATTACAAATATTTTTTATTCAGAAAAGAATATAAGATTTTATGAGAGACTTCAATTTAAAAGTTTTAAAAATGAAAACACTTATAAAAAATATATAAATATTTTAGAGAAAGATAAGCCTCATATTTTGTTTTTCACCCATCAAAGGCCTTGTAATTTAGCACCATTACTAGCTGCATCAAAAGAATTAAAAATTAAAACAGCAAGTTTTATCTTTAGTTGGGATAACTTGGCATCTAAAGGAAGAATGTTAGGGGAGTTTGATGGATATATGGTTTGGAGTGACTTAATGAAACAAGAACTAGCATATTTTTATCCAAGCACAATCAAAGAAAACATTCACATTGTAGGAACTCCACAGTTTGAACCCTATGTCATGGAGAAATATGATATCTCAAAAGAAGAATTATTTGATAAACTTGGTTTAGATATCAATAAAAAGACAGTTTATTATAGTTGTGGAGATGTATCAACTAGTAAACTAGATCCTTTTTATATAGAAAAAATCGGACAGTTTATCACTAATGAAAAAATAAAAGATGTAAACTTTATAGTTAGAACATCTCCTGCAGAAGATGAATCACGTTTTGTTGAGATACAAAAGAAGTATAATAATATTGTTTGGAATTTTCCTAATTGGGAATTAACGAGAGCAAATCATACTGAAACATGGTCACAAAGAGTTCCTAGTGTAGAGGATTTAAAAACTTTAAAAGGTTTATTAAAATATACAGATGTAAATATCAATATGTGTTCAACCATGTCTCTAGACTTCATGTTATTTAACAAACCAGTTATTAATGCTGTTTATGGGAACAAAGAAAATGGTATGTATGATGATCAAAAATATTTAAACTACGTTCATTTCGATAAAGTTGTAAAATCAAAAGCAGTAATCGTAGTGAACAAAGATGATGACTTTGTATGGGCAATAAATAATTCATTATCTAATCCATCAGAGTTTGATAAAGAGAGAAAGCATATTCTAGATATTCAAATAGGTGCTCCATTAGAAGGGACAAGTCAAAGAATTGTAAAAGCACTAAAAGAGTTGATATGAAAAAAATATTAATAGTATTTGGAACTAGACCAGAGGCTATAAAAATGGCTCCTTTGGTGAAGGAACTATATCAACATGGTGAATTTAACACAAAGGTTTGTGTTACGGCTCAACATAGAGAAATGTTAGATCAGGTGTTAGATTTTTTTAAAATTACTCCAGACTATGATTTGGATTTAATGAAAGCCAATCAAACATTAAATCAATTAAGTGCTAGAATATTAACTGCTATTGATGATGTTTTGGTAAATTTTGAACCAGACTTGGTATTAGTTCATGGAGATACTTCTACCAGTAGTATGGTAGCTTTGGCATCTTTCCATAGAGGAATTAAAGTTGGACATGTAGAAGCAGGCTTAAGAACTTATAATAAATTTGCTCCTTTTCCAGAAGAAATCAATAGACAAATTACAGGTCGTTTGGCAGATGTACATTTTGCTCCAACAAAACAATCTGCTCAAAACTTATTAAATGAAAGCTGTAAGAAAGATACTGTATACATTACTGGAAATACAGTAATTGATGCTTTGTTATGGGGAATTCAGCATGTAAATGAATCTAGAAACGACATTCAGAGTATAAAAGAGTTTATTCAGACAGATAAAAAATTAATTGTTGTTACCGGACATAGACGAGAAAATTTTGGGGAGAAATTTTATGAGTTTTGTGCTGCTTTAAAACAATTAGCAGATAGAGAAGATGTTCAGTTAATATATCCAGTTCATTTAAATCCGAATGTACAAAAAGCGGTATATGATACTTTAGGGAATCATTCAAATATATTATTAATAGCTCCATTGGATTATGAAGCTTTTATATGGTTGTTAAATCAATCTTATTTGATTATTACAGATAGTGGTGGCGTGCAAGAAGAAGCACCTTCTTTAAAAAAGCCTGTTTTGGTAACCAGAGATGTTACCGAAAGACAAGAAGCTGTAGAAGAAGGAACTGTAAAATTGGTTGGAACCAATAAAGATAAAATCATCAAAGAAGCTTTTCTTTTGTTAGATGATGAAAAAGTTTACAAAACAATGATTGGAAATAAAAATCCTTATGGTGATGGAACTACCTCTAAACAAATAGCTACTATTTTAAAAGAATTATAAATGAAAAAAATAGCTGTTGTTTGTAATTATGTGCTTCGTCCCGATAGAATTGGAGGAATGGATCGCTTTTATCAATTATATAATCAAAAATTGATGGAAAAGGAGGTGGAAGTAGATTGGTATTTTACAAATTATACTCCGTTTGATTTTTATAAAGGAATGAATATTTATAGTGCAAATGGAGGATCAGTAGAGCAATTGTTTTTAACTAAAAATGTTTCTGAACAGAAAGCATACAATACTGTTGTTACTCATTTTACAGAATTATGTACTTCTTTTTATAAAGAATGTCATCAATTATATCCTAAAGCTAATATGATAGCAGTGGATCATAATCCAAGACCATTGGAAGGGTTTTCTTTTAAAAAAAGAATTAAAAAGAGAATAGCTGGTTTTCTATACGCTAAATATATTCATCAGTTTATAGGTGTTTCTCAATACACGGTAAATCATATTTTAAATGATTATGGAATTTTTTTAAAGAAGAAAACTCAGGTAGTTTATAATGGAATAGATACTAATGTTTTTGCTAAGAGAATTCAACCAAATAAAAATAAATTTATAGTTGCATCTCATTTAAGGGCTTCTAAAGGAATTCAAGATTTATTAAAAGCATTGAGTTTAATTGATAATGCGATATTAAAAAATGTGGTTGTTGATATATATGGAGAAGGCCCTTATGAAGAAACATTAAAAAAACTTAGTAAAGAATATCAGTTAGAAAAAAATGTGTTTTTTAGGGGAAGTTCAGCGAACTTAAATGAATTGTTCTGTGAATATGCCTATATGATTCAACCTACCTATATGGAGTGTTTTAGTTTATCTATATTGGAAAGTTTATCAGCTAATGTACCTGTAATCACCACCACAGTAGGAGGGAATTTAGAGGTGCTTACCAACGGAGTTAACGGTTTTGTTTATGAACCAGGAGATAGTAAAGCATTGGGGATTATTCTAGAAGGGATTATTAGTGATAAAAAAACTATAAAAGAAGAAACTTCTAATCTTATTGAAGAAGAATATTACTTAGAGAAAATGGTTTCAGAACACATAAAACTACTCCCATGCATATAGCTTTTATCACACCAGAATATCCTACAAAAAACTTTAAAGCTAGTATTGGTGGTATAGGAACTTTTACTAAAAGTTTGGCTGAACAATTAGCGAGCACTAATCACAAAATAACAGTGTTTGCTCACAGTCAGCCAAAAGAGCAAGTATTTGTAGAAAATGGAGTAGAAATTCATTTGGTAAAAAAGAAAGCTGTTAAAGGAATTACTTGGTTTACCAATAGAAGATATTTTAATCAGTATGTAAATAAAGTAATTGTAAACAATCAAGTAGAGGTGATTGAAGCTCCAGAGTGGACAGGTTTTACTGCATTCATGAAGTTTAAATGTCCTTTAGTGATTCGTTTACACGGATCGGATACTTATTTTTGTGATTTAGAACAGAGAAAAGTAAAACCAAAGAATAAGTTTTTTGAAAAAAAGGCCTTAAATGGAGCAGACAAAATAGTTGGGGTGAGTGAGTTTGTATCTCAAAAAACAAAGCAATTATTTAATATAAATAAAGAAATTAAAGTTATTTATAATGCAATAGATATAGAGGCTTTTACTCCTAATCATCAAAATATCAAACCTAAAACATTGTTGTACTTTGGAACACTAGTGCGTAAAAAAGGAGTGTTAGAAATTGCAAAAATGTTTAATAAATTAGTAGAAAAAGATGATGAGGTAACTTTAACTTTATTAGGAAAAGACAATAAAGATGTTTTTTCTAAAGTTTCAACGCTGGGAATGATACAAGAGATTTTATCAGAAAAAGCACTAAAAAGAACTACTTATATAAATGCAGTACCCTATAAAGAAGTAATCACATACATTCAACAAGCAGAGGTGGTATTATTACCTAGTTTTGCCGAAGCTTTCCCTATGACTTGGTTAGAAGCCATGGCTTTAGAAAAAAAGTTAGTGACTTCTAATATTGGTTGGGCAGAAGAGTTGATGATTGACGGAGAAACAGGATACACTGTAAATCCAGAAAAGACAAAGGAATTTACTACCAAAGTTTTAGCTTTGTTAAATAATGAGGTAGAAACAACCCAAATGGTAAGAATGGCCAGACAGAGAATTATAAATGAATTTGATATAAAGCAATCAATAGAAAAAAACATTGCATTATATAAGTCAATAACAAAATAAAATGCAGTTAAAAAAATATATAACTTCAAAAAATGAGGTGCTGTTATATTGTGGAGAACCCAATTTATCAATGTTAGATGAATTGGCAAATAGAGCGGGAGATGTTTGGCATAGTTCGTTAGATCAAGGATATAACAATTGTTTTCAAGATTTAATGTATCAAACTGCAGTGTATTGGTGGTTTTTAAATGATATAAAGAATCAAGATAATTGTGTTTGTTGGCGAATCAATGTCAATGCTTTTGTGGTTAGAGAAACTGTTTGGAACCAAATCAATGGTTTAGATTTACAATATGAATCTAACATCATGTCTGGTTTAGATTTTGGATATAATTTGTTGAGAAATCAAGCGGGAATTCCTTTAAATATAAAAGGTTTATTTCCATCAGAAGAAAATAATATTCAAATTTCAACACAAGATAGATATACTTTCTTTTTTAAGAATTTTAAAAGACAACATCCATTTTATATGATGTTGAGAAAAGGAATTTTTAAATTTCCATCAGAATTTAAGGCATATATTCAAGCAAAGAAAAAAGCTGTAAAATATGTTGATAAAACCATCAAACCAAAAGCTTTAAATCCTATTGAAGGAAAGCCAACAGTAAGTTTGGTGATTCCTACCATGAGAAGACAAGCCTATACCCAACTTTTGTTAGAAGATCATAAAAACCAATCTTATTTAATTAAAGAAGCGGTAATTGTTGATGCCACACCAGAAGAAGAAAGAGATGATAAGTTTTATAGAAATGAAGATTTTCCTTTTGATGTGATTGTAAAATGGCAAACAAGTAAAGGAAGTTGTAGAGCTAGAAACGAAGCCATAGATTTATGTACAGGTGAATATATTATTTTTGCAGATGATGACGTGAGAGTGTTACCAGATTTTGTTGAAAACCATATAAGATTGCTACAAACCTATAATACAGCAGCTTGTAATGGTTTAGATATTATGGCAGAAAATATTCATCAAGATTTATCTGATTTAAAAAACAGATTAGCGAAAATTGAAGATAAAATATGGAAAGTTGGTGTATCGTCTATTTTTAGTAATGCTAATTCTTGTGTACGTAGAGATGTTGTTCAAAAATTAATTGGTAATGATGTAAACTTTGATGGAGGTTACGGTGAAGATGCAGATTTTGGACTGTCTATTTTAAAAGAAGGTGAGGTTTTATTGCACAATCCTTACTCTCCTAATTTGCATTTAAAACCACCACAAGGTGGATACAGATGGTGGGGAAGTGAAGCCAAAAAGAAAGGAAAAAACCGAAAAATTCAACCTTGGGAGCTAAATAAACCAGTAAAAAATATTGTACCAAAACCTAGTCCAACCATTACTTACGGTGTTTTAAAACATTTTACACCACAGCAAGTAAGGGAGTGGAGAACTAAGCACTTCTTTTTGTTTTTATTTAAAAACGATCCTAAAAAGTTACCGATTAGAATTCTACAATTACCATATAAACAATTGCAATTTTCAAAGTCCTTGCAATATGCAAAGGCATTAATTAACTTAGGTGTTAGATATAAATAAGCATATGAATTTTAGCCTAATTATTTGTACTTACATGAGACCAACAGCTTTGTTAAAGCTGTTAAAAACGGTTGAATTGCAAAGTTTATATCCTAACGAAATTTTAATTATTGATGGCTCTACAGATAATTTAACCAAAGAAATGTTAGAGGTCAATCTTTTTGATAATTTAACTTATTACAAAGTAAATTCAGCACAAAGAGGCTTAACCAAACAGCGTAATTTTGGAATTGAACGTGTGAGAGATCATATTGATTTTGTTTGTTTTTTAGATGATGATGTTTTACTAGAACAAGATTATTTTAAATATTTAATAGGTACCTACGAAACTTATCCCGAAGCATTGGCAGTAGGAGGTTATATTACGAATGAGGTTGATTGGAAGTTGGCGGATGAAGCTAATGCAAATGAATTTTATTATGATGGATGGGTTAGAAAAGAAGGTTCTAGGTTCATACTAAGAAAAAAACTAGGCTTGTTAGATAATACACCACCAGGTTGGATGCCTAAATTTTCTAATGGACGTTCCGTTAGTTTTTTACCACCAAGTGATAAAGTATATCCTGTTGAGCAAATCATGGGGGGAGTTGCTTCATATAGAAAAGAAGTATTTAAGGAATTGATGTTTTCTAAATACTTTGAAGGATATGGACTTTATGAAGATGCCGATTTTTCTTTAAGATTGGCTAAAAAAGGAAAGATTTATATAAATACCGCAGCAAGACTAGAACATCATCACGATGTGGCGGGAAGACCAAATCAGTTTAAGTATGGTAAAATGGTTACAAGGAATGGTTGGTATGTTTGGAGAGTAAAATATAAAAATCCCAAAATAATAGCTCGTTTAAAATGGAATACTATTGCTTTGGTATTGATGTTTTTAAGGGCTGTAAATATTTTTACCACTAAAAAAAGAACAGAAGCACTTACAGAGTTTTTAGGTAGAGCTTATGGATTATTATCATTGATTTTTAACAAACCCAAAGTGCTAAGATGATTTTCGGAATTATAACTCATGCAGTTCATAAAGTTAAAGACGGACAAATTTATGCTTATGAGCCTTATGTTCGTGAAATGAATTTGTGGGCGAAATATGTGGATGAAATCATTATTGTAGCCCCAATATCAAATGATGAAATCGAAAGGATTGAAATTGCATATCATCATCCTAAAATAAAAGTAGTAAGCATTCCTAATTTTGATATTACTTCTTTTAAAAACTTGATCAAATCACTTTTAGTAATTCCTAAAATATGTTGGATGATTTATAAGGTGATGAAACAAGTAGATCACATTCATTTACGTTGCCCTGGGAACATTGGTTTGTTAGGGTGCTTGGTTCAAATATTTTTTCCATCAAAACAAAAAACTGCAAAATATGCAGGGAATTGGGATCCTCAAAGTAAACAACCTGTTACCTATAAATTTCAGAAATGGCTATTAGGGAATTCTTTTTTAACTAAAAAAATAAAAGTTTTGGTTTATGGAGATTGGCCAAATCAATCAAAAAACATTTTACCTTTTTTTACGGCAAGTTATTATGAGTCTGAAATTGAGGAAATAGAAGAAAAAGATTTAAACAAAGAAATTAATCTAATTTTTGTAGGTGGTTTAACCATAGGAAAACAACCATTGTTAAGTGTACAAGCAGCGCATAAACTCATCAAAAAAGGATATAATATTCGTTTAGATATGTATGGAGATGGTGTAATGAGAAATCAATTAGAAAGTTATATTTCGTCAAATCAATTAGAAAACCATATTGTTTTACACGGAAATGTTGATAAAGATGAGGTGAAAAAAGCATTTCAAGCATCTCATTTTCTTATTTTTATATCAAAATCCGAAGGGTGGCCAAAAGTAGTAGCAGAAGCCATGTTTTGGTCTTGTTTGCCAATTAGTTCAAAAGTATCATGTATCCCATATATGTTGGGTAATAATACTAGAGGAAAAGTTGTTACATCTTCTATAGAAAATATTGTTGAGGGGGTAGAAGAATATATTTTAAATGAGGAATTATATCAATTACAAGTAACTAATGCTAAAGTTTGGTCTAGAGAGTACACACTTGATAAGTTTGATAAAGAAATAGAAAAATTATTGCATGCATAAGCCATTAAATGTAATTCATATAATAGATTCTCTAGCGGTTGGAGGAGCCGAAATGATGGCGGTGAATATTGCAAATGGTCTGCATAAACATAACGTGAGGGCTCACTTATGCGTAACTAGAGCAGAAGGTTTATTAAAAGAAAAAATTAGCAAAGAAATAGGATATGTTTTTTTAGCTAAAAAAGGTGTGATAGATGTAAAAGCATTGGTTATATTAAAAAATTACATCAAAAAAAATAATATCAAGATTGTTCACGCACATTCATCTTCGTTTTTTATGGCTGTTTTGGTAAAGTGCATGTTGCCAAAAATAAAAATTGTTTGGCACGATCATTATGGAAAAGCAGAGCGCATTGAGGAAAGAAAATCATTAGCGTTAAAATTAGGTTCCATTTTTTTTACAAATATTATTTCTGTAAACGATGTTTTAGTTCAATGGGCTAAAAAACAATTGTTTTGTAAAAAGGTACTTTTTTTAGCCAATTTTGCTACTCTAAATATAACATCTAATAAAACTCATTTAAATGGTGTTGAAGGAAAAAGAATTGTTTGTGTAGCAGCTTTTAGGCATCAAAAAGATCATTTTAATTTATTACAAGCTTTTACTATTGTTAAAAACAAATATCCTGAATGGACTTTACATTTGGTTGGAAAACAGCATAATGATGTTTACAATAAACAAATTGAAACGATTATTAAAAATGAAAGTCTTGAAAAGGATGTTTTTTTCTACGGTGCATGTTTAGATATCAAATACATTTTAAGTCAATCTAATATTGGGGTACTGTCTTCTAATTCAGAAGGATTACCAGTATCGTTATTAGAGTATGGTTTGGCTGGTTTACCTGTGGTAGTTACTAATGTTGGGGATTGTGAAAAAGTAGTAAATGATTATGGTTTTGTAGTTCCAAAAGAAAACTCTGAGGAGTTGTCAAATGCCATTATAAAGTATATTGAAGATGAAAATTTAAGAGAATTAAAGGCTGAACAGTTTCAAAAGCATATTTTTGATCATTATTCGGAGAATTCGTATTTATCTTCATTGATAAAAATATATCAAGCATGTTAAAGAACAGACTTTTGTTGGTTATTTTACACTTATTAGCAGGGTTTCTGCTAACGGTGTCTATAATTCCAAAAGTGGTAGCTGTTTTGGTTATGATCTATGCTTTGATAGACATTGTTTCTAGTAAAAATAAAAATAATGAAGCTTTTCTATGGACGGCTTATTTTGTTAGTGCTGAGGTTTTGTTAAGAATGACAGGAGGGACCATTTCATGGGAAATGATTAAGTATATAACAATTCTTTTCCTGTTTACAGGAATGGTGGTAGAAAAACATTCTAGAGGTGTTCCTGTGGTGTTTTGGCTGTATATTTTATTATTATTAGTAGGGGTTGCTTTTTCTGATATTCCAGCAGATGCCTCCTTAAGAAAAGCGGTGATTTTTAATTTAAGTGGTCCTATTTCTTTAGGGGTTTCGGCAATGTATTTTTATAATAGAACAATAGAATACAATAGGTTTAAAGAGGTCTTGTTTTTTACTTTATTACCTATTATGTCTATGTTAACCTTGTTGTATTTTAGAACGCCAAGTCTTAAAGAAATTACCTTTGGTTCTACGGCAAATTTTGAAGCTTCAGGAGGGTTTGGTCCCAATCAAGTAGCAACAGCTTTAGGTTTTGGAATTTTTTTATTAGCCACTTTGTTATTGTTAAAAGGAAAAATTACAGGATCTATTTATGTAGATGTTTTCCTGTTGTTTTATTTAATTTATAGAGGTTTGTTAACTTTTTCTAGAGGTGGTATTTTAACAGGATTTATGGCTTTTTTTGTATTATCTCTATTTTATTTAGTGGCTAGAGGAAAACTTGTTTTTTTACTAAAATATCTAGGTATTATGCTACTTTTTTTAATAACCATTTGGGTGTATAGTACCAATGTTACTGGAGGAATGTTAGAGAATAGATATTTAGGTAAAAATTCTTTGGGTGAACAAAAACAAGATATTTCATCTGGAAGGTTAGATATTTTTGAGGAACAATTAGAAACTTTTATGGAGAATCCTGTTTTTGGTATTGGGGTAGGTTCTGGTAAATATTTAAGACAAGAAGAGTATGATGGACATATCACAGGAGCTTCTCACAATGAAATGAGTAGACTACTAGAAGAACATGGTCTTATTGGTTTGTTTTCTTTATTATTACTTTTTTACGCATCTACTTTAAACTTTTTTAAACAAGGTATTTTATATAAAGGGTTTATTATTGCTTTTGCAACACTTTGGTTTTTAACGATTAATCATTCAGCCATGCGAATTGCTTTTCCGGGGTTTATTTATGGTTTGAGTTTGATTAATTTTTACGAAGACGAAGAGTATGATGAAGAATTAGCAACTTCTGGCATATGAGAGTATTATATATAGGTAATGACTTATCTGGTCAATCAAAATATCACAGTGCTTATGCAACCTTAAAACAAAATTTAATAAATGAAGGTTTTGAGGTGATTAGTTCCTCTTCTAAAAAAAATCAAATTTTAAGATTGTTAGATATGATTTTGGCAGTGATGATTCACGCTAAAAAAGTTGACTATATTTTGATAGATGTTTTTAGTACTTCGGCTTTTTATTACGCTCTTGTTACATCTCAACTTTCTAGGGTTTTTAAAACAAAATATATTCCGATTTTACATGGAGGAAATTTACCAAAGAGGTTGATTAATAGTCCTAAATTATGTGCTAAAATTTTTAATAATGCCTATGTAAATATTTCTCCATCGGCTTTTTTACAAACAGTATTTAAAAAACACGATTATGAAAGTGTTTTAATTCCAAATACCATTCATATTTCAGAATATCTATTTAAAGAAAGAGAGGTGCTATCACCCAATTTGTTGTATGTTAGAGCTTTTGCAGAGATTTATAATCCTGTAATGGCTATAGAGGTGTTGTTTGAATTAAAAAATACATATCCTAAAGCTACATTATGTATGGTAGGGCCAGATAGAGATGGTACTTTAAATAAAGTAAAAACAAGGTTAAAAGAATTAAATATAGAAAATAGTGTTGTGATTACTGGCGTTTTACCAAAACAAGAATGGCATAAAATATCTAAAGATTATGATGTGTTTATCAATACAACAAATATTGATAATACTCCAGTAAGTATTATAGAAACAATGGCTTTAGGTTTGCCAATTGTATCTACTAATGTAGGTGGAATTCCTTATTTGATAAAAGATAAAGAAGATGGGTTTTTAGTGGAACCTAATAATATTATAGAAATGAAAAATGCTATTATAACTTTGTTAAACGATAAAAAAATAGCAAATCATTTTTCTGTAAAAGGTAGGAAAAAGGTAGAAATGATGGATTGGGAAGTAGTAAAATATCAATGGTTTAAAATTTTAGTGTAAATGTTTTATAAGTTGATATTTAAGTTAGGACAACAATTGAGGAATCCTTCAATTAATTCATGGTTTTCTTTTTTAAAACAAAGTGAATCGTGGTCTTTAGAAGATTTAGAAGCGTATCAATTAAAGAGGTTGAAAGAATTATTGCAATTTGCCAATGATCATTCTCCGTTTTATAAAAAGCATTTTAAAGATCATCAATTTTCTGTAGCCGATGTAAAATCACTAAAAGATATTGATAAAGTTCCTGTAATCACTAAAAGAACATTATTGGATCATACTCAAGAAATTCATACCCAATATGATTTTAAAAAACTAATCAAAGCCACTACATCTGGTAGTTCCGGAGAATCGTTAGTATTTAACAGAAATGAAGAGGCAGATTCTTTTAATAGGGCTGCAATTTTTAGAGGATACTCCTGGTATAATGTAAACCCATGGGATAAAAACGGTTATTTTTGGGGATTTAATTTTTCTTTTAAGGAAAAAGTTAAAACCAAAATTTTAGATTTTTTACAGCACAGATTTAGAATATTCAGTTATGAAAAAAAATCTTTTGAGCAGTTTGTTTCTAAATTAAAAAACGCAAAATATATTCACGGATATTCATCTATGTTGTTCCAAACAGCAAAGCTGATTAATGAAAGAAGTTTAGCAAAGCCTAAAGGTTTAAAAATGATAAAAGGAACCTCTGAAAAGATATTTGATACTTATCAAGAAGAAGTGCAAAAGGCTTTTGGTTTAAAAATAATTAGTGAATATGGGGCTACGGAGTCTGGAATTATAGCTTTTGAATGTCCTAAAGGGAAAATGCACATCAACATGGAAGGGGTGTTGGTAGAAGAGGTAAATGATGAAATTTTAGTGACCAATTTACAAATGAAATCTTTTCCTGTAATTAGATATCAATTAGGAGATTATATACAATTAGCTCCAAAAGAAGAGCTTTGTACTTGTGGAAAAAAACATAGAATTTTAAAAGAAGTTACGGGTAGAGTAGGATCTAATGTCTACGGATATAAAGAAATTTACCCTAGTTTATATTTTTATTATATTTTTAAAAACTTGGTTAAAAACAATGGTTTAAAGTTAAACTATCAAGTAATTCAAAATAAAAAAGGTTTGTTAGAGTTTTGTATTGAGCAATCTATGGACGACCATAAAATCAATTTACTAAAAGAAGAGATAAAAAAGTATTTTAGCAATGATGTAGCGGTTGAAATAATGGTTAATGTATCATTGCAATCCACTCAAGGAAAGTTTAAAAGTTTTATTTCTAATATCAACGAATAATGAAAAACGCCTTAGTTTCTATTATTACTCCTTGCTATAACTCAGAAAGTTTTATTGCTGAAACAATTAAAAGTGTTCAGAATCAAACTTATGAGCATTGGGAAATGTTGATAACCGATGATGGTTCTACAGATCATTCTATTAAAATTATTGAAGATTTTATTAGTAAAGACAATAGAATTAAATTGTTTAAAATAAATAATTCTGGAGCTGCAGTTGCTAGAAATAATTCAATTAAAGAGGCTAAAGGGACTTTTATTGCTTTTTTAGATAGTGATGATGTTTGGTTGCCATATAAATTAGAAAAACAAATTAGTTTTATGGTGGAGAATAATTATGCTCTTAGTTTTACATCTTATCAAAGAATGAATGAGTCTGGTGAGTTGTTAAATGAAGTGGTAAAAGCTCATCAGAAATTGAATTATAGAAATATGTTGTCATCTAATAAAATTGGTTGTTTAACTGCTATTTATAATCAAGAGAAAATAGGAAAGGTTTACATGCCTAATATTAGAAAAAGACAAGACTATGCCTTGTGGTTAAGTATTTTAAAAAAGATTGATTTTGCTTATGGTTTACAAGAGATTTTAGCTACTTATAGACTTAGAAATTTTTCAATGTCAGCTAAAAAAACAGAAATGATAAAATGGAATTGGAAACTTTATAGAGAAGTAGAGAAAAAAAGTTTTTTTAGCGCTACCTTTTGGGTAATGTGTAACATTTGTTTAAAAATAAAAAACAGGTAGTTTACTACCTTTGTTTTATAAGATTTTAATATGATTCCGAATACAAAATTATACGTATCAGAAAGAATTGTTCTGCTAAGAATTATAGATGTATTAGCTTTAGGTTTAGGGTTGGTTTTATGTAATCAATTTTTAAATTTTAAGTATATCAATATACTTTACGCACCTTTTTCTAAAAATACAATTACTTTATTGGCGTACTATTTAATAGCCGCTCAGGTTTTTGAAATGTATAATTTAGTAGATACAGCTAGTAGATTTAAAACGGTTAGAAACTTATTTGCTGTTACCATTACTTGTGGCGTAACCTATTTATACACTCCTTTTTTAACTCCTGTTTTACCAGCAAATAGAATTGATATTTTAATTTTTTTGCTTTGTATTTTCTTTTCAGTTTTTATTTGGAGAAACATTTACATTTTTACCGTAGCTAAAAAACAATTTTATAAATATGTTTTGCTGATTTGTGGTGATGATAATATGTTAAAAGACTTAATTTATCACGTAAGCCATCATTCTAAAGACAATGCAATGTATGGCTATGTAAGCGAAAATAAATTAGCTAATTCAGATGGTTTTTTAGATATAAAAACAACCGATATTAATGAGATTATAGAAAAAAATGACATCAAAGAACTAATAGTTTCTTTAAAAGGTTTTTCTAAAGAAGATGAATACAATTTAAATCAAAAATTAGCTTATTATTTTGAACAAGGAATTAACATTTTAAGTTACGAAGACTATATAGAAAGGGTTACTTTTTGTGTACCCGAAAAGAATTTAACTCAACATTTTTATAAGTATTTTAATTTTAGTGAAAACCATCACAACAGATTATACTTGTTTTTTATGAGGGTGTTAGATGTGTTAGCAGGACTTATAGGCTTATTTTTTATGATGTTATTGATTCCTTTTGTTTTAATAGGAAACTTATTAGCAAGCAGAGGGGGGCTTTTTTATACGCAAGAAAGAGTAGGAGCCAAAGGAAGAGCTTTTAAAATAGTAAAGTTTAGATCTATGGTGATGTCTGCAGAAAAAAATGGGGCACAGTGGGCAGTTAAAAACGATGCTAGAATAACTAAGTTTGGTAAGTTTTTAAGAAAAACAAGAATTGATGAAATTCCTCAGTTTTGGAATGTTTTAAAAGGAGATATGAGTTTAATTGGTCCAAGACCAGAACGTCCTGAGTTTGTAAGCGAATTAGAAAAGCAAATACCTTTATATGCGATTAGACACGTAATTAAACCAGGTTTAACAGGATGGGCTCAAGTAATGTATCCTTATGCTTCTTCTATTGAAGAACAAAAAAAGAAACTTAGATACGATTTGTATTACATTAAAAAAAGAGGACTTTTTATAGATTTTAAAATAGTTATTAAAACCATGAATACGGTTTTATATTTTAAAGGTCAATAAAGGTTTTAAGTATATAGGAACCAAACAACTGGCAAGTATATAAAAACTTAAATCAAATTGTTGAAATCCTAAAACGGCTACTAATAAAAAGCCGCTTAAAAATAGGAGACCTAAATAACAGATTCTTTTTTTCCACAGCCCTTTAAGGAACGGATAAGCAAGTAATACAGGGTTTGCCCATAATAAATTCATATTCATTTTGGTTGTACTGTGTTCGGTTAAAAACCACAAACTAAAGATTACGATACCTAATACTCCAAAAGTAATTGCTAAGCTGTTAAACCAAATTTTAGTGTTTTTATTAAAGATTCTTAAATAATATGTAATAAAAATTAAGAGTAAAGATAAAAACAAAGGACTAAGTAAAAAGTTGGTTTTAGGCTTGTCTAATTTATAATCAGGAAGAATAAAACTTTCTTTATCAATTATTTTTTTTCCGTTGATTTTACTGTCCTTTAATCCTAAATAAATAAAATCAGGCAAGAACATATATTGTTTTAAAGTAGCTTTTTTATCTATAACAGCACCTAATGCCAAATCAATTCCAAATTTAGACCATGAATTTTTAGCTAAATATTGATGGATTAAATTTCTATGAGTTAAATCTTTTGGGAAATCGCTGTAATCAAAATCAATTTTACCTATACTTTTTTCTATTACCTCATGCATTTTAGTGGCGCAGTTATCATAAAAAAAATCGTACTGATAATCTTTGTTTTGAGGAAGCACATTCCACTCTAAATAATCAAATATTTGTTGATTTTCTGCTTTAGTAAAATTTAAGGTTTGAGCTTTTATCCATCTTTTTTCTTTGTAGTATTCATAAGGAAAATACTTGAAATTATAACTACTTACTTGGTAAAGTAGTAATCCTCTACAAAAGTTTAGATAAAAGTTTGGTTTGTTAAAATCAAAAGTTCCATAGTTGTAAACTCTGTCCAATTGATGAACAGGATCTTTTACTCTAATGGCACTATGACCAAAAGCTGCATATAATTCATTTTGTCCAGGAGCACAAGTTAAAATACTCACTTCTGCTTGGTCTGATAATTCAGTTTTTTGTTGTGCAAAAAGGGTGATGGTGAATGAAAATATTAATAAATATATATACTTCATTATCTGAATTCATTAATCTCTATTTTTAGAGAAAATACATTAGAATAATTAACTCCTGAGCTAGCACCTACATTGGTTAGTGCATAATCTATATATATACTTTTATACTTAAATCCTATTCCAATATTAGGTTCAAAACTAATAGATGTTGGATTATCAGAATTAGTATCTGGAGTGCTGTCAAAATCAATTTCTTTTTGAATATTTCCAATCCCAGCTCTAAAAAAAGAATATCCTTTATAACCTAACTCAAGACCCAAACTAGGGGTGAAACTAACAAAATTAGTAGATACAATATCGTTTGTTTGTGTAAATCTACCAATGATGTCAACGGCAGTTAATAAAGAATATTTTGGATTTAATTGAGTGAAATAAGACAATCCAAATTGAAATTTAGGAAGCGTTATTTCATATTGTTCAGGCTTTTCTTGGTTTTTACCATCAGCTCCTGTTTGTGCATTGGCAATATCATTAAAAATAGCATCTTTAACTGTCCAAGCAGTAAAAGTGGTGGTAATATCACGAAGCATTAAACCTATTTTAAGGTTTTTGACTTGATACTGGGCACCAATGTCAAATCCAAATCCATGACCAATGGCAAAATTACCTATATTTCTTCTAATAATTTTTCCGTTTACTCCAACGTTTAAATGTAGTTTGGGTAAATGTTTTGCAATACTTAAAATGGCAGAAATATCATTACTAGAAAAAGTGCTAATATTATTATAGTTTATATTTCCGTTGCTGTCTATTAAGTTGGTGGTGTTTAAAATATTATCTACTCCCAAACGTATTACAGAAACACTAAAAGCTAAATCATCTCTTTCTATTGGAAGTGCCGCTGCAAAATAGTCGTAAGAACCAATTCCAGAAAATAAAGAATTGTGCATACCAGTAAGTTCCAAATCTTGTACTGTAATAACTCCAGCAGGATTCCAATAACCCGCTTCAACTCCATTCACAAAAGAAGAGACCGATTTTCCCATAGCCATAGCTCTAGCCCCAACACCAATGTTTAAAAATTCATTGGAGTAACTACGCACAAGTTGTGCATGCGAAACTATAGAGGTAGTAAGTATTACAATTAATAATAAATATTTCTTCAAAAGAGAATTTGTTTGTTTTTGGTTTACTATATTTTTTACAAATATATTGTTTCAATTTTAGTTTAGATATGAAATTTAAATTAACTTAATTATATTCACATAAACAAAACTATGATTAGCTTTGTATTGATTATTTGAAAATCCATTTTTATGAAATTGATAAAGTTTTTACCTAACTTTTTAACCCTTCTTAATTTACTCTCTGGTTGTTTAGCTATAGTATATGCAATCAACAATCAAATACAATTTGCAGTATTGTTTGTTATGCTAGGTATTTTATTTGATTTTTTTGATGGTTTTGTAGCTAGATTATTACGTGTTCAAAGTGAATTAGGAACTCAATTAGATTCTTTGGCAGATATGGTGACGAGTGGAGTAGTGCCAGGAATTGTAATGTCACAAATGTTGTTAAAAGCAAGCAGTAAAGAACCTTTGAGTTTTACTGATGGATTTGAAAACTTTCCTTACTTAGCTCTTTTAGGTTTTACCATTACGATGGCTTCCTGTTACAGGTTAGCAAATTTTAATATTGATGTTAATCAAAAAGAAAATTTTATAGGATTGCCTACACCAGCAAATACCTTGTTTATTTTGTCTTTGCCTTTAATGCAAATTTATGAGGAGTATCACTATATAAGTTATGTATTAGAAAACGAATACTTATTAATATTAATTACAGTGTTAAGCTGTTATATGTTAAATGCAAAAATTGAGTTATTTGCATTAAAATTTAAATCTTTTGGATTTGCAGAAAACAAATTAAAATATACTTTTTTAATCTTGTCTTTAGTATTAATTGTAATACTTAAACTAGCTGCATTACCAATGATTATTTTAACATATTTAGCTTTATCTATGATAAGCAATAGTAGAAATAAGTAAGTTCTAAACTTTTTAGGTGGTGAAATAGTATAAAGTATTTATGTAGTTTGTTTTGAGATTAGTATTTTCACTACTCACTACTCACTACTCACTACTCACTACTCACTACTCACTACTCACTACTCACTACTCACTACTCAACCTTTTTCTTAAACTTGTTTTCTTTTAAAATAAAACTTTCACCTAAATAAACACGTCTTACCATTTCATCATCGGCAAGTTCTTGAGGAGTTCCACTTTTTAAAATCCCTCCTTGATACATTAAGTAAGTTTTATCTGTAATAGCCAAAGTAGCTTGTACATCGTGGTCGGTAATTAAAATACCAATGTTTTTGTCTTTTAAAGTAGCTACAATAGATTGAATGTCTTCTACTGCAATAGGGTCAACTCCTGCAAAAGGTTCGTCTAACAAAATAAATTTTGGATCCGATGCTAAGCAACGAGCAATTTCTGTTCTACGTCTTTCCCCTCCAGAAAGTAAGTCTCCTCTGTTGGTTCTTACATGTCCCAAACTAAATTCCTCTATCAGTTCCTCTAGTTTTTGTTTTTGTTCTGCTTTGGTTCTATCAGTAAATTGTAATACAGATAAAATATTTTCTTCAACCGTTAATTTTCTAAAAATAGAAGCTTCTTGTGCCAAATAACCAATTCCGTGTTGTGCACGCTTGTACATGGCGTAATTGGTAATTTCTTTATCATCTAAATATATATGACCTTCGTTTGGTTTTACCATCCCTACAATCATATAAAAAGAAGTTGTTTTACCAGCTCCGTTAGGACCTAATAAACCAATAATTTCTCCTTGCTCAACTTGTAAAGAAATTCCTTTTACCACTTTTCTACTTCCGTAGACTTTCTGAATATTATCGGCTCTTAAAATCATGCTTTATCTTGTTTTTTAACCAAAAATCTAGATACCACTATACTTACTTCGTATAAAATCAATACAGGAATGGCTACAATAATCTGACTTGTAATATCTGGAGGAGTAATAATAGCAGAAACTATTAAAACGACTACCAAAGCGTGTTTTCTGTATTTTTTTAGGAAATCAGGGGTGATTAATCCAAACTTGGTTAAGAAATATACCACTAACGGAAGTTCAAAAACCACAGAAACTCCTAAAAGAGTATTGGTGATTAAGGTTATATAACTATCAAACTGAAAATTGTTTACAATGGTTTCTGTAATTTGATAATTATAAAAGAAATATACAGACATAGGTACTATAATATAGTAGCTAAAAAGTAATCCTAGAATTAATAAAATAGTTGCAACTACAATAAATCCTTTGCTCTTTTTTTGTTCTTTTTCTGTTAATCCAGGAGTGATGAATCTCATCATTTCCCAGATAATATAAGGGAAAGAAATAATAAGTCCTAAAATAAAACTAGACCACATAGCATTCATCAACTGATTGGTTGGCGATAAACTTTGTAGCTTGGCATTAAAAGTAATATTACAAAAATCACTTTCCATTCCTACACTTGCAAATGCCTCACAAAACCATCGATAAGTAATAAAGTCTGGACTTAAATGTGCTAATAAGAACTCATTATAAACGGTTCTTTGATAGATAAAAAGTACAATGGCTACAGCCATAATACAAATGGTAGATCTTACTAAATGCCATCTTAATTCTTCAAGATGATCTAAAAAGGACATTTCTTTTTCTGCTCCCATATTCTAAAAAATACCTTCTTTAATTAAATCGTGAATATGTATAATTCCTTTGTAATTTCCATTGTTATCAACAGCAATTAATTGAGATATATTATTGTTTTCCATAGTTTGCATAGCTTCTATAGCCATGGCATCAATATCTATAATTTTTGGAGAAACAGACATGATGTCTTTAGCAGTAAGATTGATAAAGTCATCATTTTTGTTTAACATACGTCTTATATCTCCATCGGTAATAAAACCAACTAATTTATTGTTATCTAAAACAGCCGTAGCTCCTAAACGTTTATTAGAAATTTCTAACAAGGTTTCTTTAATATTGGTATCTGCGTTTACTTGTGGAATCTCGTTTTTTTCAACCAAGTCTCTCACTCGTAAATACAAGCGTTTTCCTAAAGCACCTCCAGGATGATATTTTGCAAAATCTTTACTTGTAAATTGATTTAATTCCAATAAGCAAACCGCTATAGCATCACCCATCACTAATTGTGCCGTTGTACTTGTGGTAGGTGCCAAATTATTAGGGCAAGCTTCTTTTTCAACATAAGCATTTAAGGTATAAGTTGCTTGAGTACCCAAAAAAGAATCTACATTACCCGTAATGGCAATAATAGGATTGTTGTTTCTTTTAATTAATGGAATTAATACTTTTATTTCGGGAGTATTACCGCTTTTAGAAATGCAGATTACAACATCATCTTGTTGAATAATTCCTAAATCTCCATGAATAGCATCTGCAGCATGCATAAAAATAGAAGGAGTTCCGGTAGAATTAAGTGTTGCAACAATTTTGGTAGCAATAGCAGCACTCTTACCAATTCCGGTAATAATCACTCTACCTTTTGTTTTAAGAATACATTTTATTGCATTTTCAAAATTTGAATCAATTAATTTGGCTAAATTAGCAATTGCATTGCTTTCAAGGTCAATAGTTTTCTTGGCAATTGAAAGTATATCGTTATTCAAGGCTGTAATTTTTTACTTAAAAAGTTATATCTTTAATTGCAAATGTATTTAAAATTAGCATACTATTATTATGAATCAAGATAAAATTGATTTGTACGGGCCGCTAAAAAAGTATTTTGGCTTCAACAAATTTAAGGGTTTACAGGAAGGTGTAGTTAGGAGTATTGCAGAAGGAAATGACACTTTTGTAATTATGCCAACAGGGGGAGGAAAATCACTTTGTTATCAACTCCCAGCACTAATGAAAGAAGGGACTGCAATTGTAGTTTCCCCTTTAATTGCATTGATGAAAAATCAAGTAGATGCTATTAGAGGTATTTCGGAACATCAAGGAGTAGCACATGTGTTAAACTCTTCTTTAAACAAAACAGAAATAACTAGGGTTAAATCTGACATAGAAAATGGAATTACTAAGCTTTTATATGTAGCTCCAGAATCTTTAACTAAAGATGAATATGTAGATTTTTTAAAAGAACAAAACATATCTTTTTTTGCTATTGATGAAGCTCACTGTATCTCTGAATGGGGACATGATTTTAGACCTGAGTACAGAAATCTTAGAAAAATTATTGAAAGAATTGGGAATGTGCCTATTATTGGTTTAACCGCTACAGCCACCCCTAAAGTTCAAGAAGATATTATTAAAACTTTAGGAATGAATAATGCCAATACTTTTAAGGCATCGTTTAACCGTCCTAATTTGTTTTATGAAGTAAAGCCTAAAACCAAAGAAGTAGTTACAGATATCATCCGTTTTATTAAACAGAGATCAGGTAAGTCTGGAGTTATTTATTGTTTGAGTAGAAAAAAGGTTGAAGAAATAGCACAAACATTACAGGTAAATGGAATTTCTGCATTGCCTTATCATGCAGGTTTAGACGCTAAGACTAGAGCCAAACATCAAGACATGTTTTTAATGGAAGATGTTGATGTAATTGTGGCTACCATTGCTTTTGGAATGGGGATAGACAAGCCAGATGTTCGTTTTGTAATTCACCATGATATTCCTAAAAGTTTAGAAAGCTATTATCAAGAAACAGGTAGAGCTGGTCGTGATGATGGTGAGGGATATTGTTTGGCTTTTTATGCCTACAAAGACATAGAAAAATTAGAAAAATTCATGGCTAATAAACCCGTTTCAGAACAAGAACTTGGTCATGCATTATTACAAGAAGTAGTTGGTTATGCCGAAACTTCAATAAGTAGAAGACAATATTTATTACATTATTTTGGAGAAGAGTTCGATCCTGTAAACGGATTAGGTGCCAAAATGGATGATAATACCAAAAATCCTAAAAAGAAAACCGAAGCTACCGACTGTGTAGTAAAACTATTAAAAGTAGTTAAAGGTTCTAAGGAAAAATATAAAGCAAAAGATTTAGTGGCTACCCTAATGGGAAAAGCCAATGCAATGTTAATATCTCATAAAACCAATGAAAGAGATTTCTTTGGAATAGGAAAAGATAAGAGCAATGAGTATTGGACAGCTTTAATAAGACAAACTTTAGTTGCAGGTTATTTGCGTAAAGAAATTGAGCAATATGGAGTGGTTAAAATTACCAAAGAAGGACTAGATTTTATTAAAAATCCTACTTCTTTTATGATGACCGAAGACCATATTTATGTTGATGAAAATGATAAGTCTATCATCATAGCCAATGCAAAGAACAAGGCTGCTATGACTACCGATGAGCAATTAATGGGCTTGTTAAAATCTTTGCGAAAAGATGTTGGAAAGAAAAAAGGAATTCCTCCTTATGCTATTTTTCAAGATCCATCATTAGAGGATATGACACTAAAATATCCTACTACCATAGAGGAGTTGTCTAATATACATGGAGTAGGTGATGGTAAAGCTAAAAAGTTTGGAGCTGAGTTTATTGCATTGATTGCTAAATACGTTGAAGAAAACAATATTGATAAACCTGATGATTTGGTGGTAAAAACTACTGGAGAAAAGTCTGGGTTAAAATTATATATCATTCAAAACACCGACCGTAAATTACCTTTAGAGGACATTGCTCGTGCTAAAGGAATTGAAATGTCTGAATTGATAAAAGAAATTGAATCAATTGTTTATTCTGGAACTAAATTAAATATTGACTATTATTTAGAAGATATTTTAGACGAGGATCAGCAAGAGGAAATATATGATTACTTTATGGAAGCAGAAAGTGATGATATTAAAAGTGCCCTAGATGAGTTTGATGGTGATTACGATGATGAAGAATTAAGATTAATGAGAATTAAGTTTATTAGCGAAGTGGCTAACTAGACGTTAATTGTAAATAATTGTACTAATTTTTTAATTAAATGATGATAGAAAGAAAAAACAAAATATTAGTACAATTATTAGCATCATTTTGCTGTTTGTTGTTACTAAGTAATTGTGCCAATTCTAAAAAAGAATCAAATCAAAAAAAGGTAAAAGCAGCTAGTTATCCTAGTGATGTTATTCCATTTATGGATGAGTGGAAATTACTTTGTGGAGATGGAACCAGAAGTGAAGAATTAACAAATTTTGAACATAAAGATTTTTTTTATGTGGCAAATGATGGTGCTACTGATTGGGTAGTTTATAAAACTCCAAATTCAGGAATTACTTCTAAAACTTCTAGTAATACAAGAACTGAATTAGGTCAAAAAAAACTTTGGAAAACCGAAACAGGAGGAAAGCTAACAGGTACTTTAAAAGTGATGCATGTTTCTACTTCGGGAGATGCTAGAGTTGCTGCCTCATATTCAGTTGTAGTTGGACAAATTCATGGAATGGAAGGTCATGAAAACGAGCCTTTAAAGATATTCTATAAAAAATTTCCGGGGCATACCAAAGGGTCTGTTTTTTGGAATTATGAAATCAATACCGAAGGTTCAAATTCTAAAAGATGGGATTATTCATCAGCAGTGTGGGGAAATGATATTTCTGTAGTTGGTACTAGTCCTAATTCTTATCCGAAAGAACCAAGTGATGGTATTAAAATAGGAGAGGAGTTTAGTTACGAAGTTAATGTCTATCAAGGAATCATGTATCTTACTTTTACAAGCAAAGGACACAAAACTGTAAAGTTTAAAAAGAGCTTAATAAAATCTGATTTCTCTAAAAAATCAGATATTCCAGAACAAATACATAGTCTATATGCCGCAATTGGTAGAGATGGTGTTGAACAGGAAAACGCTTATGCAAATCAACTACAAATTTTTAAGCAAGGAGCCTATAACCAAACCAATGGAAAAGATCCTGAAAAAAATATAGTTTGGAGTACTGGAGCAGAAACTTACGATGGAGATATTGCCAAACAATATGCTAATGGATGTTATGCAGAGGTTTGGTTTAGAAACGGAACTTTAGGAGAGGGGAGTTTACCTAACGATCAATAATAAAGACCTATTGATGAACATCATATCCATAATTTTTTAAAATTATTTGGGCTTTATCAGTAAATAAAAAATCATAAAATTTTATTGCTGATGGATTTATAATGTTTTTGTTTTTAATCACAACCACCCCTTGTTTAATAGGAGTGTAAAGAGATTTATCTATTTCTATCCAATTTCCTTTTTCTTTCATTGCAGACGACAAAACTACAGACATGGCCGTAAAGCCTATTTCTACAGATTGGAGCGTTATAAATTGATTGGTTTGAGAAATACTTTCCCCATAAACCAATTTGTTTTTAACTTCATTATAAATGTCTAATTTTTTCATAACTTCTACGCTTGCAAAACCATAAGGGGCAGTATCAGGATTTGCTAGTGCAATATGTTTAATACGATCATCTTTTAAAAGAGTTAAATTGGGTTTTATCTGTTTGTTCAAAGACCATAAAGCCAATTTTCCAAAAGCATATATTTTAGGAGATGTATGGGCAAAACCAGAGTTGTAAATTTCTTCTGGATACTTCATGTTAGCCGATACAAAAACATCATAAGGAGCACCCTCTTTAATTTGGGCAGTCAATTTCCCAGATGAACTAATAACAAGGCTACATTTAATATTTGTTTCTTTTTCAAAAGCAGTGGTAATTTCTTTCATGGAAAATTGCATGTTTGCTGCTGTAGCTATTACAATCTCATCTTTTTTATCAGAGCTTTTTTTTGAGTTACAAGCAATGAATAACATAAAAATAACAAAGGATAGCCTGTGAAGAATTAATCTAAGAGTCATGTAAAGATATAGTGTTTATGGGTAATTTTTTTAGTAAGATATTTTAATAGCACTAAAAAATTAACATGTTAAATTTATGGCTTTTCTTTATCATAACTCAATGGTTGCTTGATAAAAGTTTAAATGTTATTTACTTATTCACCTCTAAATACTGGTGGTAGTTTTTACTAAAAGTTTTTCTATATTTACTAAGTTGCATCATTTTGCCAAACAAGCTATTACATACTTTAGTTTTAAAAAGTTTTGCATCTATAAAGTTCATTTATTCATACTGAATTACCCCATGCCCCAACTATGTTAATTGTAAATTAAATTTAAATACATGAAATACTTTGGTTCTATTCTTTTAATACTAATTGTTGGGAACATTTCTTTTGCTCAAAATCCTTTTATAACACATATGTATACTGCAGATCCATCTGCTAGAGTATTTAATGATACGTTATATGTATATCCTTCTCATGATCCAGACAAAGCAGAATGGTTTGATATGGTAGATTGGCACGTTTTTTCAACTACCGATATGGTAAATTGGACAGATCATGGTGTTGCTTTAGATATTAAAGATGTTAAGTGGGCAAAAAAATATGCTTGGGCTCCAGATTGTATAAAAGTTAATAATAAATATTATTTCTATTTTCCAACCGATCAATTTCATATTGGTGTTGCTGTAAGCGAATCTCCTATAGGTCCGTTTGTAGATCCGTTAGGAAAGCCATTAATTTCAATGGATACCAAAGGAGTAGTTTGTAATAGAGACTTTATAGACCCAGGAGTGTTTATAGATGATGATGGTCAAGCTTATTTGTACATGGGACAATTGGTTGTAAACGCTATCAAACTAAATAAAGATATGATTTCCTACGATGGTAAAGTTCATTTATTAGAAGGAACTGATGATTTTTTTGAAGCTTCGTGGATGCATAAATACAACGGAAAGTATTATTTGTCTTATGTTGGTACTAGCGGTGAAATAAAATATTGTATGGCCGATAATCCACTAGGGCCTTTTGAATATAAAGGAGTTATTCTAGAAAAAATGAATAGTGGTACAAACCATCATTCCATCGTAGAGTACAAAGGGCAATGGTATATGTTTTACCATAATTCTGATTTATACTATAAAAACAATCCTAACGTAGAAAAAAAGTTTGGTTGGGGGCACGAAGAAAGTCCTCATACATATCGTAGATCTATATGTTTTGATAAATTGTATTATAACGATGATGGAACCATCCAACAAGTAATACCAACTAAATAATTTCATTTAGATCCATAAAATATGATGCGTAAAGTAAATTTGATATATAAATTATTAGGTTTCTTTATCATTATTTTATTAATAATAACAGTAGTTGACATTGTTCGTATTTCTAAATATAAAATTCATCCTGTTAAACCTAAAAAAGCCTTTAAAACAGATGAAACCAAAGTGTATTGGGATTTAACTCAAGGAACCTCCAATATTGATTGGAATAGACTAGATGGAACTTTAAAATATATTAAAAACGAATATGATTGTGCAGATTTTAAGTTGGTAAACCTCATTAGGATTATTTATGAGTATGAAAATAAAATACCTTTAAGTCATCAAGATAAAATAAAAAAAACACTCCTTAATTTTCGATATTGGTTAGATGAACCTGGTGAAAATTCAATGTGTTATTGGAGCGAGAATCATCAAATATTATTTGCTTCAGCTGAATATTTAATAGGAAAAAAATATTACAATAACTTCTTTCCGAATAGTAAGTTATCGGGTTCTGAGCACATGAAAAAAGCCAAAACCCGTATTCTAGATTGGTTACAAATGCGTTGGAATTATGGTTTTACAGAGTTTTATTCTGAGGTGTATTACAAAGAAGATATTGCGGCTTTGGTAAATTTAATAGATTATGCTGATGACAAAGAAATTACTGAAAAATGTAAAATTATTCTAGACTTACTTTTTTATGATGTTGCTACACAAAGCACAAATTTAATGTTTGTTTCTACTAGTGGAAGGGCTTATGAAAACAACCGAAAGGGACCTAGGAACCTTGTAGGACTTACTGAATATTATTGGGGCAATGGCAAAGAAATTAATGCAAATATTGTGTACGGCCTAATGCAAACCAAAAATTACGATTTGCCTCCTGTTTTAAAAGAAATAGCTAGAGATAGTTCCAACGTAGTTATCAAACAAAGTAACGGTCTTAATATATCTGAACTCAATAGAGAAGGTTTTAATAATAAAACAACTTCTAGTTTAATGATGCAGTGGGGAATGGAGGCTTTTGTAAATCCAGAAGTAATAAGAAATTCATTATATCACATTCGTAAAAACAAAATGTTTAGCAATAGCTTTTTAGGAGATTTTAAACAACTTGATTTTTCCTTATTAAATTATTTACACCTTGAGCCATTAGCAATAAAACTAATCAATCCTCAATTTAACGGAACCGCAATTCAAAACGGAAATACATATACCTATAAAACCAAAGATTATTCTTTGTATACAGTACAAAATTATCATCCAGGAAATTATGCAGATCAACATCATGTTTTTGGGATGAACATTAACAATCATTTTGCTATATATCATTCACACCCTGCGGTTGAAAAAGGTGTTAAAATACATTCTCCTAATTACTGGGTAGGTTATGGTCACTTACCTCATTCAGTTCAAGATGAAAATATCAACCTTTCAATTTATAATATCCCTAATAAAAAAGGAATTATAGAGTACGATTTATTAAAATACACACATGCTTATTTTCCTAACGAAAAGTTTGATGAAGTTGAACTACATAAAAATTATATATTCGGAAAAAAAGGAGATACCTATTGTGCATTGATAGGGGATAACAATTTAGAGTATAGAGAAAGTACAACTGATGATATTATTCAAAAAGGACAAAAAGTATTTTGGATTACAGAAGCTGGATCAAAAAGTCAAGATGGTTCCTTTACTCAGTTTGTACAACGCATAAAAAACAATAAAATAGCGTTTAACAAAGAAAAATTAGCGTTGATATATTCTTCAAAGGGTAAAAAATATCAATTAAATTATAAATCTGATTTTATGATAAATTCAAAAATCATCAATACCAATTATTCTCGTTTTGATGCACCTTATATAAAATCTAATAGAAAACCAGAAAATTTAAAAATTGAGTTTAATGATAAAACTCTTTATCTTGATTTTTATAAAATGACAAGAGAGTATTAATACTATATAAAAAAAGGCTTTTACAATAAATGTAAAAGCCTTTTTGTTTTATTCTGAGGTTCAATATTATTGAACTCCAACTAAATCTCCTGCAATATCTTTAGAAGGTAAATCAGATTTACCCATTAAGAAAATATCTACTTGTCTAGCTGCTTCACGACCTTCAGAAATTGCCCAAACAATTAATGATTGTCCTCTACGCATATCTCCTGCAGCAAATACATTTGGAATATTTGTTTGGTAGCTTCCGTATTCAGCTTTATAATTAGAACGAGCATCTGTCTCAATTCCTAATTGCTCAGCAATAGTAGCTTCTGGACCTGTAAATCCTAAGGCTAATAATGCTAAATCACAAGGCCAAATTTTTTCAGAACCTTCAATTTCTATCAATTGAGGTCTTTGTCCAGGAACCATTTTCCATTCAACATTAACAGTTTTTAAAGCTGTTAATTTTCCGTTTTCATCTTTGATGAATTCTTTAGTGTTGATTAACCAGTTTCTATCACATCCTTCTTTGTGAGAAGTAGATGTTTTTAACTGTAAAGGCCAATAAGGCCATGGAGTAGTTGGTGATCTATGTCCAGGAGGCTTAGGCATAATTTCAAAATTAGCCACAGATTTAGCTCCTTGACGGTTAGAAGTACCTACACAGTCAGAACCTGTATCTCCACCACCAATAACAATTACATTTTTATCAGTAGCTAAAACTTGATCTTTAACTTCTTTTCCAAATACAACTTTAGTTTGTTGAGTTAAGAAATCCATTGCTTGTACAACACCATCAGCATCAATACCTGGAGTAGGTAAAGAACGTCTTTGAGTTGCTCCACCACATAATGTAATGGCATCAAAAGCTTTTAATTCTTCAACAGAAACATTTACACCTACGTTTGCATTTACTTTAAAAGTAATTCCTTCAGCTTCTAAAATAGCTACACGACGGTCAATAATTCCTTTTTCCATTTTAAAGTTTGGAATACCGTAACGTAACAATCCTCCAACTTCATCATCTCTTTCAAAAACAGTTACTGTATGTCCAGCTCTGTTTAATTGTTGAGCAGCAGCCAAACCAGCAGGTCCAGAACCTACAACAGCTACAGTTTTTCCTGTTCTGTTTTTAGGTGGTTGCGGTTTAATCCATCCTTCTTTAAAAGCACGCTCTACAATATTCTTTTCTATGTTTTCAATAGAAATAGGATCTTCAATAATACCTAATACACAAGCTTTCTCACATGGAGCAGGACATAAACGTCCTGTAAACTCAGGGAAGTTGTTTGTTGAGTGTAATATTAAAGAGGCTTTTTGCCATTCACCTTGATGTACCATGTGGTTAAAATCAGGAATTAAGTTTCCTAATGGACAACCACTATGACAGAAAGGAATACCACAGTCCATACAACGTGAACCTTGCTCAGTAATTTCAGCCTCAGTTAATGGGACTGTAAATTCATTATAATTATGTACACGCTCTTCTACAGCCTTGTACGATTCGTCTTTTCTTTCGAATTCTTTAAATCCAGTTACTTTTCCCATATTATGATACTGTTAATTCTTCAAACATTGGTTCTTCATTTGCAATACGCTCTAAAGCTACTTTGTATTCTTTAGGCATAACCTTTACAAATTTAGCTAAGTAATTATCCCAGTTTGCTAAAATTTGTTTACCTCTATTACTATCAGTATAAGCTACGTGCTTTTCAATTAATCCTTTTAATTCAGCTGCATCTTCAGCAGTAATTGGATCAAAATCAATTGTTTCTTCGTTACATAATCCGTTAGTGAATTTTCCTTCTTCATCTAAAACAAATGCATAACCTCCAGACATTCCTGCAGCAAAGTTACGTCCTGTTTTTCCAAGAACTACAATTCTACCACCAGTCATGTATTCACATCCGTGATCTCCTACACCTTCTACAACAGCAGTAGCTCCAGAGTTACGAACTGCAAAACGTTCACCAGCAATACCATTAATAAAAGCTTGTCCTTGAACAGCTCCAAATAAACAAACGTTACCAACTATAATATTATCTTCAGCAACAAAGTCAGCATTAGCAGGTTTTTTCACTATAATCTTACCACCAGATAATCCTTTACCTAAGTAATCATTTGTGTTACCTTCAACTGTATAAGTAATACCATGAGCTCCAAATACTCCTAAACTTTGTCCAGCAGAACCAGTAAAGTTTAAGTTTAAAGTATCTTCTGGTAAACCTAAGTGACCGTAAATTTTAGAAATTTCGTTAGATACAATAGCACCTACAGAACGGTCTGTGTTGTGAATAGGATAAGATAAATTGGTTACTTCTTTTCTAAAGATAGCAGCGTGAGCATCTTTTAAAATAGTAAAGTCAATTACATTATCTAAATTATGATCTTGTGGTTCAGAATTCTTAACAGGTAAGTTACTGTAACCAGCAGGTTGATGTAAAATTGCAGATAAATCTAATCCTTTTGCTTTGTAATGCTCAATAGCATTATTAGCATTTATTTTTTGAGTTTGACCAACCATTTCATCCATAGTACGGAATCCTAATTGAGCCATAATCTCTCTTAATTCGTTAGCTACATAGTAGAAGAAGTTAATTACGTGTTCAGGAGTACCCTTAAAGTTTTTACGTAATTCTTTATCTTGAGTAGCAATACCTACAGGACAAGTATTTAAGTGACACTTACGCATCATAATACATCCTGAAGCTACTAATGGTGCAGTTGCAAAACCAAATTCTTCAGCTCCTAATAAAGCAGCGATAGCAACATCACGTCCAGTTTTTAACTGACCATCACATTCAACAACAATACGAGAACGTAAGTTGTTTAATACTAATGTTTGTTGTGCTTCTGCTAAACCAAGTTCCCAAGGTAAACCAGCGTGCTTTAAAGAGGTTAATGGAGAAGCTCCAGTACCACCATCATATCCAGAAATTAATACTACATCTGCTTTTGCTTTAGCAACTCCGGCAGCAATAGTTCCAACACCTACTTCTGATACTAATTTTACGTTAATTCTAGCCTCACGGTTAGCATTCTTTAAATCGTAAATTAACTGAGCTAAATCCTCAATCGAATAAATATCGTGGTGTGGAGGAGGAGAAATCAATCCTACGAAAGGAGTTGAGTTACGAGCGTCAGCAATCCAAGGTAATACTTTAGTACCTGGTAACTGTCCACCTTCTCCTGGCTTAGCACCCTGAGCCATTTTAATTTGAATTTCTTTAGCAGAACTTAAATAGTGAGATGTTACACCAAAACGTCCTGAAGCAACTTGCTTAATAGCAGAGTTTTTGTTGTCTCCATTTGCATCTGGTTGAAAACGTCTTCTATCTTCACCACCTTCACCTGAGTTAGATTTAGCACCTAAACGGTTCATAGCGATAGCTAAGTTTTCATGCGCTTCACGAGAAATAGATCCGTAAGACATTGCACCCGTTTTAAAACGTTTTACAATTTCTGTCCATGGTTCAACTTCATCTAATGGAATTGGGTCAAAGTTGTTAAACTCAAACAATCCACGGATAGTTAACAAGTTTTTAGCTTGTTCGTTAATCGCAGTTTTATATACATCGTAAGAAGCTTGATCATTTAAACGTACTGCTTGTTGTAATTTTGCAACAGTAGTAGGGTTAAAAATGTGTCTTTCTCCGTTACGTCTCCATCTATAATCACCTCCAATGTTTAATCCTAAACGTTTGTCGATGTAAGTATCTGGATATGCATATTTATATCTTTCGTTAATTTCTTTTTCAATTTCGTATAATCCAATACCTTCAATTCTTGAAGCAGTGTAAGGGAAGTATTTGTTAACGAATTCTGAGTTGAAACCAACAATTTCAAAAATTTGAGAACCTCTATAAGAATGTAATGTAGAGATACCAATTTTGTTCATTACTTTTAAGATTCCTTTACCAATAGCTTTGTTAAAGTTATCTACAGCTTTTTGCTCATCTAATTTGATAAATCCTTCTTTAACCTGTAAACGGATAATTTCGTTTACCATGTAAGGGTTAATTGCAGAAGCACCATATCCAAATAAAGTAGCAAAATGATGTGGTTCACGTGGCTCAGCAGATTCTATTACAATATCAAAATAAGAACGCTTACGTAAACGGTTCATTTGATGGTGTACATAAGAACAAGCTAATAAAGCAGGAATTGGAGCTTTGTCTTTAGAAGCACCTCTATCAGATAAGATAATGATATTAACTCCGTTATCAACTGCCTTAGAGATTTTAGTGATGATTTCTTCTAAACCATCTTCTAAACCATTCATTCCTTTAACCTTAGTATATAACATTTCAATAGTTTCTGCTTTGAAACCATCGATGTTTATATTTCTGATTTTCTCTAAATCATTATTAGAGATTACAGGGTTTTGGATTCTTAATTTATGACATTGCTCTGGAGTAATATCAAAAATGTTTTTGTCATTACCTAATGCTAAACTAATGTCTGTTACTACTTCTTCACGGATACCATCCAAAGGTGGGTTGGTTACCTGAGCAAATAATTGCTTAAAGTAGTTTGGTAACAATTGAGGTCTGTCAGATAAAACTGCAATAGGAGTATCAATACCCATAGAACCTAAGGCTTCTTTACCTTCTTGTGCCATTGGTACAATTACTTCTTGAATATCCTCAATAGTATAGTTGTATAATCTTTGACGAGTTTTTAAGTCTAATGTTTCTAAAGGACAAGCTTTATTTTCATTAGGAACGTCTTTTAATCTTAAGCTATTTTTGTTTAACCATTCTTTATAAGGTCTCTCAGAACAAATTTTGTCTTTGATTTCCTCATCATCGATGATTCTACCTTTGTTCATATCTACTAAGAACATCTTACCTGGCTCTAAACGTCCGTGGCTTACCACATCTTCTGGAGCAATATCAACCACACCAACTTCAGATGACATGATTAATTTTCCACTCTTAGTTACAGTATAACGAGAAGGTCTTAAACCGTTACGGTCTAATAAAGCACCTACATAGTCACCATCAGTAAAAGGAACTGAGGCAGGACCATCCCAAGGCTCCATAATACATGAGTTGTATTCATAAAACGCCTTTCTGTCTTCAGACATAGTTGCGTGCTTTTCCCAAGCTTCAGGAATAGTCATCATCATTACTTCTGGTAATGAACGTCCTGTTAAAGTTAATAACTCAACAGACATATCCATAGAAGCAGAATCCGACTTACCTGGTAAGATAATTGGGAATAATTTTTCCATTGTTGCAGCATCGAAAACATCAGATTTCATGATCTCTTCACGTACACGCATTCTTGACACGTTACCTCTTAAGGTGTTGATTTCCCCATTTTGACATAAGAATCTAAATGGTTGAGCCAACTCCCATGCAGGCATTGTGTTGGTAGAGAAACGTTGGTGTACCAATGCTAATCTTGTTACTAAATCAGGTTGTTGTAAATCTGTATAGTAAGGACCGATATCTTCTGGCATAATAATACCTTTATAGATAAGAGTCGTGTTTGATAAAGAAGGCAAGTAGAAATAGCTTGCTTCAGACATTTTAGAGTTACGAATTGCATGTTCCGTAATTTTACGTGCAGCATATAATTTAGCTCTAAAAATATTTTCTTCTAAGTCACCTTGAGCAACAAATATTTGCTCAATGTTTGGTTCAGATGCTAATGCAATTTCCCCTAACTGAGAAGAATCTACAGGAACCTCTCTCCATCCTAAAACGGTTAAGCCTTGATTAGTGATTTCTTTTTCAAAAACTTCTTTACAAAATTTGTGTTGATTGGTGTTCTTTGGTAAGAATACCATTCCGACAGCGTATTCACGTTGTTCAGGAATTTCAAAATCACAAACTCTTTTAAAGTAATCGTGAGGGATGTCAATTAATAATCCAGCACCATCTCCGGTTTTCCCGTCAGCACTAACACCTCCACGGTGTTCTAATTTCACTAAAATTTCTAATGCATCATGAATAATTTGGTTGGTTTTTTCACCCTTAAGGTTACAAATAAAACCTGCTCCACAGTTTTCATGTTCAAATTCTGGTAAGTATAGTCCTTGTTTCTGTATCATATTTTAAATAAATATAGGCGACAAAATTACGTAAATATTAATGAATAACAAACTATACTCGTAGTTACATAACTTTGTTAATTGAATGTTGTTGTTTTATTGTGAATATTTTCTTTTTTAGGTATAAATACTGATGATGTGATAAAAATAGTGTACTTATTTTTATGAGTACAAAATATCTAAGAATGAATACTTTAAAGTATTTTATATTAATCTTCTGTTATGTAGAGTGTTAGCTTATTTAGATTCAGTATATATTATTGTGATTTTAATACTATGTGATTTGTGAGTAATATTTTAATCTAGGTCTTAATTTTAGGATTGTAAAAATTCTGTTGAGATTTTAAATAAAACTTATTTACAAGCTTAATTAAGATTCTATAGATTAAGTTTAAACAAATAAAACCTCACTAATTTTAGTGAGGTTTTTATAGGGAGTGGTATTAATAATAAAATAATCTTTTCTTAGGTATGGCTTATTTTACAAATTTTAATACTCCTTGTTCTGTTGTTAGAATATAAATTCCAGAAATTAATGAAGAAACATCTATGGTGTTTTCAATATTTCCTGCAGAAGCAGTTCTTCCTAGAATATCATAGATTTTAAAAGCTCCTTTAATGTTGTTGTCAAATACAATAACATCATTATTAGCATCGTAGTGAGCAGTTGTTAATTTTGACTTGTTAATGCTTTTTGTAGAAAGAGAGTTTATTTCTTCTTGGGTTCTAATATATACGATGGTTGGGTCACCAGCATTAGGTCCTCCATAGGTTATTTCGCTACCACCACCTTTGTTATAAGCCATGTAGTTTAATAATCTATAAGTTAAATCTGTAGTTGATGAAGATAAAGCAATACTTTCTGGGATTGTTATACTTGCAGTGGTAACTCCTCCTGTTCCTGGGCCAGGAAATTTACTTGTTGTCCCTTCTACAGGTGTGTTTGACCAACCAGAATCTAATGCGCCCTTGTTAGCTTCCGCCTCATCTTGTAATGAAATAAGTACAAAGTTAAATGTGTCGGCATTTCCATCAGTAGAACCTAATGTATAGGTAATTTCAACAGAAATCATATCACCAGGTTTAAAGGTAACTTCTCCGTTAATTTCATAGTCAGCTTTGTTAGACCAAGAGTAGGTTGGTGGCACTATTTGAGCAAATGAAATTGCACAAGTAAATAATAATAAGATTTGAGTAATTTTTTTCATAATAAAAGTGTTTAATGTTAGTAATAATAAGAACAAACTTAACTTTCATTTTATGACTTTGATAAACTATTGCTTATGAATATGATGCTTGTTTAGATTATGTCTAGTAAAACAAAACAGCCTAAAAGCTGGTGCTTTTAGGCTGTTTTGTTATGTCTATGTAAAGTTGTGTTATCCGTTCATAGAGATTAAAAATTCCTCATTGTTTCTAGAGGATTTAATTCTGTCCTTGATAAACTCCATAGCTTCTACAGGATTCATGTCTGCAAGATATTTTCTTAACACCCACATACGCTGTACTGTTTTTTCATCTAATAGTAAATCATCTCTACGTGTACTAGATTTAATTAAATCAATAGCAGGGTAGATACGTCTGTTAGCAATGTTTCTTTCTAGTTGTAGTTCCATGTTACCAGTACCTTTGAATTCTTCAAAAATTACTTCGTCCATTTTAGAACCTGTTTCTGTTAATGCTGTAGCAATAATGGTTAAAGAACCACCACCTTCTATATTACGCGCAGCTCCAAAGAAACGTTTAGGCTTGTGTAAAGCATTAGCGTCAATACCTCCAGATAGTATTTTACCAGATGCAGGTGCTACAGTGTTGTATGCTCTTGCTAAACGAGTAATAGAATCTAAAAGAATCACAACATCATGTCCACATTCTACTAAGCGTTTTGCTTTTTCTAAAACAATATTAGCTACTTTAACGTGTTTGTCTGCTGGTTCATCAAAAGTAGAAGCAACAACTTCACCACGAACACTACGTTGCATGTCTGTAACTTCTTCAGGTCTTTCATCAATCAATAAAATTAATTGATAGACCTCAGGGTGATTAGAGGCAATGGCATTAGCAATGTCTTTTAATAACATTGTTTTACCTGTTTTTGGTTGAGCTACAATCATACCACGTTGCCCTTTTCCAATAGGGGCAAATAAATCCATAATTCTTGTAGATAATGAGCTTCTACCTCCAGATAAATTAAATTTTTCATCTGGGAAAAGGGGAGTTAGGTGTTCAAAAGAAACACGATCTCTAACTTCTTTAGGTGATAATCCATTAATTTTTGAAACCCTAATTAATGGAAAGTATTTTTCTCCCTCTTTTGGAGGTCTAACATTTCCTTTTACGGTATCTCCTGTTTTTAATCCAAATAATTTTATTTGAGATTGAGATACATAAACATCATCTGGAGAAGATAGGTAGTTGTAGTCAGAAGATCTTAAAAATCCATATCCATCTGGCATCATTTCTAACACTCCTTCACTTTCTATAATACCATCAAACTCATAGTTAGGGTCTTTAAGACTTTTACCTTTGTTGTTTTTGTTGTTTCTAGGGTTGTTTTTATTGTTTCTAGGAGGATTGTTAGGGTTGTTGTTTTGAGGCTGGTTAGGATTATTATTTCCTTTGTTCTCAGTGTTTTTACCCTCGTTGTTTTTGTGGTTATTCCTTGGAGCCTTTTGAGGTTTCTCTTGATTTTTTTCTTGAGTTTTCTCTGTAGCTCTAGGTTTTCTTTCCTTTGTTTTTACAACTTCTTTTTCTTCTACTATTTCTTCTGTAGCTGTTTCTTGAGTTGTTACAGGAGTTGATTTAGGTTTTCTAGCTACTCTAGCTTTTTTAACAGGAGTTGGTTTGTTTTCTTCAGCTTGTTTTTGAGTATTGACTTGCTTGGCAGCTTCGTGAGCAGCTTGCTCATCTAGAATTTTGTAAATCAAATCCAACTTTTTTAGTTGGCTTGTTTTTTTTAATCCAATTGTTTTTGCAATTTCTTGTAAATCCGCAAGAGTTTTTGCTTTTAATTGAGAAATTTCGAACATTTAAAATGTATATAATGAATATTAAAATCTCTTAAAATGGGAATAGATAGTATTTAAGAGAAAATTGTTTGTTTTAAAATTGAAATAATATAACAGGTAAGTGTTTCTGTTATAAATGTTTAATTATGTAAGACAAATATAGCTTTTTTTTTTAGCAGACAAAGTCTTTATAAATAAAAAGAAAATGTAAATTTGTAATCGTTATTTAAAGAGAGTATGATTCAAAGAATTCAAACATTATATTTGTTATCTGTATTTGTTATTACAGGAGTATTGACTAATTTTTTTTCTTTTTTTACTCTAAATGATGGTGTTAGCTTGTTTTTAACAAACACTATTATGTATAACTCAGTTCTTGTAAAATCAGTAGGAGTGTTTTTTGTATTATCAGCATTGATGTCTTTAGTAGCTGTTTTTAGCTATAAAAAAAGACAAAATCAATTTGTTGTAAACAGATTAAATATTCTGATCAACTTCTATTTATTAAGTGTATTGATGTATTTATCTCTAACATTATCTGGAGAGACTCAAATCTCTGAGAAAGGTATTGGGATTTATTTTCCGATTGTTAATATTGTTTTGCTAGTCATGGCGAACAAGGCAATTAGGAAGGATGAAGATCTCGTAAAATCTGTAGATAGATTACGATAAGCTTAACATCTTAGTTTATTTAGTGCGACTAAATCCCAAGACTTTTGTCTTGGGATTTTTTTTTATGCTTTTCCTTGCTTTACGTGTGTGAATAAACTTCGGCATTTCAATTTTAAATTGTAATTTTGCGTTCTACAAAAAATGTAACATGTTAGAAAAGTTAAGAATTGTTAAGCAACGTTTTGATGAAGTGTCAGATTTGATTATTCAACCAGATATTATTTCTGATCAAAAACGTTACGCTAAACTTAATAAAGAATATAAAGACTTAAGTAAAGTCGTAGAGAAAGGAAATGAATATGAAAATTTACTTTCTAATATAACTGAAGCCAAAGAAATTATAGCCGATGGGTCTGATGCTGAAATGGTAGAGATGGCAAAAATGGAGTTGGAAGAAGGAACTGAAAGAATTCCTCAGTTAGAAGAGGAAATAAAATTTATGTTGATTCCAAAGGATCCAGAAGATGCTAAAAATGTTATTGTAGAAATTAGAGCAGGTACGGGTGGTGATGAAGCAAGTATTTTTGCAGGAGATTTGTACAGAATGTATACTAAGTATGCAGCCTCTAGAGGTTGGAAAACAGAGGTTGAAGATATAGCTGAAGGAACTTCAGGAGGATTTAAAGAAGTTATTTTTAGTGTAACTGGTGATGATGTTTATGGAGACTTAAAGTTTGAGTCTGGAGTACACCGTGTACAACGTGTGCCACAAACTGAAACACAAGGACGTGTACATACTTCGGCAGCAACTGTAATGGTTTTACCAGAAGCAGAAGAGTTTGATGTGCAAATTAACAATGCAGATGTACGTGTAGATTATTTCTGTTCTTCAGGACCTGGGGGGCAATCGGTAAACACTACGTATTCAGCCGTACGTTTAACTCACATTCCTACAGGAATTGTAGCACAATGTCAGGATCAAAAATCTCAGCATAAGAATAAGGATAAGGCCATGAAGGTGTTGCGTTCTCGTATTTATGAAATGGAATTGGCAAAAAAATTAGAAGCTGATGCTGCTCAAAGAAAAACAATGGTAAGTTCTGGAGATAGATCAGCAAAGATTAGAACCTATAACTATCCACAAGGTCGTGTAACTGAACATAGAATTGGTTTAACGCTATATGATTTGTCAAAAATTATTGATGGTGATATCCATAAAATTATTGATGAATTAAAGTTGACTGAGAATACCGAAAAGTTAAAAGAATTAGGAGAAGCAAATATTTAATTCTCATAATATATAAATTTAAAAGCCCTTTACGAAAGTAAAGGGCTTTTGCGTTTGAAATAGTTTGTTTAGTTAAGTAATTGTTTGCTATGAGAATAACTAAACATTAATCTTCTAAATATTCAAACCTACTTAGAAGTATCGCTATGAAAAAGTTGTTGCTGCTAAATTACGACTGTTGTTAAGTTTTATTTTAATGTATTCGTTCATTGGTTGATTAATGTCGATGAATGGTGTTTTTTTTAGGTTTAGTTGAATTTAGGTTAAAAGTTTTAGGGATAAAAAAAGCCTCAGAAAAATCTGAGGCTTAATGTATGTAATACATTTGAGTTTTTGTTACAGTTAAGTAACTGTTTGTTTAGTTGAAGAATTTGTTGCTATGTTTCAACTAAACCCTTTTCTCTCTTTATATATCTCAAAATATAAAGCGATTGCTATGAAAAAGTTGTTGTATTTCAAATGTACATCTATTGTGTTTTATGCTTCTTGTTTTTCGGTGAATGGTTGTTTTGTGTCGTTGAATGGGTGTTTTTTATCGTTTAACGGTGTTTTTGTGTGTTTTATTCTTTGGAAGAGATATAAACCCAAGCTTTAATTCCAGAGGTTAATTTAGTTGTAATTCTTTTGTATTCACATCCCTCGTATTCATCACAAATAAGAATGTCAGATTCAGATAAATTGTAACATGTTCCTTTTATTTTTTCTAATGATTTTTGGTTTTTGATTAGTATTGGGTAAATATTTCCTTCTAGATTTATTTCTTTTTTATCAAACCCAATAATTGAATCGGGAATACCTTTTATTTTTTTATTAAAAAGCATTTGTTGCACAGTTTCATCTTGTAATGTACCGTAAGTAAAGAGTTTGTACATGAGTTAAAACAATTTAGGAATTAGTGTCTATAAATTTAAGTCTTTTCATTGATTTTTTTAAATTTACTTACCTTATAATAATCACATGAATTTAGAACTAAATAGACCAATTGTTGTTTTTGATTTGGAAACAACAGGTGTTAATATAGCATCAGATAGAATAGTAGAAATCTCAATACTTAAAGTGTTTCCTAATGGAAATAAAGAAAGTAAAACTTGGTTGGTGAACCCTGAAGTAGAGATACCAAAAGGGGCTTCTGAGGTTCATGGAATTACAAATGAAAAAGTAGCAAACGAGCCTACTTTTAAAGAATTAGCTCCTAAGGTTTATGAGTTGATTAAAGGATGTGATTTAGCAGGGTTTAATTCAAATAGATTTGATATTCCATTATTGGCTGAAGAAATGTTAAGAGCAGAAGTAGATTTTGATTTAACAAATATAAAATTTGTTGATGTTCAAACAATTTTCCATAAAAAGGAACAAAGAACATTAAGTGCGGGATATCAATTTTATTGTGGAAAAGACTTAGAAGGGGCGCACTCTGCCGAAGCAGATACCAATGCTACTTATGAAATTTTGTTAGCTCAAATAGAAAAATACGACGACATAGGTACAACTGTAAATGAATTAAGTAGTTATTCCTCTCATCAAAAAAGAGCAGATTTTGCAGGTTTTATTCAGTTTAATGATGATGATGTAGAGATTTTTACATTCGGAAAATATAAGAATAGAACAGTGTTAGAGGTTTTAGCTGAGAATCCAGGCTATTATAATTGGATTATGAATGCGGATTTTCCGTTATACACTAAAAAGGTTTTAACCAATATTAGACTAAAATCTTTAAACAATAAATTAAAATAATTATGTACGTTCCATATCAAACTTTACCAGAAACTTCTCGTGTTTGGGTATATCAATCAAATAGAAAGTTTAAAGAGAAAGAAATAGAGAAAATTAATAAAATGACTACTGATTTTGTAGAGCAATGGACTAGACATGGAGAAAATGTTCGTGGTAGCTTTACTATTTTGTATGATCAATTTTTAATTATTGCAGTAGATCAAGATTTTGTAGAAGTGTCTGGGTGTTCTATAGATGCTTCTGTAAAATTAGTACAGCAAATTCAAGTACAATTAAAGGTAGATATGCTTAATAAATTGGCGATTGCTTATAAAGAAAGTGATGAGATAAAAGTTGTGCCTATGTCAGATTTTACGCATTTAGCAAAATCTGGTATAGTAAATGCAGATACCATAGTATTCAATAATATGGTAAACTCTATTAAAGGAGTTAATACTATGTGGGAAGTGCCTGCAAAACAAAGTTGGCATGCTCGCTTTTTTAATTAGATAATCACTTTTATGAAATATACTTTTCTACTATTTGTTTCATTTGGTCTGACTTTATTTGCTCAAAACTCAAATGAAACAAGTATAACTGTTGATGAACCTTTAGTGGCTAAAGATAGTTTTGCTCAAAAAGTTTGGGTAGATACCTTGTTGTCTAAAATGACTTTAGATGAAAAAATAGGTCAACTGTTTATGGTACAAGCATATTCCAATAAAGACGATTTGCATAAGAAAGAAATTACTGATTTAATTGAGCAGTATCATGTAGGTGGATTAATTTTTATGCAAGGAAGTCCTGAGAAACAAGTTAATCTGTATAACGATTATCAGTCTAAAAGTAAAGTTCCTTTACTAGTTGGTTTTGATGGAGAGTGGGGATTGTCTATGCGTATCAAACCATCATTTGCATTTCCTTGGAACATGACTTTAGGAGCTGTTCAAAACGATTCACTGATATATCAAGTAGGAAAGCAAATAGGGATTCATTGTAAAGAAGTTGGGGTTCATATCAATTTTGCACCAGTGGTAGACATCAATACAAATCCTAAAAATCCAATTATAGGGAACCGTTCTTTTGGAGAAGATAGAGAAAATGTAACTCAAAAATCTATAGCATTTATTAAAGGAATGCAGAGCGTAGGTGTTTTAGCAAATGCCAAACATTTTCCTGGTCATGGTGATACAGCAGCAGATTCTCATAAGACACTGCCTGTCGTGAATTTTGATATCAATAGATTGGATAGCATTGAGATGTATCCGTACAAACAATTGGCAAAGTCAAATTTAGCTAGTGTAATGGTGGCTCATTTAGATGTTCCTGCTTTAAAAACGGAAAAAGGTAGGCCTACTTCAATTTCAAAAAGAGTAATTACAGATTTATTAAAAAACAAAATAGGTTTTAAAGGATTGGTTTTTACTGATGCTTTAAATATGAAAGGGGTTGCAAATTATATGCCTGCTGATAGTGTGGCTTTAGAAGCTTTAAGAGCCGGTAATGATATGTTGTTAATTCCTGTAGATGTTGAAAAAGGAATAGCTACTATTCGTAAAGCGATTAATGATGGTTTGGTGTCTGAAACTAGATTAGATAGTTCTGTTGTAAAGGTTTTACAAGCTAAATATTGGACGGGCTTAAATAATTTAGAATTATTGAAAACGGCTAATCTTCAACAAAGAATACATACCCAAAAGGATGATTTGTTATTTAAAAAAATAGCAGAAAACGCTATTACTTTGGTAAAAAATAATGATGATTTTTTGCCTTTAACTAGATTAGATACTTTGAGTATAGCTTCTATTTCTCTTGGAGATGAAAGTAGTAGTGAATTTGTTAAAACAATTGATAAATACAAATCGGTTTCAGTTGTAAAGGGGGTAAATCAATCAAACTATAAAAATAAATTAGAAAAGTATAATACTGTTGTTATAGGTGTGCATAAATCTGATGCGACTCCATGGAAATCATATGAAATTTCTAAATCTGATATCTATTTAATCAATCAGATAGCAAAACACAAAAAGGTAATTTTAACAGTTTTTGCAAGTCCTTATGCTTTGCTAAAACTAAATGGTTTTAATAATATATCAAATGTTATTGTTGCTTATCAAAACAATTCGGTATTTCAATCTGTAGCTGCACAACAGATATTTGGGGCTCTTCCTTTTTTAGGAAAATTACCAGTTTCTGTATCTAAACAATTTAGTGTTGGGAGTGGAGTAGTTACTAAATCCATCAACAGGTTGCAATATGGAACTCCAGAAGAGGAGGGGATGGATAGCGTTAAATTATCAAAAATTGATTCTATTGCAGAATATGTGATTTCTGATAAAATGTCTCCGGGATTACAAGTTTTGGTAGCAAAAAACAATAAGGTTGTTTTTGAAAAATCGTATGGTTATTATACTTATGAAAAAAAACAAAAAGTAAATAACAACTCTATGTACGACTTGGCATCGTTAACCAAAATACTAGGAGCATTTCCCTTGTATTTAAAGGCTTTTGAAGATGGTGTCTATCATTTAGATGATACTTTAGGAGATTTGTTGCCCATGTATAAAGACAGTCCTCTAGGTGATTTGTTAGTAATAGATATGTTTGCGCATCAGTCTGGATTAAAAGCTTGGCTTCCTTTTTATTTAAAAACTTTAGATAGTGTTTCTCATCAACCCATGAAAAAATGGTACACTAAAGTTAAAGGCAATGGTTATGATGTTAAAATTGCAGATAGTTTGTTTTTAAAAAATGAATATATAGATAGTATTTATCAAGAAATTAAAATAACGCCTCTAAGAGATAAAAGAGATTATAAGTATAGTGGTTTGCCTTTTTTGCTATTTAAAAAAGTATTAGAAAATCATTACCACAAGACTATGGATGTGTTGTTAGCTGAAAATTTCACCAATTATTTAGGGGCTGATAAGTTGCTGTATACTCCGTTAAATAAATATCATAAAGATAGTATAGTTCCATCAGAGGATGATCAATATTATAGGTATCAAAAATTGAAAGGAAATGTTCATGATATGGCAGCGGCAATGTTTGGAGGTGTTACAGGAAATGCAGGGCTTTTTGGAAATGCCAACGATGTAGCTAAAATGATGCAGTTATATTTAAACAAAGGTGTTTATGGAAATCGTAAATTTTTCAAATCAAATACATTTGATAACTTCAACAAATCATATTTTATTAATAGAGATAACAGAAGGGCTTTAATTTTAGATAAACCATCTTTTGACCCTAAAGTTCTTAATACTTGCAACTGCGTTTCTGATAAAAGTTTTGGTCACAGTGGGTTCACAGGTACTTTTGCCTGGGCGGATCCTGAATCAGGATTGATATATGTATTTATTTCTAATAGAACCTATCCAAGTATGGATAATAATTTACTTGGTCAAAAGGATATTAGAACTAAAATTCAGCAGTTAATCCAACAGGCTATAATACAATAGTTTAAGTTTTTATAAATTATTATTTCCTGTTTATCTTCTAGTATTTAACATTTGTTAATTTAAATCTATCCCGTTTTTGTGTTTAATGATAGTTTATTGCAAATAAAATATTACTGTTTATTGTTTATATAATTAAAAATAACAAATAGTTTTATGAGTTAATCTATTGGTTTATAGTTGTTTCTTGTAGGTGTGGTGGCGTTTGTTTACAGCTGTTTTTTAATGGGGGAATTATTTTACCTATATTAAGGTATACTTATTAACCTATTAATTAACCTCATTATTTCATTATTTAAATAAAGTATATATGTAAGAAAAATAGATTATTTCATTAGTGGAATAATGAACAAATCTTTAATGCTATGAAGATACGTTTGTTGTTGTTGGTTGTAATGATTGTTGCTTCGTTACAACTGTTTGCTCAAAAAGAAGGAATTGTTCAAGTTTCTTTAGATCCAACTATGTTGGTTAATGGCCCTTATGCCGACAGTGAAAAAGGTGCCTTAAATTTTTTAATTAAAGCCTCAAGAGGTAATGCTAATAATGAATTAGGATTGTATTTTGAAAAGTTTTCTGCAATGGAATATACCAGTGCAGGTGTGTTGTATAACTATAAAATGGACTTAACTACAGTTTCATCTATGTTAAACAATATGATTGGGCTAATTGGATTAGACGCTGGGTATATTAGAAGAGATTTAGCTAAAAAATCTGATGCTTTTACCACGTCTATAAATGCTGAGTTAAGGTATTTAATTAGTCAAAATTTTGGGCTAAATTTAACATCCAATTATAGGATGAGAGGAGATTTGATAGATTTGTATAATGACAAAACTCCCTTTATTTTTAGCGGTTACGTAGGATTGTTTTATATTTTGTAACAAACTACATTTTTAATGGAATCACTTTATTTAAACACACTTTGATAAATGTTTAAATAAAGTGATTTTACTTTTAAACACTATAGTGATTTTGTTTGTGTATTTGCTTTTAAGATAAACAACTAAACCTTTCTTTAATTAAAGTGATAAACCTTATATTTGCGAGTCAAAATAATAGGTAAGAATTTTCTATAATTCCGACCCATTAGCCAAAGAAAAATTATGGCAGATATTAGAGAAGAAATAAAGAAAAGAATTTTAGTGTTAGATGGTGCTATGGGTACCATGATTCAGCAATACAAATTTACCGAAGAGGATTATAGAGGAGAACAGTTTAAAGACTGGCATGTTTCTGTAAAAGGGAATAATGATATGTTGTCTATCACCCAACCAACTGCCATTAAAGAAATACATGCAAAGTATTTTGAAGCGGGAGCAGATATAGCCGAAACCAATACATTTTCTAGTACAACTATTGCCATGGCAGATTATGAAATGGAAGATTATGTATATCAGTTAAACTATGAATCTGCAAAAATAGCCAAAGAAGTAGCAAATGAGTTTACTGCTAAGGAACCACACAAGCCACGTTTTGTAGCAGGTTCTATAGGGCCAACAAACCGAACGCTAAGTATGTCACCAGATGTAAATGATCCTGGTTATAGAGCAGTAACTTTTGATGAATTGCGCATTGCATATAAACAACAAACAGAAGCTTTATTAGATGGAGGTTGCGATGTCTTGTTAGTAGAAACAGTTTTTGATACTTTAAATGCAAAAGCAGCTTTATTTGCTATTGAAGAAGTTAAAGAAGAAAGAGGTATTGATGTGCCTATTATGTTAAGTGGAACAATTACCGATGCTTCGGGTAGAACTTTATCAGGTCAAACTGCTGAAGCTTTTTTAATTTCAGTTTCTCATATCCCTTTGTTGAGTGTTGGGTTAAACTGTGCTTTAGGAGCAGATGCTTTGGTTCCTCACTTAGAAGCTATTTCAAGTAATACTCAATATGGAGTATCTGCACATCCAAATGCTGGATTGCCAAATGCGTTTGGTGAATATGATGAAACTCCTGAACAAATGGCTTCTCAAATTCAAGGGTATTTAGATAAGAATTTAATTAATATTATTGGAGGTTGTTGTGGTACAACACCAGCACATATTAAAGCTATTGCAGATATTGCGGCCAAAGCGGAGCCTAGAAAAGTTGCAGAGCAACTTTGTACGAAATAATATAGTTATAATATTGAGACTTAGTACTAAATACTCAGTACTCAATACTAAGCGAAAGTAATGAGCAAAATAAAACAAACAAAATACATGAAGTTATCAGGACTAGAACCTTTGGTTTTAGGACCGGATATGAATTTTATCAATGTAGGAGAGCGTACCAATGTAGCAGGATCTAAAATGTTCTTAAGGTTAATCAAAGAAGAAAAATTTGATGAAGCCTTAGCAGTAGCATTACATCAGGTAGAAGGGGGAGCTCAAATCATTGATATTAACATGGATGATGGTTTGATTGATGGAAAAGAGGCAATGGTTCGCTTCTTAAACTTAATCATGGCAGAGCCAGATATTGCTCGTGTACCTATTATGATTGATTCCTCTAAGTGGGATATCATAGAAGCTGGATTACAAGTGGTACAAGGTAAGTGTGTGGTAAACTCTATTTCTTTAAAAGAAGGTGAAGAGAACTTTAAAGAACAAGTTCGTAAGCTTAAAATGTACGGAGCAGCTGTTATTGTAATGGCTTTTGATGAAGAAGGACAAGCTGATACTTATGATAGAAGAATAGAAATTGCAGAACGTTCATACCGAATTATGGTTGATGAATGTGGTTTTCCATCAGAAGATATCATTTTTGATTTAAATATATTTCCTGTAGCAACGGGAATGGAGGAGCATAGAAGAAATGCTATCGATTTTATTGAGGCTACTCATTGGGTACGTACCAATTTAGAAAATGCAAGTGTAAGTGGTGGGGTTAGTAATGTTTCTTTCTCATTTAGAGGAAACAATCCTGTGCGTGAAGCAATGCATTCTGTGTTTTTGTATTATGCTATCCAAAAAGGAATGAATATGGGAATTGTAAACCCAGCGATGCTAGAAGTTTACGATGATATTCCTAAAGATTTATTAGAACATGTAGAAGATGTAATTTTAGATAGAAGAGATGATGCTACCGAAAGATTATTAGATTTTGCAGAAAGTTTTAAAGGAGAAAAAAAATCTGAAGCTCAAAAACTAGCTTGGAGAGAATTGCCTTTACAAGATAGAATTACCCATGGATTGGTAAAAGGAATAGACCAGTTTATTGTAGAAGATGTTGAAGAAGCTCGTTTAACGGTTGAAAAGCCTTTAGAAGTTATAGAAGGTCATTTAATGATTGGAATGGGAGTTGTTGGAGATTTGTTTGGTGAAGGAAAAATGTTCTTGCCACAAGTTGTAAAATCAGCTCGTGTAATGAAAAGAGCGGTGGCTCATTTAATGCCGTTTATTGAAGCTGCTAAAGATGAAAACAGTCCACCACAAGGTAAAGTGCTATTAGCTACTGTAAAAGGAGATGTTCATGATATTGGTAAAAATATTGTAGGAGTAGTGTTGGCTTGTAACAATTATGCAATTGTAGATTTAGGGGTAATGGTTCCGCCCGAAAAAATATTGCAAGCAGCTATTGATGAAAAAGTTGATGTGATTGGATTGAGTGGTTTAATTACGCCATCTTTAGATGAAATGGTTCACATTGCCAAAGAAATGAAGCGATTGAATTTTACCATTCCATTGTTGATTGGTGGTGCTACAACATCTAAAGCACATACAGCTGTTAAAATAGCTCCTGAGTATGATGGTGGAGTAGTTCATGTATTAGATGCTTCGCGTTCTGTACCAGTTACGAGTACGTTAATTGGAGAGGATAAAAAGATTTCTCAAGCATTTAAAGATAAAACATACGCAGAGTATGATAAGGTTCGTGATGGATTTTTAAATCGAGCTCGTAAAAAAGTGTATTTACCATTAGCAGAAGCTAGAGCTAATAATTATAAGTTAGACTTTAATTCAGAAACTGTATATGCACCTAATAAAATAGGGGTTCAGGTTATCGATAATTTACCGTTAGAAGAGTTGTTGCCATTTATGGATTGGACTCCATTCTTTCAATCGTGGGAGTTACATGGTAAATTTCCGGCAATTTTAGAAGATGAAATTGTAGGAGAACAAGCCAAAGATTTGTACAAGGATGCCAAAGCAATGTTGGATACAATTGTAAAAGAAAAATGGTTTGTAGCCAAAGCGGTTTATGGATTGTTTCCTGCAAATACGGTGAATGCTGATGATATAGAAATCTATACAGATAATAATCGTGCAGAAACCATTCAGACCATGCTAACCTTACGTCAGCAATCTAAAAAAGCAGCAGGAAAACCACATATTGCTTTGTCTGATTATATTGCTCCAAAAGATAGCGGTGTAGAAGATTATATTGGTGCATTTTGTGTAACAGCAGGATTTGGTGTTGAAGAAAAAGCTGAAGAGTACAAGCAAAACTTAGATGATTACAATAGTATTATGGTAAAAGCTTTGGCGGATAGATTTGCAGAAGCCTTTGCAGAATATTTACATGATAAAGTTCGTAAACAAGATTGGGGATATGCTAAAGGAGAGGATTTATCTAACGAAGAGTTGATTAAAGAGTCTTATCAAGGTATTCGTCCTGCACCAGGATATCCATCTTGTCCAGATCATACAGAGAAAAGACAATTATGGGATTTGTTAAATGTAAAAGAAAATATTGGGGTTGAGTTAACAGATAGCTTAGCAATGTTCCCAACAGCATCGGTTTCTGGACATTATTTTGCACACAAAGACGCTCGCTATTTTGGTTTAGGTAAAATAACCAAAGAACAAGTACATGATTTTGCAAATAGAAGAGGTTTAACAAATACAGAAGCAGAACGTTGGTTGAGTCCTAATATGGCAGAAGAATAGAATTTTTGTAAGTATCAAAATGATTGATAGACCTATAAGCAAAAGCGATTATATAAAACTTTGATTAGTTGAATAATTGTATATTTTTGTTAACTATAAAGAATAAAGTAAAACATTAAAAAAATAAAATTATGGCATTAGAAATTACAGATGCAACGTTTGAAGAAGTAGTATTACAGTCAGATAAGCCAGTTTTGGTAGATTTTTGGGCTGCATGGTGTGGACCATGTAGAATGGTTGCTCCAATCATTGATGAGTTAACTGCTGAATATGAAGGAAAAGCTGTTGTTGGAAAGGTAGATGTTGATGCAAACCAAGAATTTGCAGCAAAATATGGTGTTCGTAACATTCCAACAGTATTAGTATTTAAAGGAGGAGAAGTAGTGGATAAACAAGTAGGAGTAGCTCCAAAGGCTACATATGCAGCAAAAATTGATGCAGCTATTTAAAACTTTCTCTATATAGATATAAAAAAAGATTACCATTGGTAATCTTTTTTTATGCGTAAAATTCTGAAAATTAATAAGCTAAGTTTTTTATGATAAAAAAAACAAAAAAAAGCTTGTAAAGCCTTTGCACAACTGTGATTTAGTTGTATATTTGCAACCGCTAACAGCAACGGTCTGGTAGTTCAGCTGGTTAGAATACCTGCCTGTCACGCAGGGGGTCGCGGGTTCGAGTCCCGTCCAGACCGCAAGAGAAAAGTTAATCTCTTCCAAAACCTTATAAACATTATGTTTATAAGGTTTTTTTATTTATGCTGATTTGAATACAAAACAAAATATTTTATATATTAGGTAAGTATTTCGGTTAGTATAATTTAAAGCTTAAAATTACTAACCTCTTTACATTAAAAAGATACTATTAGTTTGACTTGACTTTCGTCCTATTGTTTCACCACAAAAGACGATTACTATGGTATCATCAAACACTTATTCATTACTTACCTGGTTGTATACTCAAAATGTAGAACCTGGTTTTGCTATTATTTATTTTAGAATCACAATTAATTCTAAAAGAGCTAATATTAGTTTAAACAAGAAAATTAAAATCGATTCTTGGGATTATTATAAATCTAAAGTTAGAGGTAATTCTAATGAAGCAAGGATGTTAAATCAATTTCTTAAAGAAGAAGAATCTAAAATTGCAAAAGCTTATAGAGAGTTAGAACTTGAAGAGAAACTAATTACTGCACAATTAGTTAAAGCAAGGTATTTAGGTACCGACCAAAAACATAAAACTTTACAAGATTTAGTATCATATCACAATCAATTTGTTGAGAAAAAAATCCATAAAAACACTTTACGTAGTTACAAGACTTCCCAAAAGTATCTTTTTTTATATGTAAATGAACTACTAAAAACTACCGATTTATACCTCAAGCAATTGGATTATCAATTTTTGTTAGGTTATGAATCCTATTTACGTAATTATCAACCTACAAACGGTCAACATGCAATTGAAAATAATACAGTTATGAAACACATTCAAAGACTCCGTAAAATGATAAAGATGGCAGTTGAACTGGAATGGATTAACAAAGACCCTTTTATTAGGTTCTCTCCTACTTTCATAAAGAAACAAAGAGAATATTTAACAGAATATGAATTAGAGAGTATTCAAAACTATCATTCAAGAATTGAAAGATTACAATTGGTTAAAGACCTATTTTTATTCAGCTGCTATACAGGTTTAGCTTATATAGATATTAAAAATTTAACTCCAGATAACATTGTAATAGGTATTGATGGAGGCAATTGGATAATAACCAAAAGACAAAAAACAGGAACTCCTGTAAAAGTTCCATTGTTAGAACTTGCTGAAAACATCATAAATTCATATTCCGAAAACTTACGTGTTTTACATTCAAATATATTACTACCAACTATTTCCAATCAGAAGCTAAATAGCTACCTAAAAGAAATAGCTGATGTATGTGGAATTACTAAAAACTTAACCTTTCACATGGCACGTCATACCTTTGCAACTACGGTTACATTATCTAACGGAATTCCAATAGAAACGGTATCAAAAATGTTAGGTCACACTAAGCTTACAACTACCCAGATTTACGCAAAAATTGTAGATAAAAAAGTAAGTGAAGACATGAATATTCTTAAAGAAAAATTCTCTTACAAGCCTCATATACAAAGAGTTTCATAATAATCAACTTGAGTATTTTATAGCTGTTTGATTGTTTTTAGCTGCGTAAAAACACAGGTAGTATTTTATTTGTGATGTTTTTAAATATTTTCACATGCAAAAATTTAAATAATTCTATGAAAAAGATATTAGATTTAGTGAAAAATTACGAAAACACATTAAAAAAAATTGAAAGTAAGCACCTTAAAAAAGAAGAGGAATTAAAACTAAAACTTAAAGAAGCAAAACATCATTTGCATCAAATTAGAATTTATGTTAGAACATTATCATTTGAAAATACACAAGAGGAGATTACGTTTTTTAAAAAAATAAAACCTAGTATTTGTGGACAGATAAAATTTTTCAAAATTCAGCTGTCATATAAGGCAGAACAACCCTTTGTATCCATTGAAAAACAAAAGAAGTATATTCTTAAAGAGCTAAGATTATTAGAGAATAAAAAGAAAAGAAATCAAAGCTTTTACAGGTACATAAAACAAGAACAAACTTCTTTGGATGATAAGTATTTTGTTAGAGGAAACGAACAATTAGCTTTATTTTCACAATCTGATTATGCAGATACTGACCCAGAGTTTACAACCTCACATGATCTATTGACATGTGAGGTAGTTACCTATGAATTACTTTCAACCTATTTCAAACAAGAGCTTTATTGTTTATCTAATTTCGAGGCAGGATGTTATAATACTATTGATAACAATTCTATTGCGGAAAACTTTACTTGGACAGCTTCAAAAACAGACTTAGTTGAGCTTATATATGCTTTAAAAGTAACAGGGGCTATAAATGGCGGAGATACTCAAATTAAAGAAATCACCGATGTTTTTGGCAAACTATTTAATGTCAACCTTGGGAATTATTATAAAACTTTTGGAGAGATTAAAAACAGACAAGAGAATCAAACAAAATTCTTATCAAACTTATCTTCAAATTTAATTTTAAAATTAGAAGTTGATGATTTTTAATATTCGGTATTTTTTGGAACTACCGAATTCACCTTTTTTCATCCTTTATACAATATCAAAAAAACCTCAACCCTTGAAAACGTTGAGGTTTTCATTTTTTTAAAATTTTATTCGGTAGTTCTGAAAACTACCGAATAAAATTCATCAAAGCGTTGCAATTTTGGAAAACGAAAGTCAAATCAAACTATTAGTTAACCATTAAAATTGTAAAATTATGCCAACAGCAATTATTACGACGGATGATTTAAGAGAATTTAAAACTGAACTATTAGAAGCTTTTAAAAAACTACTTGAATCAAATTCAACAACCAAAAACAAGAAGTATTTAAAATCTAATGAAATTATGGAACTGCTTCAAGTAAGTCCAGGAACATTACAAACACTTCGAATCAATGGAACTTTACCTTATACCAAAATTGGAGGAATTATTTATTACGATGCTGAAGAAATTCAGAAAGTAATGGAGGAGAATAAAGTAAAACACTAGAATGATGATGTCAGAAGTCAATTATATAAAACACTTAAAGGTTTTTTATGATAAAACAATTGATGACCAACGCTTTAATCCAACACATATCAGTCTATACATGGCTTTGTTTCAATTGTGGAATGTAAATAGGTTTCAAACTCCTTTTTATGTAAACAGAAACGAAGTCATGATTATGGCAAAAATTGGTTCAAAAACAACTTATCACAAATGTATTCGTGATTTAAATAAATGGAAATTTATCAAATATAAACCCTCTCAAAATCCATTTAAAAGTAGCGAAGTAAACATGTACAATTTTTGGACTAGTAATGGACAAGTAGTGGGACAAGATGTGGGACAGGTAGTGGAACAAGATGTGGGACAAGCACTGGTATCTTATTATAAACATAATAAACATATAAAACGTAATAAACATTATAAACAGGAAAATCAAAATTCTGATTATTTAAAAATTGAAAATGACAAAGATTATAGCCAACCATTATGAGCAATTTTTTTTCAAAAAATAAAAGTTCCGGCCGATTTTAAAAAATGAAAATATTGTAACAAATGACATACAAGGTTATTTCGTAAAAATGGATTTGAAATTTTCGTAAAAGAAAAAGATGTCTGAACGAAATCCTGAATTTATTTCAGGAAGTAGTGAGTTCTTTTTCTTTAGAAAATGAGAATAGCATTTTAGAAATGTTCTTGAAGTCTTGACTTTTTGGTTCGTTTTGTGTCAAGACAAAATGAACGTAGTGAAATAAAAATTTAAAAACAACTCTATGCACCCACACATCATACACGAAAAAGAAACCCTATTCGAATTAGGAACCATAGAAAACAACATCATCCACTACGATTTTGATAAAATTGTAGCCTACCTCAACTACAAAGGAAGATTAACCTTTGGAAAAAACTTTAAAATCTACGAAGATGACATGTTTTTACTTTACAAGCTTTGCTTGTATTTTATCAGAGATTATAAAAAATGTGAAAAATACGGACTAGATCCCAACAAAGGAATTTTACTTTCTGGACCCGTAGGATGTGGTAAAACAAGTTGGATGAAATTATTAAAACATATTTCGCCAAACGTTATCAATTACGAAGTCATTCCAAGTAGATTTTTAACGTTCCAATTCAATAGCAAAGGTTTTGAGGTGATAGAAAAATACGGTTCTAGCTTTTCTTTTTGTTTTGATGATTTAGGAGTAGAACCTGATGGAAAACACTTTGGACAAGATTGTAATGTCATGGGAGAAATATTACTCTCCAGGTACGATTTATTCCTCCAAAACAAAAAACTAACATTTGCTACTACGAACCTCAACGCAGAAGAAATTGATGAACGTTACGGTTCTAGAGTTCGTTCACGTATGAGACAACTTTTTAATCTAGTGGCTTTTGATAAGAATTGTAGGGATAAAAGGTTGTGATAACCTGAAATATTTGATATAAATCATTACTTTTAGATTTGATATAACAAATTACCTGCAAGCCAAAAAAACATTCGTAATCATAAAAAATTCAGGAAAATCAACGTACTTTAATCATCTATTAAGATTTGAAAATGAAATTTGAAAATAACACACACATAAGTGGAGATGGAGTTTATTATGAAGGAGTAATAAGAGATGTTAATCGCTCGAAAGTTTCGTTACAACCAGTTTATGAGGCATTTACAAATTCACTTGAAGCAATTCGAATAAAGGAAAAAATAAACAAAGGTTTCAAAGGAAAAATTGAAATAAAAATATATTCAACTCAAAATACAGACCAAAGTTTTACTTTTTCTAAACTTCAAATAAGTGACAACGGAGTTGGTTTTGATGATAAAGAATTTAAGAGATTCAATACATATAAAGATTTTACAAAAGGGTTTAAAAACCTTGGCTCTGGAAGAATACAGTACACTCATTATTTTGATTCTACTAAAATAATGAGCATATATTTAAATAGTGGAAAATATA